>NZ_JBFOCM010000006.1:0-180376 GCF_040907825.1 Aeromonas sp. s7(2024)
AAGAATTTGCCTGGCGGCCATAGCGCCGTGGAACCACCTGATCCCATGCCGAACTCAGAAGTGAAACGCGGTAGCGCCGATGGTAGTGTGGCATTCGCCATGCGAGAGTAGGACACTGCCAGGCACCCAATACAAGAAACCCCGCTCATCGAGCGGGGTTTTTTATTGCCTGTAATTCATCACGTCGCCGGATTATTAGACTTCCCCCTTCTTGTCATTCATTGATTAGCCTTCTAAAGCCCCAAAAAGACCTCTTTTTCTGTTCGATATTTGCTCACCAATTCAATGTGTTGGATACAAAAAGTACAGAATGTGATGCCTCTACCTTTCTTGTGATGTCTCCTCTGGTTTAATTCTTCAGTCCATATTGATGGACCAAGGAATCACAATAATTTAAGGAATAGACTCATGTTCAAGAGAACAGTAACGATGATGCTGGCGGCGGGAACCCTGGTATTAGGCGGTTGCGCATCCAATGGTGGTGCAGAGCAGGCTGGGGCAGACAACAGCGACTTCGGTGGCAAGTCCATCTACCTGCGCGGGGAGATGAACGACTGGATGGCGACTGATGAAAGCAAGGTAGTCAAGGTGGCGGAAAAGCTCTATATGGCCAAAGGCACCCTCAAGAAAGAGTGGGCCCCCTACAAGTTCAAGTTTGCTGATTCAGGCTGGAGCTGCGGTACCAACTTTGGCTACAAGAGCCCGAGTGATGGTGTTGCCGTGTTGGGTGGTGAGGCGGTGCCGGTTAACCCCTGCTCCAAGTATGAGGACATGAAGTTCTCACCGGATGCTGATGGCGTCTATGAGTTCTATCTGAATATGGCGGGTGAAACGCCGTCAGTTTACGTCAAGAAGCCCTGATCTATCTCTGAGTGTTAAATCCCTCAGCAAATTAATCAGTTAAGTGCCCTGGCCCAGAAATCTGCTGGCCGGGGCATTTTTTTAGGTTAGAATCGGCGCCCTCATGGCATCAGGTGTACTATATGTTGTGCCATTAATTTTAGATGGCACCATTAGTGGTGTTTTCTGCTGTTGTCATGATGTTGATGCATTCACATAAGGTTGATTGAAAATGGCTAAATCGAACCCGGTGCTGGAGAGTGAGCTTGGCTCCCGCCTTATCCCCATGCAGGAAACGTCCCTCGAGATCTGGGATAGCAAGTATCGCCTCAAGAGCAAGGATGGCACTCCCATCGACAGCTCTATCGACGAGACCTACCAGCGGGTAGCCCGTGCGTTGGCAGAGCAGGAGCTGGAGCCGGAAGCCTGGTATGAGCCGTTCCTGTGGGCGCTGCGCAATGGGGCCATTCCGGCGGGCCGCATCACCTCTAATGCGGGGGCGTTTGAGCACAAGCCTGCCACTTCAACCATCAACTGTACTGTTTCCGGCACCATCGAAGATTCGATGGACGATATCCTCGGCAAGGTGCACGAGGCCGGTCTGACCCTGAAAGCTGGGTGCGGTATCGGCTATGACTTCTCGACCCTGCGCCCGCGCGGTGCCTTTGTCTCCGGTGCCGGAGCCTACACTTCCGGCCCGCTCTCCTTTATGGATATCTATGACAAGATGTGTTTCACCGTCTCGTCAGCCGGTGGCCGTCGCGGCGCCCAGATGGGCACCATGGATATCCGCCATCCCGATGTGATCGAGTTTATACAGGCCAAGCGTGAAGATGGCCGCCTGCGTCAGTTCAACCTCTCTCTGCTCATCACCGAAGATTTCGTCAAGGCGGTGAAAGAGGATGCCCCCTGGTCGCTGATCTTCCCCTATACCGCTAAAGAGGTGGAGCAGGATGGCATTGGGCTGAACGATCCCGCTCAGGTGCTATGGGCCGACTGGCCCAACAAGGAAGGGGTTGTATTCAACGAGTTGGGGCAGGTCGCCTGCAAGGTCTACAAGACCATGCCCGCCCGCAAGCTGTGGAATGTCATCATGACCTCCACCTATGACTATGCAGAGCCCGGCTTCATCCTGATCGACAAGGTCAACCAGATGAACAACAACTGGTTCTGTGAAGAGATCCGCGCGACCAACCCCTGTGGCGAGCAGCCTTTGCCGCCTTATGGCGCCTGCCTGCTGGGCTCGGTCAATCTGACCAAGTTTGTGCGCGACCCTTTTACTGAAAGCGCTGCGTTCGATTGGCAGGCGTTTCGCAAGGTGGTGGCCATCTTCACCCGTATGCTCGACAACGTGGTGGAGATCAACCAACTGCCGCTGGCCAAACAGCGCGAGGAGATCACTGCCAAGCGCCGTCACGGCATGGGCTTCCTGGGGCTTGGTTCGACCCTCACCATGCTGCAGATCAAGTACGGCTCCGCTGCATCCGTGGCCTTTACCGAGCAGGTATCCCAGGAGCTGGCGATGACCGGCTGGCAGGAGTCCCTGCGTCTAGCCAAGGAGAAGGGCTCTGCCCCAATAATGGAGCAGGAGTTCGAAGTAACCGGCAAGATGCTGCGTCTGCGCCCGGAAATGGCGGCTGATGGCATCAAGGTAGGCGACAAGGTGAAGGGCAAGGTGCTGCATGCGCGCTACAGCCGCTATATGCAGCAGGTTGCCGAAGTGGATCCTGCGCTGGTCGCCGAGTTGGCGGAAGTGGGTGGTCGTTTCACCCATCACAGCAGTATCGCGCCGACCGGCACCATCTCGCTGTCTCTGGCCAACAATGCCAGCAACGGCATCGAGCCGAGCTTTGCCCACCACTACAGCCGCAACGTCATCAAGCCGGGCAAGAAGAGCAAGGAGAGCGTCGATGTCTACTCCTTCGAGCTGCTGGCCTACCGCGAGCTGGTGAATCCGGCCGCCATGCCCTATGCCGATGATGTGGCGAGCCGTCTGCCGGACTATTTCATTACTGCCGATGACATCACCCCGGCGCAACATGTGGACATTCAGGCGGCGGCTCAGCGCTGGATTGACTCATCCATCTCCAAGACCGCCAACGTGCCGACTGATTTCCCGTTCGAGCAGTTCAAGGACATCTACATGTATGCCTCGGACTCCGGCCTCAAGGGGTGCACCACCTTCCGCTTCAATCCGGAGGCCTTCCAGGGCGTGCTGGTGAAGGAGAAGGATCTGGAGAACACCCTCTATGAGTTCACCCTTGAGGATGGCTCCGTCATCTCCGTCAAGGGGAACGAAGAGATCGAATACGATGGCGAGCTGCATACGGCCGCCAACCTCTACGACGCCTTGAAAGAAGGCTATTACGGTAAATTCTGAGAACGACATTATGGTCAAGAAGATCGACAAGAAAATCGTCGCCTACAAGGTGCGTACCAAGGATGAGCCGCAAGAAGATCTCTCTGTGCAGGATGACGTGGTGCACATGCACGAAACCGTGCTGCGCCCGGAGCGGCTGATGGGTACCACCTACAAGCTGAAGACGCCGGAGCATGTCTCCGAGCACTCACTGTTCATCACTATCAACGACATCATTCTCAACGAGGGCACGGTTCACGAAACTCGCCGTCCGTTCGAGATTTTCATCAACTCCAAGAGCCTGGAGCACTATCAGTGGATCGTGGCGCTGACCCGCATCATCTCGGCGGTATTCCGCAAGGGTGGGGATGTCACCTTCCTGGTCGAGGAGCTGCGCTCGGTGTTTGATCCAAAGGGCGGCTACTGGAACAAGGGCAAGTATGTGCCGTCGCTGATCGCCGAAATTGGCAACGTGATCGAGAGCCATCTCACCGAGATCGGCATGCTCAAGGCGCCGGGACTGGATGAGCATCAGCAGGCGTTTCTGGCTGAGAAGCAAGCTGAGTTGAAAGCCGCTCAGGAGGCCGAAGAGCAACAGGCGGGCAGTGGTTTCCCGGCCAATGCGGCGCTCTGCTACAAGTGCCACACCAAGGCGCTGGTGCTGAAGGATGGCTGCATGACCTGCCTCAACTGTGGCGACTCCAAGTGCGGCTGAAAAACATGCCCAAGTAGTTGAACAAGAGAGGAAAGACCGGCCACAGTGCCGGTCTTTTTATTGCTGTTTTTATGCGCAATCAAATCAGGCGGCCCAGTGATTTGTTGCACGATAGTAAAATCGGGCGTAGCGTTGAGGGTAATAAAACTGTCACGGCCGTGTGGTTTCAATGACATCCGAGATTCACACACGTGGCCCTTCAGTGCCAAGGAGGATGCTTATGGACAATACGGACCGAAAGCTGTTTATCCTGGATACCAACGTTCTGCTTCACGAACCCCTCGCTATCTACTCCTTCAAAGAGCACGACGTGCTCATCCCCATGACGGTGCTGGAAGAGCTCGATAACATCAAGGATCGCAACAAGGATGTCAGCCGCGACGCGCGGGTGGCCATTCGTGCGCTGGAAGATGTGTTCCGCGATGCAACCCCGGATCAGATCACCCAGGGTGTGCCGCTGGCTGGCGAAGCGAGCGGCAATATCTGCATCTTCAGCGATCACCATCTGCCGCAGGATGCCGAGGTGTTTACCGACAAGGAGGCCGACAACCGCATCATCAACGCGGCCCTCTATCTGCAAAAGCACGAGTTGAAGCGTCAGGTGGTGCTGGTCACCAAAGACATCAACATGCGCCTCAAGGCCAAGGGGGCCGGGCTTGCTCACGTTGAAGATTACCGCAGCGACCAGCTGATCGACGATATCCGCCTGCTGGCCAAAGGCTTTCAGGTGGTGCCCGGCAGCTTCTGGGAGCGGGTTGGCGAGTGCGAGAGCGAGACCCATGGCCGCGACACCATCCATGTGATCGATGCCAATCTGCTGGAAGGGGTTCACGTAAACCAGTATCTGGTGGATGAAGAGAATTTCTTCGCCGCCCGGGTGCTCAGCCACGATGGCAACAAGATCCGCATCAAGGATCTGGGCCGCGAGCGACTGATGTCTCGCAAGGCGTGGGGTGTCCATCCCAAGAATGTCTATCAGGGGATGGCGCTGGATGCACTGCTCGATCCGCACATCGATCTGGTGATCCTGACCGGCCCGGCGGGTTGCGGCAAAACCTTGCTGGCCATGGCTGCTGCGCTGGAGTTGGTGATTGAGAAGGGCATTTACGAGAAGGTGATCGTCACCCGGAATACCCCGGAAATTGCCGAGAGCATCGGCTTCCTGCCCGGCACTGAAGAGGAGAAGATGATGCCCTGGCTGGCAGCGGTGACCGACACCCTGGAGGTGCTGCACAAGCAGGACGAGAACATGAGCGGCTCGCTCAGCTACATCATGGAGAAGGCCAACATCCAGTTCAAATCGGTCAACTTCATGCGTGGGCGCAGCATCCAGAACACCTTCGTGCTGCTGGATGAGTGCCAGAACCTGACCGCGTCCCAGATCAAGACCATCATCACTCGTTGCGGCGAGGGCACCAAGATCGTCTGCTCCGGTAACCTGGCCCAGATCGACTCCAACTACCTGAGCCCGGTGACCTCGGGTCTCACCTACATCGTCGAGCGTTTCAAGGATTTTGACGGCAGTGCCAACATCTTCCTCAATGGCGTGGTGCGCAGCCGACTGGCTTCGTTCGCCGAGGAAAATCTCTGATTTAAATGAATATTTCCAGATACAAAGGGAGGCCAATCGGCCTCCCTTTTTGATCATGGCGCAGTCTTTACTCCCAAGGGCTATTGGCCAAGGTAGCGCAGCAGCCCTGGGTGGTCGCTATTTTGCAGAATATCCGGCTTGCCTTGCAGGGCGATGCGGCCCTCGTCGACAAAGAGCACCTGATCGGCAATCAGCTGGGCATCTTCCGGATTGTGGGACACCATCAGTACGGTAATGCCCTGTTCGCAGGCTAGCCTCGCCACTTCCGCCAGCATCTCCCGGCGCAGGGCGGGATCGAGGGCAGAGAAGGGCTCATCCAGCAGCAGCAGCGGTTTGCCGCGCACCAGCGCGCGAGCCAGCCCGACTCGCTGCTGCTGGCCGCCGGAGAGCTGTTCAGGCTGGCGGTTTAACATCTCGCCAAGACCAACCCGTGCGGCTGCATCGATCACCTGTGCCCGCTGGGCTGCACTCAGGCGCAGGCCCGGGTGCAAGCCGATGGCGATATTGTCGAACACCGACAGGTGGAGGAACAGGTTGTGATCCTGAAACAGGGTGGTGACCGGTCGCTCGGCGGGGCCCAGTGGCAGCAGGTCTTCACCATCGAAACTGAGGCGGCCTGATTCCACCGGCACGAAGCCGGCGATCATCCCGAGCAGGGTCGATTTACCTGCGCCGCTTGGGCCGATCAGTGCGGTGATCTCCCCCTTGGGCAGGGTCGCGCTGAAGCTGACGCGCCAGTCGGGGTAGCTGGTCGCAAGCGTATCAATGTTCAGCATGTTTTCCTCCTCAAAGGGTCCGTTCCACCAGCCGGAACAGCCGCAGAAACGCTGGCACAGGGGCGCAAGGCGTTTAGTATCTCAATGTTGCTCGCCATTTTTTCCTCCAAGCCCCCGTTCCACCAGCCAGAACAGGGAGAAACAGAGCGTCAGCAGCAGCAGGGCGGTGGCGGCCGCTTCGGTCAGCCGGTAGCTGCCGAGCTGCTGGTAGAGCAGCAAGGGTAGGGTGGTGAGCTCCTGGCTGCCAAACATGGCGATGGCACCGAGATCCCCCAGCGAGAGGATCATCGACAGCGCCATCGCCAGTGCCAGCGAGCGGCGCAGCAGCGGCCACTCCACCAGTCGCAGGCGATGCAGGCCGCGTACCCCCAGACTGTCCGCCAGCCGATCGTACTGGCGTACCACCAGCTGCATGGGGGCTGAGAGGGTGCGCATCACATAGGGCAGCGCCATCAGGGCGTTGACCAGTACTACCAGCCAGGGGCCGAGTGCAAATACATCGGCAAAGGGCATAAACAGGATAAAGAGTCCGGTGGAGAGCACCACTGCCGGGATCATCAGGATCATCGAACCGCTGGCCTCCCATAGGGCCGCAGCGCGCCGCTGGCGGGTGCGCACCTTGAGGTGACGGCTGGTGAGCAACAGGCCGCTGCCAAGCAGGGTTGCAAGGGTGCCCGCCGCCAGCGCAATCAGCAGCGACTGGCCGCTCGCCTGCCACAGCTTGCTGGACGTGAGCGCCGTCAGCAGGCCCGGGTGAAGGCCCGCCACCACGATGGCCAGCAGCGGTGGCAGAAAGATGGCGAGCCCGATACCGAGCGAGAGCAGATCCACCACAGCCGCGCCCGGCTGATGGCGATCCGGTCGCAGGCAGGGGCGACGGGGAGTCACCCGACTGGCCGGGGTACTCTGCAGCTTGTGTTGCAGGAGCAGCAGGGCGGCGGTCAGGATCAGCTGCACCAGCGCCAGTCCGCCCGCGGTGGCGAGATCGAAGTCAAAGCGTAGCGCCTGATAGACGGCCACCTCCAGGGTGGTCGATTTCGGCCCCCCCCCTAGCGCCAGCACGGTAGTGAAGCTGGTGAAGCAGAGCATAAAGATGAGACTGGCCAGCCCCGGCAATATGCCGCGAATAAGCGGCCACTCCAGCAGCCGGAAGATATGGGATGAGCGCATGCCGAGCTGGCTGGCGAGGCGCCAGCTCGATTCGGGGATGCTCTCTATGCTCTGCAGCATCAGGCGGGCCGCCAGCGGCATGTTGAAGAAGACGTGGGCCAGCAGGATACCGAACAGGCCGTAGAGATAATTGCCGGGATCCAGCCCCAGTGAGCGCAACAGTTGCGGCAGCCACCCCTGCTTGCCATGAACCGCCACGATGCCGAAGATGGCGATGATGACCGGCAGTACCAGCGAGAGGCCAAATAGCTTGATCAGCAGGGTGCGGCCAAGGAAGCGGCGCCGCGCCAGCGCGCGGGCCACCGGAATGGCCAGCCCGAGACTGAACAGGGTGGAGAGCAGTGCCTGTCCCAGACTGAAGCCCAGCACATGACGCAGATAAGGATCTGCGAGCAGGGTGCGGGGGGCCAGCGAACCGGCGTGCCACAGTAGGGCCGCGAGCGGCCCGAGAGATAACAGCAGGATCAACAGGGTGGCGGCACTGCCCGGCAACCACCAGAGGGGACGAGCCTGTAATTTCAGATAACGGCTCACTGGGTGACGGCTTGCAGCCACTCGCGGATCCACCCTTTGCGATTGGCGGCCACCTCATCGCTGCTGAAGGCGAGCGGCTTGGCTACGGTGATCATCTGCTCGAAGCCCTTGGGCAGCGGCGTGTCGATAACCGGATACATCCAGTTGCCGGTCGGGATTTCCTGCTGGAAGGCGGGGCTCACCATAAATTGCAGGAACTGGTCAGCCAGTTTCCCCTGTTTGGCGCTCTTCAGCTTGGCGGCCACTTCTACCTGGCGGTAGTGACCCTCCTCGAAGGCGGCAGCCTGATACTGGGGCTTGTTCTCGGTAATCAGGTGGTAAGCGGGGGAGGTGGTGTAGGAGAGCACCATGTCCGCCTCGCCATCGAGGAACATGCCATAGGCCTCGGACCACCCCTTGGTGACGGTGACCGTCTTTTTGGCAAGCGTGGCCCAGGCTTCAGGAGCCTTGTCACCGTAGACAGACTTCATCCACAGCATCAGCCCCTGTCCCGGGGTCGAGGTACGGGGGTCCTGATAGATAACCTTGAGATCGGGGCGCTCCACCAGCTCTTTCAGGCTCTTGGGCGGGGTCTTGAGCTTGCTCTTGTCGTAGACGAAGGCGAAGTAGCCGTAGTCGTAGGGGACAAAGGTGTCATCCTGCCAGCCACCCGGCACCTTGATGCCATCCAGCTTGGCGGGATGGGAGGCGAACAGGCCGCTCTGCTTGGCTTCACTGATGAGTGCATCATCCAGCCCCAGCACCAGGTCGGCCTTGCTGTGGTTGCCCTCCAGTCGCAGCCGGTTGAGGATGGCTACGCCATCTTCGAGGGGAACCAGATTGAGGGTACAGCCGCACTCCTTCTCGAAGGCTTGCTTGATCTTGGGACCGGGTCCCCAGTCGGCAGTGAAGGAGCTGTAGGTGTAGACGGTGAGGGTGTCGGCGGCGAACACATTGGCCGACAGCAGGCCGGTGGTGATCAGCAGCAGGGTCTTCATGGGTGGCACTCCCTATTACTTGTTAATAACGAGGTGCCAGCGGGTGAGGGCGCAAAAAATGAGCGCCATGCCTCAAATTCCTCCGCCAGCATTATCTGGATCAGGTGCACGGGTATAATCTCAGCGGTAAACCGCACCCCGTTTGAGAAACGAACCGCATTGTATTAACGTTCTTTTGGGTAGACCAGCACAATTGTGCAATACCCATGAGATGACGCCCACCCAACAGAGGATGTTCGCGTGCTTACCAATACCAAGGAAAGGCGTGCCTTTGCGCGCATGGTCATCAATGCTCCGGTCACCGTCTATCAGCAGCAGCTGGTGCTGGAGGGGATCTGCCGGGATCTCAGTGCCAACGGCATGGGGATTGCGGTCTCTGAACACCAGCTCGACATCAATCAGCCCATCCGGATCAGTCTTGCCACCAACAACAACCTGTTGCCTCCCTTTGAAGCCCATGCCCGTATTATCCGTGTGCTGGAGGAGGAGAGCGGGTTGCTGCTGGCGGTAGAGTTTCTGCCTCAGGGTTAATCCTCTCTCCCCATCGGCAGAGGGAGGGGATTACCCTTTTTCCTGAACCGGCTGCACACTCAACTGCTTGCTATCGACCAGCGTTTTGCTGGTCGATGCTATTTGGCCTGCAGGCAAGGTGGCGGGACCGGTAGGTTCGAGCAACAGGTAGTTCTGCCCCTGCCAGTTGAGGGTCACATCCCCCGGCTTGGCGGGCAGGTCAACGGCCAGCAGGGCATGGCCGGGGACGAACACCATGGCCTGTTTCAGCTCCGGAAAGAGCTGAGCCAGCATGGCGGCCATCAGGGTTACCTTGCTGTCGCAATCACCCCGGTTCTGCTCCAGCACCTGACGGGGAGATAGAAATCCCTTGCCCTGCCTGCCGTTCAGGCTGTCGAGCTGCTGATAGGGGATGCTCTGGATAAAGGTGAGCATATGGGCCACGGTTTTCTGGCGCGCTTCCGTTTCGGTGCTGCCCTGCTGCTTGAGTTGATCCGCCAGCGGAGCCAGCCCGCTGCGACTCTCCAGCGCGATGCGCACATGATCCTGCTTCACCGCCAGCTGCCCGTCGGGGGTGTTGAAGTACTGGAAGTAGTGTTTGGTCAGCCACGCCTGCTCCTCTTTACCCCGTTGTGACTCCAGAAAGGCCATCGCCTCGCGCGCCTTGTCCTGATTGCGGCTTTTCAGATGCAGCTCCAGCGAGGGGCGAGCGAGGGTGAACTGCACCTCGGGGTAGTTCTGGCGCACCTCCCGCAGCAACACCTGCAACACCTCCTCCTGCATTCTCGCCGGGCGATAGGCGATGAGAGGCGGCAACTTGCCCTGTTCGAGTCGGTAGGTGAGCTGTTGGGGTTTGCCTTCGCTATCCTGCCAGCCGACGCTGATCTGGCCGAGGCTGTTGTTGAAGCTGGTTTGGCTGGCCCCCGCAGGCAGGGCAAGCAGCAGGGCACAGAGTAGAGGGATTGCCGTCGGTCTCTTCATCATCCTTTCCTGTGGCACGGGCCAGTTCCGGTGGCCCAAAGTGGGAAGCGTCGCGGACAGTAAAACAGGGAGCCGAAGCTCCCTGTTGATTCTACTCGTTTTTTTGCAACTGGCGCGTTAAATCCAGCTCGGCTGCTTCGCCTCAAAGGCGCTGATGGCGGCCTCGTGCTGCAGGGTCAGACCGATGGCATCCAAGCCGTTGAGCAGACAGTAACGGCGGAATTCATCGATCTCGAAACCGAAGCTGAGTTTGCCGGCGCGTACCTGATTGGCCTCCAGATCCACCTCGATCTCGATGCCCGGCTGGGCGGCCACCAGCTGGAACAGGGTGTCGACCTCCTCCTCCTTCAGACGTACCGGTACCATGCCGTTGTTGATGGCGTTGCCGTAGAAAATATCGGCAAAGCTCGGGGCTATGATGGTCTTGAAGCCGTAGTCGGCCAGCGCCCAGGGGGCGTGCTCGCGACTAGACCCGCAGCCGAAGTTCTCGCGGGCCAGCAGAATGCTGGCACCGGCAAATTGCGGTTGGTTCAGTACAAACTCGGGGTTGGGCTGCTGGCCGGCATCGTCCAGAAAGCGCCAGTCGTGGAACAGGTGCTTGCCAAAACCGATGCGGTTTACTTTTTGCAAAAACTGTTTGGGAATGATGGCGTCGGTGTCGACGTTGGCGCTGTCGAGGGGGACGACGATCCCTTTATGCTGTTTGAATCCTGTCATCGAAATGTCCTCTTACAGTGCGCGAATGTCGGCGAAGCGGCCGGTGACGGCGGCAGCGGCGGCCATGGCCGGGCTCACCAGATGGGTGCGGCCGGCGCGGCCCTGACGCCCTTCGAAGTTGCGGTTGCTGGTGGAGGCGCAGCGCTCCCCCGGTTGCAGCCGGTCGTTGTTCATGGCCAGACACATGGAGCAGCCGGGCAGGCGCCACTCAAAGCCAGCCTCGATGAAGATCTTGTCCAAGCCCTCAGCTTCGGCCTGTGCCTTCACCTGTTCGGAGCCCGGCACCACCAGCGCCTGCACGCCAGCGGCTACCTTGCGACCGCGAGCGATGGCGGCGGCAGCACGCAGATCCTCGATGCGGCTGTTGGTGCACGATCCGATAAACACCTTGTCGATGGCAACGTCGGAGAGCTTCTGGCCCGGTTGCAAGTCCATGTAGGCGAGCGCCTTGCGGGCGGATTGCTGTTCCATCAGATCGCTGAAGGATTCCGGTGCCGGAATCGGCTCATTGACGGCAATCACCTGGCCCGGGTTGGTCCCCCAGGTGACCTGCGGGGCGATATCGGCGGCATCCAGCACTACTTCGGCATCGAAACGGGCACCTTCATCGCTCTTGAGGCTCTGCCAGTAGGCGATGGCCTGCTCCAGCGCCTCGCCTTTGGGGGCGAACTCCTTGCCACGGATGTAGTCGATGGTGGTCTGGTCGGGGGCAATCATCCCCGCCTTGGCACCCAGCTCTATGGCCATGTTGCACACCGTCATCCGCCCTTCCATGGAGAGGCCCGCAATGGCCTCGCCAGCGAATTCCACCACGTAGCCGGTACCACCGGCATGGCCAACCTGACCGATGATGGCCAGCACTACGTCCTTGGCACTGATACCCTCGGCCAGCTTGCCGTTGACCGAAATGCGCATGGTCCTGGCGCGACCCTGTTTCAGGGTCTGGGTCGCCATCACATGTTCCACTTCGGAAGTGCCGATGCCGAACGCCAGTGAGCCGAAGGCGCCGTGGGTGGCGGTGTGAGAGTCGCCGCAGACGATGGTGGTGCCGGGCAAGGTGATGCCGAGCTCGGGGCCCATCACATGGACGATCCCCTGATATTTGTGGTTGAGATCGTAGAGACGAACCCCGAACTCCTTGCAGTTTTCGGCGAGCGTCTCCATCTGGATGCGGGCCATCTCGCCGGAGGCGGCGATGTCCTTGGTGGTGGTGGAGACGTTGTGATCCATGGTAGCCCAAGTCAGATCCGGGCGGCGCAGCTGGCGGTTCATGGCGCGCAGGCCGTCGAATGCCTGCGGGCTGGTCACTTCATGCACCAGATGGCGGTCGATGTAGATGAGGGGGGTCTCCCCCTCCACTTCCCGTACCACGTGGGCGTCGAATACTTTCTGATAGAGGGTCTTGGCCATTGCTTCTCTCTTCCTTGTTCTCTGTTATGCGGCTCAGATCCGGGCGGCGATCTGGCTACCCATCTCGGACGTGCTCTGCACCGGATGGCGGGCGCTGGCCTGATGCAGGTCAGCGGTGAAGTAACCCTCGGCCAGGGTCTGGGCCACGGCCTGCTCGATGGCTTGAGCTGCGTCTTCCATCCCTAAGCTGTAGCGCAGCATCAGGGCGGCGGAGAGGATCTGGGCGATGGGGTTGGCAATACCCTTGCCGGCGATATCCGGGGCCGAACCACCGGCAGGTTCGAACAGGCCGAAACCCGATTCGTTGAGGCTGGCGGAGGGGAGCAGCCCCATGGAGCCGGTGATCATGGCGCATTCGTCGGAGAGGATGTCGCCGAACAGGTTGGAGCAGAGCAGCACGTCGAACTGGGAGGGATCCTTGATGAGCTGCATGGTGGCGTTATCGATGTACATATGGTTGAGGGTTACGTCCGGATAGGACTTGGCGACTTGCGTCACCACCTCGCGCCACAGAATGGAAGAGGCGAGCACGTTGGCCTTGTCGATGGAGGTGACCTTGCCACGGCGCACGCGTGCTGACTCGAACGCTATCTTGGCGATGCGCTCAATCTCGAAGCGATGGTACACCTCGGTGTCGAACGCCTTTTCGTTCGCCCCTTCTCCCTCGCGCCCCTTGGGCTGACCGAAGTAGATGCCACCGGTCAGCTCGCGCACACAGGCGATGTCAAATCCGCGATCGGAGATGTCGGCACGCAGGGGTGAGAACTGCTCTAAACCGGTATAGATACGGGCCGGACGCAGGTTGCAGAACAGCTTGAAGTGGGCGCGCAGGGGCAGCAGTGCGCCACGCTCAGGCTGATCGTTAGGGGGCAGATGTTCCCATTTCGGGCCGCCCACCGAGCCAAACAGCACGGCATCGGCCGCTTCACAACCCGCGATGGTGCTTTGCGGCAGCGGGGTGCCGTGGTTGTCGATGGCGATGCCGCCCACGTCATGGCGATCATACTCGAAGGCGAGGCCGAACCTGGCCTGCACCTTCTCCAGCACCTTGATGGCCTCGGCCATCACTTCAGGGCCAATGCCGTCCCCCGGCAATACTGCGATCCGATAACTGCTCATACACTCTCCATCCTGATATTGTCTTTGAGATCCCTCTGCCCGGTTTTACCAACGCCGCGCGCGGTTGCCGGTTCAGACGTTCCCCGTCCTGATGTTGTCATTCCATGCCGTCTGTGTGGCTGCGAGTCCTGCTCAGACGGTTTCTGATTTGATGCTGTTATTGCGTTCCATCTGCTCGGCTACCTGATCGGCGCGCCAGATGCTGTTGATCACATGGAGCAGAGCGTGGGCCGAGGATTCGATGATGTCGGTGGCCAGCCCCATGCCGTGGAATTTGCGCCCCTTGTACTCGGCGACGATATCGACCTGACCGAGGGCATCTTCCCCTTCACCCTTGCTCTTGAGGGCATATTTGTCGATACGGATCTCATAACCTGTGATGCGGTTGATGCACTGGTAGACCGCATCCACCGGGCCGTTGCCGGTAGCCGCTTCGCAGATCAGATCCTGTCCCACCTTCAATTTGACCGAGGCGGTGGCCAGTACCGAGCTGCCGCTCTGCACCCCGAGGTACTCCAGTTTGAAGTGCTCGGGCTCTTCGTGGATCTGGCTGAAGAAGGCCAGCGCTTCGAGGTCGTAGTCGAACACCTGCCCCTTCTTGTCGGCCAGGGTCAGGAACTTGCCGTAGAGGTGGTCGAGGTCGTAGCTGCTCTCGGCATAACCCATAGACTCCATCCGGTGCTTGATGACATGGCGGCCGGAGCGGGAGGTCATGTTGAGGTTGTTCTGGGTCAGGCCAATGCTCTCGGGGGTGATGATTTCGTAAGTGTTTTTCGCCTTGAGCACCCCATCCTGATGGATGCCGGAGCTGTGGGAGAAGGCGTTGGCCCCGACGATCGCCTTGTTGGGCTGCACCGGCATATTGCACAGCTGGCTGACGAGGGTGCTGGTGCGATGAATTTCGTTGTGGCGGATATTGGTTTGCACCCCGAGCAGGTCGGCGCGGGTTTTGAGGATCATCGCCACCTCTTCCAGCGAGCAGTTGCCCGCCCGCTCGCCGATGCCGTTGATGGTGCACTCGATCTGGCGGGCCCCCATCTGCACCGCGCCGATGGAGTTGGCCACCGAGAGTCCCAGATCGTCGTGACAGTGGACCGAGATGATGGCCTTGTCGATGTTGGGGACCCGGTTGAACAGGGTGTGGATGATGCCGGAGAACTCGGTTGGTACCGTATAGCCCACGGTATCCGGGATATTGATGGTGCGGGCGCCAGCCTTGATGGCGGCCTCCACCATGCGGCAGAGATTATCGATCGGCGTGCGGCCCGCATCCTCGCAGGAGAACTCCACGTCATCGGTGTAGCGCAAGGCGTACTTGATGGCGCCGACTCCCATCTCCAGCACGTCTTCGAAGCTCTTTTTCAGCTTGCTCTCCACGTGAATGGAGGAGGTGGAGATGAAGGTATGGATGCGAAACGCCTCTGCCACTTTCAAGGCTTCGCCAGCGGCGTCGATATCCTTGGGCAGGGCGCGGGCGAGGGCGCAGACCCGGCTGTTCTTGATGTGGCGGGCGATGGTCTGCACCGATTGAAAATCGCCGGGAGAAGAGACCGGGAAGCCCACCTCCATGACGTCGACACCGAGCCGCTCCAGTGCCTGGGCGATCTGCAGCTTCTCCTTGACTGTCAAACTGGCCGCCAGGGCCTGCTCACCATCACGCAAGGTGGTGTCGAATATGATGACCCGATCTGACATGTGACTTCCCTCTTCCTAAGTTCGGTAACGTGCATCCTGCGGCGGCATAAAAAAACCCGTGCAGGGTGCACGGGTTTTTGTAAATTCCGGCTATGCCTTAGCCCGGCTACAAGGATCCCGCGCGAGTTAACGCGATTAGGGAGATTAGTAGTAGCGGGGTGGCGATACGCATGACGTTGTTTTTCCTTCCAGTCGATAACGCTTTTACCAATATCGAGATTTTTATGCTGTGTCAACACGGAAGGTCAGGGGCAATCTGCTGGCGTATTTAATCGGATTGTAAAGGATTGCAAATTTCCTTGTCCCATATTCGGCCCATGACCGATTATCTGGTCATTCCTGCTGTGCTCTATTCTCTGCACAACCAGATCGACTTATCAGCATTGGCTGAATTATCTGAGGTGTTAAATGGAAAAACGTAGACCTGGTCGTCCGGTCGGACGTTCTGACATTCGTGACAAGTTGCTTGCTGCCGCCCGTGAGCGTTTTCTCAATACTCCCTATAGCAAGGTGACTACACGCGAAATCGCGGAGCTTGCTGGCTCCAATCTGGCAATGATCCACTACTACTTCGGCAGTAAAGAGGGTCTTTACAAAGCTGTGTTGGGCGATGTCGCCGAGCCCCTCGACCATGCCTGGCAAGATGAACACAGCAATCACAGCCTCAACGAGCTGCTCAACACCTACTATCAGGTGATGGCGCCCAACAGCGAGCTGACCTCTGCCATCTCCAGCGCATTGTCGACCGAGAAGAGCCCGGGCCGGGATTTTGTGCTGAACCGCCTGCTGGAACGCCAGCTGCCGCAGTTCGATGCCCTGCTGGAAACCATGAAGTCCAACGGCGAGCTGGGTGACAACCTGGATCCCGACATGCTGAAGATCTCCTTCCTCAGCATGATGTGGCAGCCGTTCGTGATGAAAGATCTCTACGAGCAGGTGTTTGGCCTGAAAGTGGATGAGCACTTCATGGCCCGTCTGGCGGACCACAACTGCCGTCTGATGGAGACCGGTCTGCGCGGCAGCCACTGATTTTGCCGCAACATCGAGATTAAAAAGGGCCATTCGGCCCTTTTTTCATAAATCTGTTATCCCTTGTTCAACGTAACGTCATCCCGCTTTCTTACTCTGCAAGCAGAATTCAGGGAAGGAGGGGATATGAACAAGATCCAGCAATGGGACCTGCAGGTGTGCCGGGTCTGCCTGCTTCACGGCTACAACCGGCAGCAGGCGAGGGTGAGTCGTCTCATTTCCCGCACCGGCGATGGCCCGCTTTACGCCGTGCTGGCCGCCCTGCTCTGGTGGCAGGGGGAGGCAGAGCGGGAGCTGGTGCGACTGGCGCTGCTCGCCTTCGCCATCGAACTGCCCCTCTATCTGCTGCTGAAAAACAGCCTGAAACGGCAACGGCCGGTCGGCTTGCCGGTCTTTATCACTCCTTCCGATCGTTACAGCCTCCCCTCCGGTCACACCGCTGCCGCTTTTCTGATGGCCACCATACTGGCCACCGGCTTTCCGCTCTGGGCGCCCCTGCTGTTTGGCTGGGCGGCGCTGGTGGGGGCATCCCGGTTGCTGCTCGGGGTACACTACCTGAGTGATCTGGTGGCCGGTGCCCTGCTGGGTGGTGGTTGCGCCGTGCTGGCGCTCAGCTGGAGCCACCCATGAGGATACTGTTTGGGGTGCAAGGCACCGGCAACGGTCATATCAGTCGCAGTCGCACCCTGGCGCGGGCGCTGCGCACAGCAGGGGTCGAGGTGGATTATCTCTTTAGCGGCCGCCCCGCCGACCGCTACTTCGACATGGAGGAGTTTGGCGCCTACCGCGCCTTTCCCGGCCTCACTTTTGTCAGTCACGAGGGGCGAGTTTCTCCATGGCGCACCCTGCAAGCCGCCTCGCCGCTCACCTTCTGGCGGGATCTGCGGTCTCTCGATTGCAGCGAATACGATCTGGTGGTGAGCGATTTTGAGCCGCTGACCGCCCACGCCGCCCGCCGCTATGGCAAGCCGAGCCTCACCGTCAGTCATCAGGCCAGCTTCAACTGGCCCATTCCGCGCTGGGGGGAGGATGGGGTCAGCCGCCAGCTGATGCGCCACTTTGCCCCGGTGGATCAGCCGCTCGGGCTGCACTGGTTTCACTTCGGTCACCCCTTGTTGCCGCCGGTGATCGACCCTATCGCCGCTGCGCCGGATAACGGCGAGATCCTGGTCTATCTGCCGTTCGAGCAGACCGAGGCGATTGCTGCCCTGTTGTCGCGTTTTGGTCAGCAGCGCTTTGTCTGCTTTCACCCCGCCATTCGCACCCCCAGCCAATGGCGCAACCTGCGCTTCGAACCGCCATCGCGGCACGGATTTATCGCCGTTCTGGCCGGTTGTCGCGGCGTTATATCCAACGCGGGTTTCGAGCTCGCTTCCGAGGCGCTCACCCTCGGCAAGAAGCTGCTGGTCAAACCCCTCGGCGGTCAGTTCGAGCAGCTGACTAATGGCAAGACGCTCGAGATGATGGGGCTGGCGACCCTGATGGATGTGCTCGACGCCAATCTGGTGCGTACCTGGCTAGACAGCGCCTCGCCGGGGGCTGTCTGTTACCCCGATGTAGCGGGGGAGCTGGCCCGCTGGCTGGCGGCGGGAGCCGACGAGAGCGTGGCCTCTCTGTCGCGGCGGCTCTGGGCGCGCACCCTGTTTCCGGAGGAGGTAAGTGATCGCCTGAGCGAGCTGGATGGGGGCGACTGTTTATCCAGTTGCTGGTTATCGCAAGTGAGCGTTGTTGACTAGACTGAAAGGCGATCCCACCAAGGAGAGGACGGAGCAAATGCGCTTTACCAATGAAAACGGCGAAGTCATGAACCTGGCTGACAATCTCACCCTGCACGAGTTGCTCGATATGGGGGTCAGCATCTCGGTCAGTGAAGAGACCGATCCGGATCAGCAGATCTGGCTGGCGGAGCCGGATCAGGAGAACTGAGTCATCATTCGGCATCAAGCCCACCGCTGAGCGGTGGGCTTTTTTGTGGCTGTTTTTCCCCTCAGCGGAATGATCCGCTGGCCATTCCCCGACTTCCTTCCCTTTTGTCTCATGGTCGCTACGGCAAGTCATTGAATGTTAATAGCCGATTGAAATGTATGACTGTTCTGGTCAGATAAAGCCGTGGACAAGCGTTATGAAGCGGGTTAAGTTGGTTTTTCACCCTATTTTCGGGTGAATGATGGAAAAATCCTTTTTTTCTACTGTCGACGGGGCTGAATTGGACCGATCTGCATTCAGATAACAACAAGAAACGGATCGGGCCGTGCCGGGAAGCACGGCATCGTCGGCGGGATTCGCTAAACGGAGCAAAGCCTGGAGGGCTTTATCATGGAGATGTTATCAGGCGCCCAGATGGTGGTTAGAGCGCTGGAAGATCAGGGAGTTGAGCACGTCTTCGGCTACCCTGGTGGCTCAGTGCTCGACATCTATGACGCTCTCTTCGAAAACGGCAAGATGGAGCATGTTTTGGTGCGGCACGAGCAAGCCGCGGTTCACATGGCTGACGGTTACGCCCGTTCCACCGGCAAGGTGGGGACTGTGCTGGTAACGTCAGGCCCGGGAGCGACCAACTGCATTACCGGTATTGCCACCGCCTATATGGATTCCATTCCGCTGGTGATCCTCTCCGGCCAGGTGCCGACCAGCATGATCGGTGAGGATGCGTTCCAGGAGACCGACATGATCGGTATCTCCCGCCCAGTGGTGAAGCACAGCTTCCTGTGCAAGAAGGCGAGCGATATTCCCGAGGCCATCAAGAAGGCCTACTACATTGCCGCCAGCGGCCGCCCGGGGCCGGTGGTGGTGGATCTGCCCAAAGATGTGCAGAACCCGAAAGAGAAATTCCCCTACCAGTATCCCGAGACGGTCTCCCTGCGCTCCTACAACCCGACCAAGTCTGGCCATAAAGGGCAGATCAAGCGGGCAGCCAAGCTGCTGGTAGAAGCCCAGCGCCCGGTGATGTACGTGGGCGGTGGCGCCATCAACGCCAATGCGGACCATCTGGTGACCAAGCTGGCGGAGCTGCTGAACCTGCCGGTGACCACCACCCTGATGGGGCTGGGGGCCTTCTCCGGTGTTCATCCGCAATTTATCGGTATGCTGGGGATGCACGGCACCTTCGAAGCCAACAAGACCATGCACAACGCGGATCTCATCTTCGCCGTGGGTGCCCGCTTCGATGACCGCGTCACCAACAACGTGGCCAAGTTCTGCCCCAATGCCACCGTGGTTCATATCGATATCGACCCCACCTCCATCTCCAAGACGGTGCAGGCCCATGTGCCCATCGTTGGCTCGGTGGAAACTGTGCTGGAGCAGATGTTGGAAGTGATCCGCGAGTGTGGCTTCGATAACGACAAGGAGGCGCTGGCGGACTGGTGGAGCCAGATCAACCAGTGGCGCTCTCGTCACTGTCTGGCCTACGAAAAGTCGGCCACCCAGATCAAGCCGCAACAGGTTATCGAGACCCTCTACAAAGTGACTCAGGGTCAGGCGTTCGTCGCCTCCGATGTGGGCCAGCACCAGATGTTTGCTGCCCTCTACTACCCGTTTGCCAAACCGCGCCAGTGGATCAACTCAGGGGGCCTAGGCACTATGGGCTTCGGCATTCCTGCCGCCATGGGGGCCCAGTTTGCCAACCCTGATGCGGTGGTCTGCTGCGTCACCGGCGATGGCTCGGTGCAGATGAACATTCAGGAGCTCTCCACCTGCATGCAGTACGGGGTGCCCATCAAGATCATCTCCATCAACAACCGTGCGCTGGGCATGGTCAAGCAGTGGCAGAAGATGTTCTACGGCGGTCGTCACAGCCACTCCTACATGGAGTCCCTGCCGGACTTCGTCAAACTGGCGGAAGCCTACGGCCATGTCGGCATCGCGGTGAGTGATCCGGCCGAGCTGGAGAGCGCCATGGAGAAGGCCTTCGCCATGAAGGATCGGCTGGTGTTCATGGATATCTCGGTCGACCCGGATGAGCACGTCTATCCGATGCAGATCAAGTTTGGCGCCATGGATGAGATGTGGCTGAGCAAAACGGAGAGAACCTGACGATGGAACATATTATTTCGGTCGTGCTCAAGGAGCTCAAGTTTGGTTCCATCAAGGACGAGATGTGGCTGAGCAAGGCGGGGGAAATATCATGAGACACATCATTTCAGTACTGCTGGAGAACGAATCCGGCGCCCTGAGCCGCGTGGTGGGTCTCTTCTCCCAGCGCGGCTACAACATCGAGACCCTGACGGTGGCGCCGACCGAGGATCCCACCCTGTCGCGCATGACCATAGTCACCATGGGTGACGAGCGGGTGCTGGAGCAGATCCAGAAGCAGCTGCACAAGCTGGTGGATGTGCTCAAGGTGTGCGACCTGAGCGAAGGGGAGCATATCGAGCGGGAGATCGCGCTGGTCAAGGCGCGCGCCGCCGGTGGCGCCCGTGACGAGCTGAAACGGCTGGCGGATATCTTCCGTGGCCAGATTGTCGACGTCACCCCCGAGCAGTACACGGTACAGCTGGTGGGTACCAGCGAGAAGCTGGATGCCTTTATCAAGACTGCCGCCCAGACCAACGAGATCATCGAAGTGGTGCGCTCCGGCGTCTGCGGTATCTCCCGGGCGGACAAGGCGTTGCGGCCCTGATGGCTGGCGGGACAGCTGATGATGCGTCAGCTGCCGCAGAGTGAAAGGAAAGAGGGCTCTGCGGAGCCCTTTTTGTTTGGTTTTTCTTTACGAGGGGAGGGGGGATGTTCGGTATTCATGATCTTGCACTGTTTATGGTCTCGGGGTTGCTGCTCAATATCATGCCGGGACCCGACTCCCTGCTGGTCATGCTGCGCAGCGGCTCGCAAGGGTGGCGTGCCGGTTCGGTCGCGACGTTGGGCATTGGCACCGGTGTCATGGTGCATGTGCTGGCGGCGGCCCTCGGTCTGTCGGCCCTGCTCAGCGCGTCGGCCGAACTGTTTGCCCTCATCAAGCTGGCTGGCGCTATCTACCTCATCTATCTGGGGGTCTCCCTGCTGCGCCAGCAGGCTACGGGTACAATGGAGAGAGGGGCCACCCTGCCAGCCCTCGGCTATGGCCAGATTTACCGGCAGGGAGTGCTGACCAATGTGCTCAACCCCAAGGTGGCGCTCTTTTTTCTCGCCTTCGTGCCCCAGTTCATCGCTCCGGATGCCCCCGACAAAGCGTTCGCCTTTATCCTGCTCGGCTGCATCTTCAATCTGGGCGGCATCATCTGGTGTCACCTGCTGGTCTTTACCACCGTCTATGCCAGCCACAGGGTACGGTTGTCACAGCATCTCGGCCGCTGGCTCAACCGGGGCATCGGTACCCTGTTTGTCGGACTCGGGATCAAGCTTGCTCTTTCCAGCCGCTAACTGGCGACCTGGGGAAATTCAAGAAGGGAGCTGACGCACAGGGTCGAGCCGAGAACATGGCCCCAAGCAGGTCGCCGTGACAATGCAACAAAAGGGGCTTGCAACTGCAGGCCCCTTTTCGTTGGTTGTTTCATCCGCACGGTTTCAGCGTGCGACTACGCAGCAGCAGGGGAAGCTGGTAGAGCACCAGGGCACCGAGCACCAATCCGGCACCGGCCAGTTTGGCGCCGCCGAGGGGTTCGTTGTAGAAGAGGGTGCTCAGCAGCAGAGTCCAGACCGGTTCCAGCAGCATCATCAGGGCGGCGTGGGCGGTGGTCATCTTGCTCAACGCATGGGTGAGCAGCCAGTAGCGCAATGTGGTGGCGATCAACACGCTCGCCACAAACCAGCCCCAGATGCCGTGGCTGACTCCAGCCTCGGGCCACTGTTCGGTCAGCAGGGAGAGCAGGGTGCCGAGCAGGCCGGTCATCACCAGCTGGATGCAGGTGAGCCAGGCCGGGGCAATGGATTGGGCGAAGTGGCGATGGACGGCAAGCTGGATGCCGAGGGTGGTGGCCGCCGCCAGAAACCAGAACAGCGAGAGCGACACGCCCCAGTGGGTACTGCTGGAGAGCAGCAGCAAACCGGCGATGGCGATGGGCAGGGTGAGCCAGTAGTGGCGGCCAGGCTTGGCCCGAAAGGCTCCCCAGGCGGCCAGTGGGGCCATCAGGGTCGCGACGCTCATGATAAAGGCGCCGCTGCCCAGCGCATCGCTCTGGCTGATGGCGATGACCCACAGCAGCAGGCTGGCGCCGAGCAATGTGCCGCAGCCGGCGGCGCGCACCAGTTGGGCGCGGGTCGGCGGCGGTTCACGCAGCCAGGCGAGGGGCAGCAACAGCAGGGCGGCCAGTAGAAAGCGGCTGCCGATAAAGGCGGCGGGGGGCAGTTCGCGGATCGCCTCTTTCGAGAAGAGCCAGCCAGCGGCGGCCAGCAGGGTGACCAGTACCATCAGCAGCAGAGGAGTGCGGTTCATCGGGGTCGTCATGGTGAAATGGAGGGGAGAGCATAAAGGAAAGGCGCCAGGTATTGCTACCTGGCGCCTTTCGCATCTGCCTTGAACCGCCGTCGCGGCTCGCGGCCAGCAATCAGTTCATGCCGTAACGCTTGAGCTTCTTGCGCAGGGTGCCACGGTTGATACCCATCATCACGGCAGCGCGAGTCTGGTTACCACGGGTGTACTGCATGATCACGTCCAGCATCGGCGCTTCGACTTCGGAGAGAACCATATCGTACAGATCAATCACTTCCTGACCGTTCAACTGGGCCAGGTAGTTACGCAGGGCCTGTTGCACAGAGTCACGCAGGGGGCGCTGGGTCGGCTCGGCAGCGTGATTGTGAGTAGTTGTTACCAATGCATCAGAAGTCAGGGTTTGTTCGAACATATTCGGTCGGCTCTTTAGTTATCTTGTTAACCTAATCCATCGAAATACGCTTCGAGTGCCTCAAGTTGCGCGTCTGCGCAATCCAGGGCATTGAAGTGCTTACGGAATTCTCGGCCCGTCTCTTCTTCATCCAGATACCAGCCCACGTGTTTACGGGCTATGCGCGCTCCCAGATATGCACCATAAAACCGGTGCAGGTTGGTTACATGCTCGTTCATCAGGGTGCGAACCTCTTCCCTCTCGGGAGGCGGCAGCTTGGTGCCCGTCTCAAGAAAATGACGGATTTCCCGGAAAATCCAGGGTCGTCCTTGCGCAGCTCGGCCGATCATCACGGCGTCAACACCGGTATAGTCGAGGACATACCGGGCTTTCTCCGGGCTGTTGATGTCACCATTGGCGACAACAGGAATCGATACGGCCTGCTTAATCGCCCTGATCGTGTCGTATTCCGCTTCGCCCTTGTAGAGGCAGGCACGGGTACGACCATGCACGGCAAGGGCCGCGATACCGCAATCTTCGGCGATTCGGGCGATCTCCACGCCATTGCGGTTATCCGGATCCCATCCTGTGCGGATCTTCAAGGTGACAGGCACCTCCACTGCATCCACCACGGCCTGGCAAATTGCTTTGACCTGATCGGGGGCACGCAGAAGGGCAGAACCTGCCAACTTCTTATTCACTTTTTTTGCCGGACATCCCATGTTGATGTCGACGATCTGTGCGCCCTGCTCCACGTTGTAGCGGGCAGCAAACGCCATCATCTCGGGGTCGGCTCCGGCAATCTGGACCGATCGCAATCCGCCTTCTGCAGAGTGATCCATCCTCATCCGGGTTTTCTGGGTATCCCAGACATCCGGGTTGGCCAGCAGCATCTCGGAAACGGCCATGCCAGCCCCCAATCGCAAACAAAGTTCACGGAATGGTCGGTCAGTTACACCGGCCATGGGAGCAACAATCAAGGGAGTTTCAAGCGTGTGGGGACCTATCTGCATTCCACGGTTACCATCGGCTTAGGGCGGCGTATATTACGCATTTTTTAGGCAGGAGAAAAGGTTAGTATTTGAGCGTCAGCCATTTTTTTCTGAAAAAAACGTCGCGCCAAGGCTTGCAAATTCTGGAGTTATTGAAAAACGGCCAGATTGCCGGAGAGTGAGCGCTGTACCATTCGGGTCGGACGCCTGCATAATTGTCAGTCCACTTGCAGGCCCGCTTTGCGTTATGATAGCGGGCTTAAGTCGAGCAAATGCTCCACACATTTATGCAACAAAAGCGGATTGGGGATCTATGACGTCAAGGTTCATTAAATCACTCTGGCCGTGTCTGATGGGGGCCGTGCTGGGGTCGGCGCAGGCGCAAACCATCAGTTTTGGCGAAGCCTGGACCCGGGTCATCCAGCAGGATGAAGGGCTGGCTGCCGAGCAGGCCGGGGTCGATCGGGCCAAGCAGCTGCGCGAGGCGGCCAAGGACATGTATCTGCCCAAGGTGGATCTGGGGGCCAGCTATACCCATCTTGATCAGCCGATTGAACTTGATGCCCTCGATCTCAATCCGCTGGCCAAGCAGAAGGATCTGATCCTGGCGCTCGGCAGTCTGTTCGGGGTCGGGGCCAACGCATTTGTAACGCCCCTGACCAAACAGAATGTGGTGACCAGCTCGGTCAAGATGCTCTGGCCGCTCTTTGCCGGTGGTCGCATCGATGCGGCGCAGGATATCCGCCAGGCACAGGTGAGCGAGGCGCAGCAGCTGCTGGTGCTCAAGCAGCAATCCACCTTCGAGAGCCTCTCCCAGACCTATTTCGGCGTGGTGCTGGCTGCTCAGGTGGTGCAGACCAAACAGGAGATCGAAGAGGGGCTGGCCCACCATCTGGATCACGCCAAGAAGCTCGAAGCGCAGGGCCAGATCGCCAGGGTGGAGCGCCTCTCGGCCCAGTCGGCCTATGACAGAGCGCGCATCGATACCCAGAAGGCGCGCCGCAGCCTCGAGATCGCCGAACTGGCCCTCGGCCGCATGCTGAAGTTGCCAAATGCCCAGCCGGGCAGCGGCCTGTTCGTCAACAAGGAGCTGCCGCGCCTCGAGGGGTTGGTGAGCCAGACCCTGGAGGTGCACCCCGGTCTCAAGCTGCTCACTGCCAAGAAGGAGCAGGCCAAGGGGCTGATCCGGGTCGAGCAGGGCAAATATGCCCCCGAGGTGTTCCTGTTCGGCAACTACAACCTCTATGAAGATGATTCGCTCGCTTCCAAGACTGCGCCGGACTGGCTGGTGGGGGTGGGTGTCAGCATGCCGCTGGTGAGCCGCGATGGCCGCTCCGAGACGGTGCAGGCCGCCAAGAGCGCCGAGCTGCAGGTCAATCTGCTGCAAGCCAAGACCCGCCAGGATCTGGAGTTGCTGGTAGAGAAGACCTGGCGCGAAGCGGCGCAGGGGTTGGAGGAGTATCAATCCCTCTCTTCCACCCAGGCGCTGGCCGAGGAGAACGTGCTGCTGCGGGACAAGGCCTTCGGGCAGGGGCTCTCCACGTCACTCGATGTGGTGGATGCCCGGAACCAGCTGGCGGGGGTCAAGACCCAGCGCGCGGCGGCGGCTTATCAATATGTGGTGTCGCTGGCTCGTCTGCTGGCGCTCTCCGGCCAGATGAACAGTTTCAATCAATATCAGCACGGTCAGGTGATCGAGGTGAACTCATGATCGCCATCCGATTCGTGCCTTTTTCTATCTCTGTTTCGACCGCCAAGGGTCGCCCGTTTGTCGAGGTGAAGTGATGAGCCATCCCCCCATCAAAAAGAAGATGAGCCAGGGTAAACCGCTGTTGTTGCCATTGGCGCTGGTTATCTTGGTGGTCTGGCTCGGCTGGCGTTTCTGGCTCGCCTATCAGCCCGAGCCGGTGCATCTGCAAGGGCAGATTGAAGCGCAGCAATATTCGGTCTCCTCCAAGGTGCCGGGCCGCATCGACGAGGTGCTGGTTAAAAAGGGCGATCAGCTGACCAAGGAGCAGCTGGTCTTTACCCTGGCGAGCCCCGAGATTGAAGCCAAGCTGAGCCAGGCCAAGGCCGGTGAGGCCGCTGCGGGTGCGCTGGCGCAAGAGGCCGAGAAAGGGGCCCGAGCCCAGCAGATCGCCGCTGCCAAGGATCAGTGGCAAAAAGCCAAGGCTGCCGCCCAGCTGCGTGGCAAGACCTATGAGCGGGTTGCCAGTCTGCACCGCGACGGCGTAATGCCGCTCCAAAAACGCGACGAGGCCTGGACTGCCTGGCAAGCCGCCCGCTACAGCGAAGGGATGGCGTGGCAGCAGTACCAGATGGCGTTGGAAGGGGCGCGGGAAGAGACCAAGATCGCCGCCCGCGAGAAGGCCAAAATGGCGGCCGGTTCCGTGGCCGAGGTTGAGGCCTATCTGGCCGACACCCGCATCACCAGTCCCCACAATGGTGAAGTGAGTCAGGTGTTGCTGCGTAGCGGCGAGCTGGCGCCGCAAGGCTTCCCGGTTGTGACCCTGCTCGATATGAGTGATGCCTGGGCCCAGTTCCACGTGCGCGAGGATCTACTGCCCCGCTTCCCGGTCGGTACCGAGTTCGATGCCCGCATCCCGGGCCTTGGCGATCAGATGGTGCGCTTCAAGGTGACCCATGTGGCCGTGATGGGGGATTTCGCCACTTGGCGTGCTACCGATACCCGTCAGGGTTTCGATATGAAGAGCTTCCAAGTGGAGGCTCGCCCGCTGCAACCGGTTGAGGGGCTGCGGGTTGGCATGAGTGTGCTGGTTGAACTCTGATGGGACGTGAATTTCGGCTGCTGTGGCAGGATCCATTCAGCCGTGCCCTGATGAGCTGGGTGCCGCTGCTGCTGATGGGGATCCTCTGCTGGATCTTCTCGGCAGGATTGGCCCGCGACCTCAAGGTGGGGCTGGTGGATCTCGACCACAGCGTGCTGTCGCGCCAGCTCGCCTTCTCGCTGAATGGCTCGGCCGGGCTCAAGGTGGCGCAACAGTTCGACTCCATCGATGCCGGGGCGCGCGCCCTGCGCGGTGGCGATATCTATGCGCTGGTGGTGATCCCCAACCATCTGGAGCGAGATGCTCGTCAGGGCACCCAGCCGCAGGTGACTGTGTTCAACAACGGCCAGCTCATCCTCATCGCCAAGCTGGTTAACTCGGCACTGGCGCAGGTGGTAGGCACTCTCAACGGTCAGGTCGGTGTGCTGGAGGCGATGGCCGACGGCAAGGCATTGCCCGGCGCGCTCGGGCAGTCGGTGCCTATCAGCAGTCAGGTCACTGCGCTCTATAACCTCAACTCCAGCTACGCCCAGTTTCTGTTGAGCGCCATTCTGCCAGCCGTATGGCAGATCCTGGTGGTGCTGTTCGGCCTCAATGCGCTGGCCCGTACCGATCGGCTGGGACTGGACTGGACCACACGCGGTGTCTGGTTTGGTCTCTGGCGCACCCTGCTGCCCCACGTGCTGATTGGCTGGGGGTGGGGAATTGTCTGGACACTGCTGCTGTTCAAGGGCTTCTCCTACCCCATGCACGGCAGCTGGCTGGTGCTGGTGGTGGGTCTGGGGCTCGCCTCGGCGGCCTGCGTCACCATGGGGGCCTTTTTCTACGGCATCATTCGGGATCCGGCCCGTGCCCTGTCGCTGGCGGGGGCTTACACTGCGCCCGGTTTCGCCTTTATGGGGGTCACCTTTCCGGTGAGCGCCATGGGGGATTTCGCCCGCTTCTGGCGCAGCCTGTTGCCGGTCTCTCACTATGTGGAGCTGCAGATTGGTCAGAGCAACTACGGTCTGCCTCTCGCATCGGCGTTGCCGCAACTGGGGGCGCTGCTGCTGTTCCTGCTCCCCCTGCTGCTGGTGGTACGCCGTTACAAGCAGCAGGCCGAGCTGGCCCGTCAATCAGCCGCAGTGGCGAGCGCCGAAAAGGAGCCTGAGTGATGCTGGGATTTGTCGATCTGTTGCGCCTAGAGCTGCGCACCCTGCTGGCGGATCGCGCCATCATGCTCACCCTGTTTGGCGGGGTGGTCTTCTACTCGTTTCTCTATCCCCAGCCCTATCTGCATCAGCTGCCGCGGGAAGAGGCGGTGGTGGTGGTCAACGAGGATGGCAGTCAGTTGTCCCGTCAGCTGGAGTTTATGGCCGATGCCACGCCGCAGGTGAAGCTGGTTGCGCGGGCCAATTCGCTGGCCGAGGCGCGCCAGCTGATGATGGCCGGGGAGGCGAGCGGGATCCTGCACATCCCCAACCACTTCTATCGGGATCTGATACTGGGCAAGAGCGTCACCCTGAGCTATGCCGGTGATGCCTCCTACTTTCTGGTCTACGGCACCATTGCCGAAGGACTGGCGCAGGCCGGTGGCACTCTCGCCGCGCAGGTGAAGGTGGCGCGGCTGTTGAGCCACGGCGAGGCGCTACCACAAGCGGCCATGGGCTGGAATGCGGTGGCCCTCAACGTGGTGCCGGTGTTCAACCCCACCATGGGCTATGTGAATTACGTGGTGCCGGCGGTGTTCGTGCTGATCCTCCATCAGGTACTGCTGATGGGGGCGGGGATCCTGGGGGCGACCCAGAACCAGCGCAGCTGCCGCGGCGAGCATGGTTATTGGCAAAGCGCGCCGGTGTTGCCGCTGCTGCTGGCCAGAACCCTGGTGCTGGCGGGGTTGTTCCTGCTGCCGGTGAGCTACTTCCTCGGCTTCTGCTTCGATCACTACAACATCGCTCGCCATGCTGACCCTGTGCAGCTTTGGCTGTTCGCCCTGCCATTCCTGCTGGCGACCTGCTGGTTTGGCGTGGTGCTCGGCGCGATATTTACCCGGCGGGATCTGCCGACTCAGGTGGTGCTGATCTCCTCCCTGCCGCTGGTTTTTCTGGCGGGCTTTATCTGGCCGCTCGAGCTGATCCCGGCGCCTCTCAACTGGCTGGCTCAGTGGGTGCCCACTATCCCCGCCATCGAGGGTTTTCTGCGCCTTAACCAGATGGGGGCCGACTTTGCGCAGGTTTCCCGTTACTGGTGGCAACTATGGGGTCTGGCGCTGCTCTACGGCGCGCTGGCTTGCCTGTTGCTGCGCTGGCGGCAGCAGTCGTTGCCGGTTGCTCGCCCGTCAGTCGTGCAGAGTGAAACGACCGCCGGTTAAGCGGGATGGTGCAAGCGCCCGTGAGATGGCGTGTGCGGTAAAGTGAAAACGGTCAGCCCTTGGGCTGACCGTTTTGTTATGTGGTGGGGTTAAGCGGTTTTACTGCTGCTTTAGCCACGCTGGAGCGTGGGATCCCCGATGGCGTAGATCTGCCCCACCGCCGTCTCATCTGCCAGCAGACGCAGCCCTTGGGCGGCCACATCGGCACGGCGTACCAGTCCGTGTACCTCCTTGCCCTGACTCAGCTCGGCGCGGCTGGTGGCGTCGCCATCCTGCAGGCCCGCCGGGCGCAGAATGGTCCATGCGAGGGCGCTGGTCTGCAGCCAGCTCTCCGCCAGACTCTTGAGACGCACCTCGTGACCGAAGGCGGCGCGTGCCCGCTCCGGCAGATATTGCCAGCTGTCGCCGCAGCCGAGGGAGGTGACCAGCAGCAGCCGTTTCAGGCCTGCCTGCTCCATGGCATCGATTACATGGCGGTTGCCCTGATAGTCCACCGGCGTGGCTTGACGGAAGCTGCCGAGGGTAGAGACGACCTGTGCTTCTAGCCCCGCCAGAACACATGCCTGCTGCACCGCAGCCAGATCCAGCGCATCCCCTTCGATCACTTCGACCCCCAGCTCCCCCAGTTCCGTGGCCATCTCGGGGTTGCGTACCAGCGCAACGACCCGGTGACCCTGGCTCAGGGCGTGATGAGTAAAGGCGCGGCCCAGCCCGCGGCTGGCTCCGAAAATCAGTGTGGTTGGCATAGATGAGCTCCCTTGGCAAAAGGGGCTAGCCTAGTGGCTTGTTCGCCTACTGTAAATGAGAGTTGTTTCTATTTGTGAGCTGGCAGGGAGGAGAGAGTGCGAGCCGCCAGCGACTCGCACTCTTTGGGAGGGATCAGCCGTTGTAGTTGCCGATGCTGGGGCGACGGCTTGGGCCACTCAGGTGGATATCCACCGGATTGAACGCCTTGATCGCCTCATAGCTGAAATCACCGATCGCCTGATGCAGGCTCTGGGGCGTGTGGTTGGTGATGATGATGACGCTCTTTGACAGGTTGCGACGACGGCGCAGCAGGTGGCCGAGGAAGCTGGACTGGCTCTCCGCCATTTTGGCGCGGTTGGCCGATACCTCATCGATGATCAGCAGATCCACCTCTTCCAGCGCGCGGCGGTACTGGTTGCGCTCGTCCTGATCGGGGATGACGTTGAAAAACAGCCGATCGACGATGGAGGCCCACTGCTGGAAGATCACCGATTTCTGGTGACGGGCGATCAGCTCATGCGCTACCGCTCCCGCCAGGGTCGACTTGCCGGTGCCGTAGTCGCCGTAGATCAGCATGCAACCGCCACCGCTCTTCTCCCAGTGCTCGAAGCCGCTGATAAAGTAACGGGCTGTTTCGATGGGGTATTGCAGCGCCGGGTCACCGGCATCCATCTTGTCAAATACCCAGTCAGGGTTGAGGTCGGCCTGGGCGATCAGCTTCTGAATCCGCTCCTGACGGGCTGCCTTCTGCAGCTCGCGCACCTCGGCGTTGGCCTTGGCGTCGTACTCCTTGCGCAGGGTCTCGTAGTCATACTGGCCGCCACCGGTCTCTTGTTGCAGGCGACGAATACGCTCCAGCAGGCCACCCACATGGCGGCTCAATTCCGGGTCGTGAATGCGGTGATCCTGCTTGGCCTTGGCGATCTTCTGGCGCTTGGCTTCGATCTCTTCCAGCTCCTGGCGCAGGGGATCTTGCGGGTCAGTCATGGAATGCTCCTTCTGCTCGATCAGGGATGGGTAGACAAGGGGTTGATTCTGCCTGCAGGCGGGGGCCGCTATCAATCATTATCCGGCTCCTGCTGCGCTGCGGGTTCTTGCGTCTGCTGTTGGGCCAGTCGCTTGGCCTCTTCAATCATCTGTTGGGCCCGTTTGCTGGGGCCCGCCTCTGCCGGGGCCGGCGTCACCTGCTGGTAGCCCTGCACCTCCATCGGCTTGCGACGGGTATAGCGGCGGGTCTTGAGGGCGCGAATGAACTTGAGCATCCATTGATGCTGGGAGTCGAACACCTCGGGGCGCCCCAGCCAGTAGGCGATAAACTCCCCCAGATCTTCTTCGCTATAGCTGGCATCGATCACCCCGCACAGGCGGGCGAGGGCGGGCAGCTCCTCGTCCGGTCGCCATTGCAGATGCATCTGGAAGGGGCGCTCCGGCAGCGGGCTGCGCAATTTCTGGGTCAGCAGTGGCAACTGGAACGGGCACTGATGGTAGTGCTCACTCTCGGGCTGAGCCTCGACCTGCAGCAGGCCCGCCTCCATCAGTTCATCGAACAGCTCGGTGAGCTGGCGGGCATTGACCTGAAACGAGAAGCCGCAGGGATCTCCCGGATCGGCCACTGCCAGCGCCCGACCCAGCTCGGGATAGTTGAGCCTGGCCGCCTGATTTTCCAGCACCAGTCGGCGCAGCTGCAAGGTATAGAGACTGCGAGCCGGATGGGACAATCTTGGGTGGGCAAGGGCGCTGTATTCGGCTGGGGTCATGGTCTTCTTCACGAGCTGGAGTGGGGGGCATTATCCCTTATGGCGCCCACTTGCACAATTCGGATGGGGTTGCGACATAACGAGGAGATGCGGCACTGCTATGTGGTTGTTAATAGAGCTATCTGTATTTCAGAATCTGACCAAGGTCTATTTTTGACGCATCGTTTCCGCGGATACCTCACTTTTGAACTAGTCTTAATACCTAAATAACCAATTGACTAATAAGAGCTTTATCAAGATGTTAAGAGCCGGGCTAAGGATCCTAGTGGTGGAGGACGAAGCCGTTTTTCGCCACTCGATAGTGAGTTACCTCGCACGGGACGGGGCAACGGTTTTTCAGGCCGAAGACGGGATTGAGGGTCTGTCGGCCGCTGCTCTCTACCATCCCGATGTGGTGCTCTGCGATCTCAACATGCCCAATATGGATGGTCACGAAGTGATCGCCTGCCTCTCTGCTCGCTACCCCGATATCCCGGTTATCGTCATCTCGGCCCAGAGCACCATGGAGGCAGTGGCTGGTGCCCTGCGCGCCGGTGCACGTGATTACCTGCTCAAGCCGCTGGAAGATTATGCGCTGGTCGAGCGCAGCATAGAGCAGTGCCTCAACGGCAGCGGCAACCGGGCGCAGCAGTTGGAACTGATGGGTCACATCGACTATTTCAGTGCCCACGACAAGGCGGCCAGCCGCCTGCTGGCGGGGCTCAAGCCGCCGGGCTTGCAGGAGTGGGGCCCCTGGCAGGTCACGTTCAAGGGGCTGGGGCAGTTGTTTATTCCCGATACCTTCAAGGTGGAAGACAAGCTGCTGGTGCTGGTGATGGAGCTGCCTATCATGGGTACGGATGCGGCATTTAGTGGTGCGCTGGTGCGATCCTTGATGAACGTCCCCTACCGCCAGTTTCAGCAGAACGAGAGCCGGTTGCTGAGCCAGCCGCACCGGTTGCTCGACTACCTCAACCATCAGTTGATGGCGTCCGGGCTTCGCCACTCTTTTGCCATGGCGGCGCTGCTGTTTGATCAGCATGATGGGCTGGTGTTTGCCAACGCAGGGCTCACTTCTCCCCACTGGCTGATGCGCTCAGGCGGCCTACCCCTTGGTCTGATGCGCAGCAGCCACTACGCCCTGCACAAACGCAGCTGGCATGAGCCGTTCGCCCTGCAGTTTCGCAGCGATAGCGGCGGCTCGCTGGATGTGCAGGTTCGTCATCACTGATGCCGCCTGATAAACAGGCCAAAACAAACAGGGCGCCGATGGGCGCCCTGTTTGTTGTTTACAATCCTGACCGTTTAGACGGTGGCGGATTGCAGTTTCTTCTCTTGCGCTTGCGGCTCTTTGGCCGGGCCTTCGGCACCGTGCATCCAGTAGACCAGGCGGTTGGCCATGGTCAGCAGGATCAGGGCGCTCAGTATCGCAGCCAGGGCGATGCCACCGAAGATGGCGATCGGACCGGCTTCACCTACGAAGGAGCCGATAAAGCCCGCAGCGTAGTTGGCCAGGGCAACGAAGCCAAACCAGGCACCCATCATCAGGGAAGCCAGACGCAGCGGAGCCAGTTTGGTCACCATGGAGAGGCCAATCGGGGAGAGGCAGAGCTCGCCCAGGGTGTGGAACAGGTATGCGCCAACCAGCCAGAACATGGAGGTCTTGACGGTGTTGTCACCACCCTGCTGCAGCACGGCACCGACCATGAACAGGAAGCCGATAGCCAGGAACAGCAGACCCATGGCGAATTTCACCGGAGAGTTCGGCTCTTTCTTGCCGAGCTTGATCCAGATAGCCGCAACGACCGGTGCCAGGGTGATAATGAAGAAGGGGTTCAGGGACTGGAACCAGGCGGTCGGCACTTCGAAGCTGCCGATCATGCGGTCGGTATACTCCTGGGTGTAGAGGTTCATCAGACCACCGGCCTGCTCGAAACCGGCCCAGAAGATGATGGTGAACAGACCCAGTACCAGAATAACCTTGATGCGATCCACTTCCTGCTTGGTCAGCGGTGCTTTCTGCTCGGTAGTACGCAGGGCGGCTGCGCGCTGGGCGGCAGTGACGCGACCGATGTCACCCAGGAAACGCTGGGCCATGGTGGCCTGGATCACCAGAGAGAGCAGCATACCGATACCGGCGCCGACGAAGGCTGCTTGCCAGCCGTAGGCCGTAGCGGCAGCACCACAGATCACACCTGCCAGCAGGGAACCCAGGTTGATACCCATGTAGAAGATGGTGAAAGCACCATCACGGCGGTGATCGCCCTCTTCATAGAGGTCACCCACCATGGTGGATATGTTCGGTTTGAACAGGCCATTACCCACGATCAGCAGCGCGAGGCCCGCGTAGAACATGGTGTTGACCATATCCGGGAACATGGCGTGGGGCAGTGCCAGAGTGAACTGACCTGCGGCCATCAGCACGGCACCGATCAGGATGGCGCGACGTTGACCCAGGAAGGTGTCAGCCAGCCAGCCGCCGATCAGCGGAGTGATATAAACCAGACCGGTATAGATACCGTAGAGTTTGAGGGCATCTGCCTGACTCCAGCCCAGACCGCCGTTGGCAGTCAGGTCGGTCAGATAGAGCACCAGCACGGCACGCATGCCGTAATAGGAGAATCTCTCCCACAGTTCGGTACTAAAGAGCAAAAAAAGCCCTTTAGGGTGACCTAAAAAGGTCCCTTTTGACGGGTTATTCATTGGAACTTCCACCTGTGTCTTATATTTTTTTGAGTTTTTTATGCAAGGGCGAGAAACACGCCTCAATCCTTATAGAGCATGTGTGAATAAATTACAACATTATGATTTGCTGAGAGTTTATTTACTCTTGATTGATTTTTTGTTGCAAAAATGAAAAAGGAGCATCATTTGATGCCCCTTAAATACGTCTATAAAAAACAGATTTATCAGCGATTACAACTGCTTGACGAACTGCTTCAGCCAGCCGATGAATTCACCATTCAGCTCGTGATGGCGCACACCATATTCCACATTGGCTTTCATGTAGCCCAGCTTGCTGCCGCAATCGTGGCTCTTGCCCTTCATGAAGTAGGCGTTGACTTGCTCCTGCTCCATCAGCATGGCGATGGCGTCCGTCAGCTGGATCTCGTCACCGGCACCGGCCGGGGTTTTCTCCAGCAGCGGCCAGATATTGGAGGAGAGGACGTAACGACCCACCACCGCCAGATTGGAGGGGGCTTCGTCACGGGGCGGCTTCTCGACAATGGCCTGCATCGGCAGGGACATCCCCTCGCTCAGGGCCTCGCCCTTGATGTCGGCGATGCCGTACTTGTCCACTTCGCTCTCGGGAACCGCTTCCACCATGATCTGGCTGATCTGGTTCTCTTCGAACATGTGCACCATCTCGGCCAGGTTGTCTTTTTTCGGGTCGCTGGCTACTTCATCAATCAGTACATCCGGCAGCAGCACGGTAAACGGGTTGTCACCGATCAGCGGGCGTGCGCAGAGCACAGCGTGGCCCAGCCCTTTGGCCTCGCCCTGGCGGACGTGCATGATGGTGACGTCTTTCGGGCAGATCTGTTGCACCTCTTCCAGCAGCTGACGCTTGACCCGCTTCTCGAGGGTCGCTTCCAGTTCGAAACTCTTGTCGAAGTGGTTTTCGATGGAGTTCTTGCTTGAGTGGGTGACCAGCACGATCTCCTTGATACCGGCGGCGATGGCTTCGCGCACTACGTACTGGATCAGCGGTTTGTCGACCACCGGCAGCATCTCTTTCGGGATGGCCTTGGTGGCTGGCAGCATACGGGTACCCAGACCGGCTACCGGGAGCACGGCCTTGCGAACTGTCAGAGGAGTCTTTTTCATGGAAAACTATCCAGCGGGATTAAAGTGCGGCCATGATACTCCAAGAAAAATGGGGCAGCCACAGGCTGCCCCATTCGTATATGCAGAGCTCGGACGTTATTTGACGATGATCATGTCACGGTTGGCTTCCAGCGTGGCCGGGCCAATGCCATTGACATCCGCCAGCTGATCGACCGAGGTGAACTTTCCCTGTTTTTCCCGATAGTCGACGATGGCTTGTGCCTTCTTGTCACCAATCCCTTTCAGGCTGGTGAGTTCGGCAAGGGTGGCCGTATTGATGTTCAGCTTGCCGGTCTCCTTGGCGACCTCGGCTGTGGTTGTTTGCTTGGGTGCTGCCTTATCTGCGGCCAGCACGGGTTGGCTGAACAGGGGCAAGCAGGCCAGCAGCATGATTGCAGAGAGCTTCTTCATCAGCATTTCCATTCCTCCATGATGTTGGATTTTGCCGAGTAGGCAGTTTGAGAAATAGCGTATCGAACGGGTCTTTTTCACTGCTATTTCTAACAGGTCAAATTCTCATGCCGATGGTGGCGGATTTGCTATAAGCGCTTAGCCATGAATGCCGCCGTATAGCCAACCTTATGATCTGGAATGTATTTCAGATGCATCTTTGATTTGACGAGCAAACTTCTCCGAGATGCTCTGCTCAAACCGTTGTGGAGGTGCCGGATGGAATTATTCTGCGCAACAAAGTGCGGATGGCATGTTTCACTGGTCTTCAAAGAGAGAACCAATAAAAAAGGCTGCTCACCTGGGGTGAGCAGCCTTTGTGATCGGTTTTTTCAGACTAAAGCTGATTAGGCTTGTTCGTCAGCCTGGGCAGCCTGGATACCGGTCAGGGCGATGGTGTAGACGATGTCGTCAACCAGGGCACCACGGGAGAGGTCGTTAACCGGCTTGCGCATGCCTTGCAGCATGGGGCCGATGGAGACCAGGTCAGCGGAACGCTGCACCGCTTTGTAAGTGGTGTTACCTGTGTTCAGGTCCGGGAAGACGAACACGGTAGCTTTACCGGCAACCGGTGAGTTCGGTGCCTTGGACTTGGCCACGTTCTCCATGATGGCCGCGTCGTACTGCAGGGGGCCGTCGATGATGAGGTCGGGGCGCTTGGCCTTGGCCAGCTCGGTCGCTTCACGCACTTTCTCTACATCGGCACCGGCGCCAGAGGTACCGGTAGAGTAGGAGATCATGGCGACGCGCGGCTCGATGCCGAAAGCGGCAGCGGAGTCGGCGGACTGGATGGCGATCTCGGCCAGCTGCTCGGCGGTGGGATCCGGGTTGATCGCGCAGTCACCGTAGACCAGCACCTGGTCAGGCAGCAGCATGAAGAAGATGGAGGAGATCAGGGAAGAGCCCGGAGCGGTCTTGATGATCTGCATCGGCGGACGGATGGTGTTGGCAGTGGTGTGCACCGCGCCGGATACCAGGCCGTCAACTTCATTGCGCTCCAGCATCATGGTACCCAGTACCACGTTGTCTTCCAGCTGCTCGCGGGCAACCACTTCGGTCATGCCCTTGTTCTTGCGCAGCTCGACCAGACGCGGCACATAGCGCTCGCGTACAACGGCCGGATCGATGATCTCGACGCGATCGGTCAGAACCACACCCTGCTGCTCCGCAACACGACGGATCTCTTCCGGGTTACCCAGCAGCACCGGACGGGCTATGCCACGCTCGGCACAGATGGCGGCAGCCTTGATGGTGCGCGGCTCGTCGCCTTCTGGCAGCACGACACGCTTGTTGGCCTGACGGGCCAGCTCGGTCAGCTGATAACGGAATGCCGGCGGGCTCAGACGACGGGAACGGGTAGAGCTGACGGTCAGCGACTCGATCCAGTGCTTGTCGATGTGGCCAGCGACGTAGTCCTGTACCAGCTCGATACGCTCGCGGTCATCTTCCGGAATATCGACGTTGAAGTTCTGCAGGCTGACGGCGGTCTGCCAAGTGTTGGTGCCGGTCATCATGATCGGCAGGCCGGTGGCCATGGCCTGTTGGCACAGCGCCATGACCTGCGGCTCCGGATGATAGTTACCGGTCAGCAGCAGGGCGCCCAGCTTGACGCCGTTCATGGCGGAGAGGCAGGCGGAGACGATGACGTCAGAGCGATCGCCGGAGGTGACCAGCAGGCTACCCGGACGGAAGTGCTCAACCATGTTGTGGATGGAGCGGGCGCAGAAGGTCACGGTCTGCAGGCGACGGCTGTCCAGCTCACCCTTGTGCAGGATCTTGGCAGCCAGATGCTTGGCGAGATCCTTGGCGCGCGGGGCGATCAGCTGGGTGTTCCAGGGGATGCAACCCAGGATGCGCAGCGGGCTCTTGCCGAATACTTGCAGCACTTCCAGGTTGTGAGCCGCGTCAGAAGCGTGGTGATGGGCTTCGAACATCTCGGTCAGGTCAGGGCGGGTTACGCCATGCTCGTCAACCGGTGCGCCAACCTTGTTGATCACGCAGCCAACGATGCGGGGGTTGTTGACACCACCGAAGTTGGAGCAGGCCAGCTCGATGCGCTCTTTCAGCTTCTGGCTGGAGTCATGGCCCGGATGGGTCACGAATACCATGTCGGCATCCAGAGCTTTAGCGACGTCGTAGTTCAGCTTGTTGGCAAAGGGCTGCTTGTCGGTCGGCACCATACCTTCGACAACCAGCACTTCGGCACCACTGGATTTCACGTGCTCTTCGAAGCGGGCAACAATCTCTTCCAGCAGGATGTCGGTGTTGCTGGAGCTGATCATGTTCTCGGCGTAGGAGAGGGTGAAGGGCTCGGGCGGATTGATGTTGGCAGCAGCGCGGATAACGGCGGTTGAGCGCTCGGCACCGGTTTCACCCGGACGCGGCTGGGCAACCGGTTTGAAGAAGCTGACATTGACACCGTGACGCTCCATGGCGCGAACAACGCCCAGACTCACGGAAGTTACGCCGACACCAGTGCCGACCGGGATAAGCATAATAGTGCGTGCCACTTTATACCCCTTGTTCATTTTTTGGGATCAGGAAAAGGCCGCCCTGGTGGGCGGCCTCGAGTTACTGCGTCAATTAAGCGCCGACCAGTTCCAGCGCGTCGTGGGCGATAACCCACTCTTCGTTGGTCGGGATTACCAGGGCCTTAGTAGAACCAGCCTTGGTGATCTCACCACCCTTGCCGAAACGAGCCTTCAGGTTGGCGTCGTGATCGACGTCAAAGCCCAGCAGACTCAGCTTGTTCAGGGTGATTTCACGGATCGGGGCGGAGTTTTCACCGATACCACCGGTGAAAACAACGGCGTCCAGACGACCGTCCATGGCGGCAGCGTAGGCGCCGATGTACTTGGCCAGGCGATAGCAGTAAACGTCCATAGCACGCTTGGCTTCTTCTTTGCTGTCGTAGTTGTCTTCAACAAAACGGCAGTCGGAGGTCACTTCGGTCAGACCCTGCAGGCCGGACTCTTTGGTCAGCATGGTGTTGATATCGGCCACGCTCATGCCCAGCTTGTCGTGCAGGAAGAAGATGATGGCCGGGTCCAGATCGCCGGAGCGGGTACCCATCACCAGACCTTCCAGCGGGGTCAGACCCATGGAGGTATCAACGGATTTGCCGTTCTTGATGGCGCAGACGGAACCGCCGTTGCCCAGGTGGCAGTTGATGATGTTCAGCTCTTCAACCGGCTTGTTCAGCTGCTTGGCAGCTTCCAGGCTGATGTAGTAGTGGCTGGTGCCGTGAGCGCCGTAGCGACGGATGCCGTTCTCTTTGTAGAGCTTGTAGGGCAGGGCGTACAGGAAGGCTTCTTCCGGCATGGTCTGGTGGAACGCGGTATCGAATACGGCCACGTTCTTGTCAGCCAGCGCCGGGAATACGCGGCGAGCTTCACGGATACCGATCAGGTGAGCTGGGTTGTGCAGCGGTGCGTACGGAACGGCGGCTTCGATGCCGGCGATCACGTCTTCGCAGATGACAACGGAAGAGGTGAAGCGCTCGCCACCGTGAACAACACGGTGACCGATGGCGATCAGGTTCTTGGACAGTTCCGGATTGAGCGGCAGGATCTTGTTGACGATGAAGTCCAGCGCTTCCTGGTGAGCGGCACCCGCGCCCAGATCGGCACTGCCTTTCTCGCCATTCAGTTTCCACTTGATGCGGGCATCGTCGAGGTTGAAGCACTCGGCCAGGCCGGACAGCAGGTCATCACCGGTGGTTGCGTCAATGACGGCAAACTTCAGGGAAGAGCTGCCACAGTTAAGAACAAGAACCAGCTTACTCATGAATAAATCCTATCGCAGATTGGGTTGTGTAGGCGGATGCGTTGGACGCGGTGCGGCCAAAAACTTTCAACTTATCCTTATGAGGGTTGGCAATCTGTTGCTTGCCCCTTGTATAGTGATACAAGACCCGAAATCCAGACGTCCCTGACAGGTCAATAGCAAGAAGCTTTTGACGCAAAAATGGGCGTACAAAGGATAACCCGATTGTTGAAAAATAACAAAGTCATCCTCAACCTTTGTTACTTTGCATCAAATTTTGTCGAGGTTTTGCCGTTAGTACGTTCAAAAAGCGCTCGGAGGTAGTATGAGCATGAACATTTTTGGAACTAAGTTACAGCAAGGCCGCCATTATATGACGCTTTGGCCGCGCCGTCCCGAGCTCAATTCGATGTTTCCTGAAAATCGGGTGATCAAGGCGACCGAGTTCGCCCTCAAGGTGATCCCCGCGCTGGCGGTGCTGAGCGTGATGCTGCAGTTCCAGTTTGGCGAGCTGCACTACTGGCCCTCCGTCATCACGTCCGTGCTGTTTCTGCTCAGTTTGCCGCTGCAGGGCTACTACTGGCTTGGTCAGCGTGCCGACACCCGCTTGCCCCCATCGCTGGCGAGCTGGTATCGGGAGATCAACGGCAAGATGAACGAGCAGGGAGGCCGCCGCCAGCTGGTTTCCCAGCCGCGCTATGAAGAGCTGGCTGATACCCTCAAGGCCGCCTTCCAGCAGCTCGATAAATCTTTTCTCTACGAATAATCCGCTTCAGATGCAAAAAGGCGCCAGTGGCGCCTTTTTTGTTGCGGTCGGTGTGCGGATCAGGCCGCCAGTACCTTGCGGATCTCCTGGATGGAGAGCTTGTACTGACGCGGGCACTGACGCCATACAGTCAGCATCCGCTGGTATTTGTCGCGCATGGCGATGTCGCTGGAGAGCTCGTCGCACGGGCACTTGAGCTCGGGGAAGCGCTTGTCCACCTCCAGCAGGAAGCAGACATAGTCGGCCAGCTCCCGCTCCTGGCTGCGGCTGTAGCCGTTGAACTCCAGCCGGCTGGCATTGATCTCGCCCTGATCGGCGGCATCCAGATTGCCCCATGAGATGGCCAGTGCGTGGTGCAGCTCCAGGGTGTCGATCACCTCCTGGCAGGTCGCCAGATCCAGATGGCCGAAGCTCTTCTCCAGCTCGAGGATCTGCAGGCAGTAGCCGCGCTCGATGATGGTGCTGGCGCGCTGGTAGGCGTCCGCTTTCTCCGGATTGAGTTTCGCCAGAATTTCGTACTGGTTGCTCAGGATCAAACGCTCAGTGTTGCTCATGTTCATGGGATATCTCGCTGGAAGATGATTCTGGGGTCACGTTAACCCATATATAAAATGAATTTTTTGATCTGGGCGGGGGAGTTGGTGAGAAAAATCCGCTGGCAAGGGGCGGCTGGCCAGACAAAAAAGGCCTGCATGGCAGGCCTTTCAATGACGCAGGGGAGGATTATCCCTTGAGGAAATCCAGTACCACCTGATGGTGATCGCTGGTTTTGAACTTGTCGAAGTGGTGGGCAATCTTGCCCTCTTCGTCGATCAGGAAGCTCTGACGGTGAATGCCGTCATACTCCTTGCCCATAAATTTCTTCGGGCCCCAGACGCCAAAGGCATCCGCGACGGCGTGGTCCTCATCGGCCAGCAGAGTGAAGTTGAGCTGGTCCCGCTCTTCGAACTTTTTCAGAAGTTTGGCCGGATCCGGGCTGATGCCAAGCACCAACACATTGAGGGCGGCCAACTCGGCGTTCACATCGCGCAGGCTGCAGGCCTGGGTGGTGCAGCCGGGGGTCATCGCCTTGGGGTAGAAATAGACCAGCACCTTCTTGCCGCGCAGGCCAGCGAGGCTGACCTGATTGCCATTCTGGTCGGGCAGGGAGAAATCGGGGGCGGGGCTGCCAGCTTGTAGTGGTTGCATGGGGTCTCCTCGGGTAAAACGCCCTCAGGCGTGTTTGCGATTGACGATAAACTCGAACGATTCGGCACCCAGTTGACGACAGAATTCGGCGAAGGCGGTTTGCGAACCTTCCACTTCACCCTCTCTGGCCAGATTGAGCTGAAAACTGATCTTCAGCAGGTTGAACGGCTGCTGCTCCAGGGTCATGGATTGCATCGCCTGAATGTTCCAGCCATGTTCGCTGAAGAACTGGGTGCACTGGCTTACGATGCCGGGCTCGTCGCGGATCAACAGGTCGGCACTGGCGCGGATGTCATACTGCAGGGACTGGTGGCGTTCGGTGCGTTTCATCATGGTGATGAGATCCCACTCCTGGCTACGCAGGGGCAGGCTGATTTCGAGTTGCATCATGCTGTTCCAGTCGCCCGAGAGCAGCATGATAAAGGTAAATTCATTGCCGAAGATGCCAAGGCGGCTGTCCACAATGTTGCAACCACAGCCACTGACGTGGCGGGTCACTTCATTGACGATGCCAGGCCTGTCCGTGCCGATGGCCGTTACGACCAGGTAGTGAGTCATAAATCTTCTCTCGTCCGTTATTTCGTTGCGAAAGCCGCGCTGGCAAGCCAACCCTCCGGCCCTGATGACCACTCCCTGAGGGACGCTGCCGACTTTCGTCCATTGCTTTTTGTTCCGGATGGTATCACGGCTTGCCCCCTCTCTCCCTTGTTTTTCAAAGGGGTCAGCTTTACCATTACGCCCCTGAAAATCGGGAGAAAAGTCCATGTTACGCGGTAGTATTGTTGCGCTCGTTACCCCCATGCTGGCTTCAGGTGAAGTCGATTGGGCCAGTCTGGCCAAACTGGTCGACTATCATGTCAGCGCCGGGACCAGTGCCATTGTTGCGGTGGGTACCACAGGGGAATCGGTGACCCTGAGCGAGCAGGAGCATATCGCCGTCGTTGAAAAGACCGTTGAGTATGCCGCCGGACGCATTCCCGTCATCGCCGGTTGTGGCTCCAACAATACTGCCCATGCCATTGAATTGGCAAAGCGACTGGCCAAAACCGGCGTGGTGGCGGGTCTCTCGGTGACTCCTTACTACAACAAGCCCACTCAGGAAGGTCTCTATCGCCACTATTGTGCGATCGCCGAGGCTAGTGGTCTGCCCCAAATTCTTTATAATGTGCCCGGTCGCACCTGTTGCGATCTCAAACCGGAGACCGTGGCCCGTCTGGCCAAGGTTCCCGGCATTATCGGTTTGAAAGAGGCAACCGGCGATTTGAGCCGCACCCCGCTGCTGCGCGAGCTGTGCGGGCCGGAGTTTGCTCTCTACAGTGGCGACGATGCCACTGGTTGTGATTTTATGCTGCAAGGTGGCGATGGCGTGATTTCGGTCACCACCAATATTGCAGCGGCCCAGATGGCCGACATGTGTCGTGCTGCGCTGGCCGGTGATGCCGGGCAGGCGCATGACATCAACAATCTCTTGATGCCGTTGCACAAGACTCTGTTCTGCGAACCGAGCCCCACCCCGGTGAAATGGGCCTGTGCCCAACTGGGATTGATTGCAACAGCCACCTTGCGCTTGCCGCTGGTTGACCTCACCCCCGAGGGCGAGCAGCTGATGGCGCGAGCACTGACCACAGCGGAGTTGATGGCGAGTGTTTAAATCTAATGGAAAGGGAAATAGAGCCCGTCTGGTGCTGAGCGTTGCGACTGTGGCCGTCTTGGCCGGTTGCAGCACCCCCCAGGATCGCAAAATGGCCAACCGCGACTTCGGTTATGAAGATGCCCGCCTCGAGGGCCGCGCGTTCTTGATCCCCGCAGGATTGAGTGCCCCCACCTTCAACAGCCAGTACGATATCCCGCCGCTTCCCGAAAGCAGCCGTGAAGGTGCCCTCGGCGCCCAGGTTGATGTGCGCCCACCCGCTCAACTGCTGACCGTGGTACCGGGCAGTCAGGTCGTGCAGAGCGCAACCGAACCGACCGTTGCCTTCTATGCCCTGAGCACCAGCCAGAGCGTGGAGCGCGATACCTGGTCGTTCCTGATGAACTTCCTGGCCAAATACAAGGTCACCACCGAGAAGCTGGATCAGCAGGATGGCGTATTGCAGACCGGCTGGTTTGACAACACGGTCGCCCTCGATGGCTGGGGTGAAGATGACGAAGACTTCAAAATCCGTCAGCGTTACCAGTTCACCGTGCGCAACGATGCCCAGCGCCACGCCGTCAATATGTCGGTCCGGGTACTGGATCACGAAGAGACCATAGACGGCGAGACCAGCAACAAGCTGACCCCTGCCGATGCCCAGCGCTATGCCGCGCGAGTGCTGAACCAGTTCTCTCTCTATTACGACAGCCAGCTGAAAGCCCGCGAGCAGCACAAGTCCAACGATGGCATGGATCTGCAACTGGGTCTGGACAACAACGAACTGAGCGCCTGGATTGCCGAAGGCTCCTTTGATCAGGTGTGGCGTCGCCTCAATCAGGTACTGCCCGCTTACGGTTTCACCATCAAGGATACCCAGCAGTCACTGGGCTGGATCGACGTCGAGTACGAAGAGCCGGGTGCCGAGTTCTGGAAGGCGAAAGGGAGCGAGCCGTTCAAACTGGAGGAGGAGAAATACCGCTTCCAGCTTGGCGAAATGGCGGGAGGCAAGACCTCCATTACCCTGTTCGACAAGGACAAGAAGCCGGTATCGTCCGGGGTTATCTCCCAGATGTATATCAGCCTGTCCGAGGCGTTCGCCAAGGGGCTGGCCGATCAGGCAGCAGCAAAAGCAGAATAAATACAGGGGCCTTGTGCCCCTGTTTTGTTATCAAAATCCCCCTGAAAACGCGGGGATTCCGAGCGGTTTTCGATGATGCGAGCCCCCTTGCCAGCCCGTTGCAAACAGAGCGTGCGGGTTAGGGACTCGCGATGTTTACCCCCCACAAACAGGAAGTGTTATTAGCCATGAGTCTTGCAGATCAAGTATTGGCGGTGAATGACGATTTGCCGATCCGTACCGATAAACCTGTCCATTCCGGCAAAGTGCGCAGCGTCTACTGGTTGACCCCCGAAGACAGTGCCCGGCTCATAAAAGAGAAAGGCTATGATGTGCCGGCCGATGCGCCCCTCGCCCTCATGGTGATCAGCGATCGCATCTCGGCCTTCGATTGCATCTGGCAAGGTGTGGATGGCCTGAACGGCGTACCGGGCAAAGGGGCTGCGCTCAATACCATCTCCAGCCACTGGTTCAAGCTGTTCAAGGAGAAGGGACTGGCCGACAGCCACATTCTGGATATTCCGCACCCCTTCGTCTGGATCGTGCAAAAAGCCCGTCCGGTGATGATCGAGGCGATTGCCCGCCAGTACATCACCGGCTCCATGTGGCGTGCCTACAAGGATGGCGAGCGCGAGTTCTGCGGCATCACCCTGCCGGAAGGGCTCCAAAAGGATCAAAAGCTGCCGGAAATCCTCATCACTCCCTCCACCAAGGGCGTGCTGACTGGGCTGGATGGCGTGCCGGAAGCCGATGACGTCAACGTCTCCCGTGCCGATATCGAGCGCCATTATAAGGGCTTCAACTTCAGCAAGCCGGCCGACATCGACCGCTACGAAGTGCTGCTCAAAGAGGGCTTCAACGTCATCAGCGACGCGCTGGCCGGGCTGGATCAGATCTTCGTCGATACCAAGTTCGAGTTTGGCTATGTCCACGATGCGGCAGGCAACGAGAAGCTGATCTACATGGATGAAGTGGGTACCCCCGACAGCTCCCGTATCTGGGATGGCGCGGCTCTGCGCGACGGTCAGATTGTCGAGAAGTCGAAAGAGGGTTTCCGTCAGTGGCTGCTAAACCACTTCCCGGATCCGGACATCCTGCTCAACAAGAACCGCATGCCGGAACGTTTTGCCCTGGCCCGCGACAACAAGCTGCCGACCGAAGTGATGATGGATATCTCCAACACCTATGTCGGGATCGCCGAGAAGATCATCGGCCACAAGTTGGCGCGTTCTGCCAATCCCAAGCAGGAGATCATCGAGGTGCTGCGCGATCAGTACGGTCTGATCGACTAAGGGTTGCTCTCTTTTTTTGTCGCCAACAAACAAACGTTTGCTGGTGGCGATGGAGAGAGGCAGAGAAACAGACGGGCCCCGCTATGGGGCCCGTTTTTATTGCTGGTCTGGCGGCAAGCGAGCGGCGATTAGCCGTTGACCCTGAACACCTGACCGGTCTGGATGCCCAACACCGATTTTTTGTAAGCCTGCGCCACCTTGGCGGCGGGCACCGGCACGAAGCCCGGGAAGAAGTCGGCGTATTTCTCCATCGACTCCGCCAGCACGGTGGGGCTCACCACGTTGATGCGAATGCCCCTTGGCAGCTCGCAGGCGGCCGCTTTCACAAAGTGATCGATGGCGCCGTTGACGGTGCTGGCGCTCACGCCCCAGTTGATCGGCTCCTCGCTCAGAATACCGCTGATCAAAGTGATGGAGCCCTTGTCAGTCAGATAGGGAATGGCGGCTCGGGTCAGGTTGATCTGGCCCATTAGCTTGCTCTCCAGTCCCACCTGCCACTGATCGTCGGTCATCTCGGTCAGGCCGTTGAAGGCCACGCTGCCGCTGGCGACAACCAGTGCATCAAACTGGCCCACCTGGGCAAACAGCGCCTTGATGGAGGCGGGATCGCGCATGTCGACCGTGGCATCGCCACGGCTGTGGCCGACCCGGATCACCTGATGATCTTTGGCAAGCAGTTCACTGACCGCGGAGCCGACGGTGCCGGAGGCACCCACAATCACAATTTTCATCTGCATCACTCCTGGTTGGGATGTATCGATTCTAGCGCAACAGAAAATGCGAAAAAGCGCGTAAAATAAACCAATTGTTTCCATATTGGAGCTAATGATGGATATCGCCCATCTGGCCAGCTTTTATGAGGTGGTGCTGCGCGGCAGTTTCTCGGCTGCGGCCGATACGCTGGGGGTCAGCAAGGGGATGCTGAGTCGCCACGTCAGCGCGCTGGAGTCCTCACTCAATGCGCAACTGTTGCAGCGCACCACCCGCCGCCTCAGTCTGACCGAGGCGGGCAAGACCCTCTACCAGCAGGCGGGGGAGATCTTCGCGCTGGCTCGGCAGGCGGAGCAGGATATTCAGGCGCTGACCGAAGAGGATGGCGGTCGCCTGCGCTTTACCTGCCCGGTCAGTACCGGCGACCGCATGGTGAGCGAACTGCTGGCCAGCTTTGCCGTGCTCTGCCCGGGAGTGGAGGTGGAGCTCAACTTCACCAACCAGATGGTCGACATGAGTCAGGGGGAGAACGACATCGCCCTGCGAGCCATGAACGAGGTGCCGGATAATCTGGTGGCCCTGCCGCTGGGGCGGCTCAAGGATGTGGTGGTGGCGAGCTCCGCACTGGTGGCGCGAGAGGGGCGTCCCGCCACTCCCTATGAGCTGAGCGGGCGCAGCTGCCTGTTGCAGGGGCACAATCCGGCCTGGGAGCAGTGGCACTTTATCCGTGAAGGGGAAGAGGCTCACATTCTGGTGCAGGGCAAGGTGCGAGCCAACCACTACAGTACCGTGTTACAACTGGCGCGTGCCGGTGTGGGCTATGCCAAGTGCCCGCTGATGCTGGTGGAGTCGCTGCTGACGGCGGGAGAGCTGGTGACCGTGCTCGACGAGTGGCAGAGTGGTCTGCATCAGCTTCATGTGCTGCATGCCCAGCAGCGGCGAGTGCCGCGCAAGATCCGGCTGTTCAAGCAGGTGCTGGCCCAGTGGTTTGCCGAGCGACCCCACTACCTGCTCTGAGCGGCGTTATTTTTCTGTCATCTTCGGCTGCTACCCTGCGCCCATCATCGGCATCAGGAAGATCAGCGGGAATGAAGAGTAATAGAGGGTTGACCGGTTTTGTGCTGCTCTGTGCAGTGTTGGGGGCAGGCAGTGTACAGGCCATGGTGGACGTGAAGGTGCCGGAGAATTTCCGCATTCTCGCGGTGAGCAACGGCACCTTGCAGGACGAGCAGCATGCCACCCTGGCTGATGGCGAGCAGCAACTGCTGGTGCGCTTCGAGGGGGTGATCCCCAGTCGCAGCAGCAGCGAGAATGATCGGCAGGTACGCTCCGAGCCGCAGGTGGTGCGCTATCAGGGCAGCAATCAGCATTTGCAGCTGACGGCCAGCGTACCGGGAGACGAGCGGGGGATGCAGGCGTATGCCAAGGCTCCTGTGGTGGCGTTGCAGGAGAATGGCCGCGCGCTTGCCATCCAGCAGGACGCGCTGGTGACCAGTGGCATGCTGCTTGGGGTGGACTGGAGCGGCAAACTGGCCGAATACAACCGCAGCGGCGGCAAGGCGGCGCTGACGGCCGTCGCTGTTACTACACAACCAACGGCTACGCTCTCCGGTGGGGCGCAACCCGTTGTGGCAGCCAGCGAGCTGGAAGGGCAGTTGCAGCAGCTGTTCCTCCAGGCCGATCCTGCCCTGCGCAAGCGCTTTATCGGTTGGGCCGTGCCACAGCTTTAAGTTTTCTGCCCGTTGCAGTAACGTGGACACTCCTTTTTTCAGGCGCTCTGTTCATCGTACTCAACGAGGTTTTCATGTTTGAATTGCATTCACGCCTGCAGGCAGATACCCGGTGGCTCGGGGATCTGCCCCTCTGCCGTGTCTTGCTGGCCAAAGACAGCCAGTATCCCTGGCTGATCCTGGTACCGCGAGTAGCCAACCTGCGGGAAATTCACCATCTGGCGCCGGAGCAGCAGCAACAGCTGATGCAGGAGTCCTGCGCCGTCGCCGCCCTGATGGAACAGGCCCTCAGCCCGGACAAGATCAACATCGGAGCGCTGGGCAATCTGGTGCCGCAACTCCACCTTCACCATGTCGCCCGCTTTGCGACGGATCGCGCCTGGCCCGGCCCCATCTGGGGAGCCCATCCGGTCTTGCCTTACGAGCCACAAGTTTTGGCGCAGCAGGCCGATATATGGCGTGTCCGGCTCGCCAAGCTGAGCGGTTTCACCCCTGTGGCTGCTGATAACGGAGTCAACTGAGAGGCGTGTCGCTATTTCAGTCTCCGGGCCGCGCCATCTGTTAGAGTTATGGTATAGATAAGCCCATTTTCGATGTTCAGGAAGGTCCCATGATAGTGACAAGATCCGATGACGATGCCGTATTGACCACAGAGGATGTGCTGCTCAGCCTGTGCAACTCGGTGACGGACGTTTTGAGTGCCGCGACCATGAGTCAGGTGCGGTTTTCCGGCATGGTGCAGCGGATCAGCAAGACCTGCCTCAAGCCGGATATCGGTTGTTTCGTGCTGTTCGATGGCGGTTTTTCCGGTCTGGTGGTGATCAACTTCTCCGCCGCCGCCGCCATGGAGCTGTACGAGAGCTACATGCTGAGCATGGGGCTCTCCAAGGAGGATCTCGCCATCTCCCACACCTCTGACGAGGTGAGCAACGTGATGGGCGAGCTGATGAACCAGATCGTCGGCAGCTTTACCGTCAAGGTGGGCCGGGATCTGCAGACCCACATCACCCAGAACCAGCCGAAGATGCTGGCCCTTAACAAGCAGGTGATGCTGAGCGTCGATACCAATCTCGACAGCCCGGAGTCCCGCCGCGTCACCTTCTTCACCGCCCGCAACAACATCTTCTATCTGGAGCTGGCGATGGACAAAACAGAGTTCATCCGCATCCACAATGAGGGGATGGAGCATGAAGAGCTGGATCCTGATGCGCTGATCGCCCAGGCCAAGCAGGATGCCGCCAAGCCGGCTCAGGCTGCGGCCCCGGTTGCCAACGATCACGACGATCTGCTCGATTCCCTGGGTATTTGAGGCAAACGCCGGATAGCAACAAGGCCACCTTCGGGTGGCCTTGTTGTATCGGTGCGTACAACCGTTATTAGAAGTTGTAGAGCAGGCCGGTGTTGAACATCACCGATTCAGAATCGTAGAAGTTGATGTCGGAATCGGACTTGGCATAGCCAGCAGTAAAGGTTGCGGAGAGCGGCGCGATACCGAACAGGCGGTGCCAGAAGAAGGTACCGGTCAGGGCAAACTCGTCGGAGTCGGCGTTTTGGCCAAAGATGGGGTTGGCCTCATCATATTTGGTCTGGCCCAGATAGGCGTTGCTGACGAAAGACCACTGGGAAGCGCGCATGCCGTAGGTCAACTGCAGGCCGTTGCTCTTGTAGCTTTGGGCGCTGCCGTCCAGGTCGGCTTGGCGGTAGATAAAGGCTGGCTCCAGCATCTGACCGGGGGCCAGTTGCCATTTGTAGGAGAGGTCGAGGGCGTGGATCTTGCCGTTGCGATCCAGCTTGGTCGCATAGTTTGTCTGGTTATCCTTATCGTATTGCTGGCCGCTGCGCTCCTCATCCACCTCGATGTTGCGGGTGGTCAGGCTGCCATTGAAGTTGCTACCCCAGATGCTGTCCCAGGCGAAGCGAACCCCTTTTGACTTGATATCGGTCGACTGGCGGTCGACACCCACCGCGAAGGGATCGCTCCACTGCTCGGTCGGCATGGCATTAAAGACCACGGAGCCAGCTACGATGCCCTTGTCGCTCATCTCCTGACGGATACCGAGCTGCTGGGTGAAGTCGAAACGGATGGCATCCTGGATCAGGTTACCGAGGAAGACCTGGGTGCGGGTATCGGCAAAGGTGTAGCGGATATCGGCGTTGAGCAGCGGGGCAACGGCGGAGCTGCTCTCGGCACTGCCCAGTCCGCTCAGGCGGCGGTTTTCATCATCACCACTATAAAAATTCGATTCGTAATTGATGACACTGACCCCGCCGAGCAGGAAACCGGACCAGCCAGACTCCTTGGGTATTTCACCCAAATCAGCATAAGCACTATTTGCGACCAGCAGGCCCAGGCCCAGCAAGGTGGTATTGCGCATCGGATAACTCCTAAATTAAATGGTGGTGAATTTTTTCGGCCGGTGAGTATAAAGAAAAAACCTTAATGGCAACTGACTCAATATTGTCAATTATCCTAACCCACTCATTTCATTCGGCGAATCGTTAATTAATTGTGCGAGATTAAGAAGAGTTCACTCGGTTGTGCTGGTATTCTGTACCGCGAATATCGGGGGAAAACAATAAGATGAAACAGATTAAATCCTGGGCGCAATATTATGTCGATCTGATGACCAAGCTGGGACTGGTGCGCTTCAGCATGTTCCTGGCGGCGGGCATTATCGTGCTGGCGGTCGCCATCCAGATGGGGGTGACCCTGTTCCTGCGCGGCAATATCGATGTGATCGACTTCGTTCGCTCGGTGTTTTTTGGCCTGCTGGTGACCCCCTGGGCGGTCTATTTTCTCTCCATCGTGGTGGATCAGCTGGAGGATTCCCGTCAGCGACTGAGCCGGATGGTGCGCAAGCTGCAAGATATGCGCGAGCGGGATCTGGAGCTCAATACCCAGCTGCAGGAGAACATCAGCCGCCTCAACGCCCAGATTGCCGAGACCAACCGGGCCGAGAGCCTGCGTCTGCAGGCCATTGAGGATCTCGAGAACGAGGTGTTTCAGCGAGAGAAAGCCCAGCTTCATCTGGGGGAGCGTACTGCCCTGCTGCGCTCCTTTATCGACTGCTCCCCTGATCTGGTCTACTACCGCAACGAGGATGAGCAGTTTTCCGGTTGCAACCGCGCCATGGAGGAGCTGACCGGCAAGGTGGAGGCCGAGCTGATCGGTCTGACCCCGTTCGATGTCTACAAGCAGGAGATTGCCAACAAGGTGGTAGAGACCGACAAGCAGGTTTTTGCCAGCAACGAGCCGCTCACCTACGAGCAGTGGCTGGAATATCCCGATGGCCGCAAGGCTTATTTCGAGCTGCGCAAGGTGCCCTTCTTCGACCGCTTCGGCAAGCGACTCGGCCTGCTCGGCTTTGGCCGTGACATCACCGAGCGCAAGCAGTATCAGGACAAGCTGGAGAAGGCGAGCCGCGACAAGACCACCTTCATCTCCACCATCAGCCACGAGTTGCGCACCCCGCTCAACGGCATCGTGGGCTTAAGCCGGATGCTGATGGATACCCCCCTCGATCCCAAGCAGCACCAGCAGCTCAAGACCATTCACCTGAGTGCGGTGACCCTTGGCAATATCTTCAACGACATCATCGACTTGGACAAACTCGATCGCCGTCGCCTCGAAATTGCGCCGACCCGTATCGACCTGCCCGCCTTCCTCGACGAGCTGGAGACCCTGTCGCGCATTCAGGCGGAGCAGAAGGGGCTCTACCTCCATTTCGATCGCGATGGTGACATGCCGCAATTCGTGATGGCTGACGGCACCCGTCTGCGTCAGGTGCTGTGGAATCTGGTGGGCAATGCGGTCAAGTTTACCGATGAGGGGGGCGTCACCGTGCGTTGCCTATCCCATCCCGCTGACGAGCCGGGCAAGCTGGCCCTGCACTTCGAGGTGGAGGATACCGGCATCGGCATCCCGCGCGCCCAGCAGGAGAAGATCTTCGCCATGTACTATCAGGTACAGGGCAAGAAGCACGCCACCGGCACCGGCATTGGCCTCGCGGTCTCCCGTCAGCTGGTGCAGGCGATGGGCGGCCAGCTCTATGTGGACAGCGATCCGGGCGAAGGTTCCTGCTTCACTGCCGAATTGGAAGTGGCTTGCGCCGAACCTGTGTTGCCAGAGCAGGAGGAGGAGATGCCCTCCCTCGATATCCTGCTGGTGGAGGATGTGGAGCTCAACGTGACGGTGGCCTGCGCCCTGCTGGGCAAGCTGGGTCATCAGGTGCAGGTGGCACGGGACGGCACCCAGGCGTTGGCGATGGCCAACCCGGATGATTTCGACCTCATTTTGCTCGATATCCAGCTGCCGGACATGACCGGCTTCGATGTGGCGAAAACCCTGCTGGAGCGTTATGGCGACAGCCTGCCACCCATGGTGGCGCTCACCGCCAACTCCACCGGCGATCGCCAGTACTACCGGGATCACGGCATGCAGGATGTCATTAACAAGCCGCTTGGCTCCAAAGCGGTGCGGGAGGTGATTGGCCACCTGTTTGCCGGTCTGGCCGAGGATGAAGCGGACGAGCAGGCGGATGCGGGCAATCAGGATGCGCTACTGGACTTGCCCTTCCTCACCGATTACGCCGATACCGTGGGCAAGCCGGTGCTGCTCTCCAGCGTTGAGCTGTTCGAGAAGATGATGCCGGACTACATGGCAGTGCTCGACTCCAACATGATTGCCAAGGATCAGGCCGGCGTGGTGGAAGAAGCCCACAAGATCAAAGGGGCGGCAGGCTCCATTGGCCTGCGCCGATTGCAGCAGACGGCACAGCTGATCCAGAGCCCGGATCATCCCGCCTGGTGGGAAAACGTGGAAGATTGGATTGAGACGCTGCGCCGCGAATATCCGGGCGACATCGCCCATCTGCGGCGCTGGTTGCTGTCTTGAGGCTGGAGGTTGTCTTGAGTCGGATAGAAGTTGCTGGCAAGGAGCTGCAAGATGTATAGCCGTTTGATTACCCCCGCGCGCATCCACTCCTGGGGGGATGAGGAGCTGCTGGAGGCGACCGAGCAGGATCGCGCCCGTATCGTGCAGGCGGCGCCGGTGCGCCGGTTGCAGCAGAAGACCCAGGTCTTTCCGCTCGATGTGAAGGCCTCGGTGCGCAGCCGCCTCACCCACTCGCTGGAGGTGCAGGAGACCGGTCGCCAGATCAGCCGCCGCATTCTGGCTGCCTTGCCAGCAGGCACGGTCTGCGAGGGAGCCTTTATCAATCTGGTGGAGATGTCCTGCCTGCTTCATGACGTGGGTAACCCGCCGTTTGGCCACTTTGGCGAGCAGGTGATGAGCCAGTGGCTCGGCGAGATGCTCGATCCACTCTATCAGCAGGCGCTGGCGCAGCGCCCTTCGGCCCAGTGGGCTGAATTGCGTCAGGATCTGCAACTGTTTGATGGCAACGCCCAGAGCTTGCGGCTGGTGCACAGCCTGCACGAGCTCAACCTGACGCTTGGACAACTGGCGGCACTCTGCAAATACCCGCAGCAGCCCCAGCCCGGCGTGAGCTATGGTCAGCATCATGGCTGGAGCAGCAAGCGGGGCATCTTTTTTAGCGAGCAGCCGCTCTACCGGGCCCTCGGTCAGAGCCTGGGATTGGCCCCCGGCTGCCGTCATCCGCTGGTTTACATCATGGAGGCGGCCGATGACATCTCCTACTGCATCGCCGATCTGGAAGATGCGGTAGATCGGAGGATCCTGACTCAGGGTGAACTGCTGGCGGCGCTGCGAGCTGCTGACCAGAGTGACTACATGGGCACCTTGCTGGATGACGCGCTTGCCAGTGATCGGGGCTTTTTCCCCCATTTTCGCCAGCAGCTGACCCGGGATCTGGTGGCGTTGGCGGCGCAGAGCTATGTCAGCGAACATCAGGCCATTTTGCAGGGCTCCTATCCGCAAGCGCTGCTGCATGGCCAGGCGCCGGCGGCGCGGGTGCTCGATATCCTCAAGCAGGTGGCCCGCGAGCTGGTCTTTATGCGCCCCGAAGTCGAGGCTCTCGAACTGGAAGGGTATGCGGCGCTGCGCGGGGTGCTGACCAGTTATGCCTGTCTATTGGCACTGCCAGCGCCACAGTTTGCCCGTCTGCTGGCCAGGGAGGGGAGTCAGGCGCTGTTCTTTGCGCGCCGCCTCTATCACCGCCTCTCGGCCCGCCACCTCAAGGCCTATCGATTGGCGATCGCCACCCCGGATCCGCGTTTTGCCTGCCAAAACGAGCAGGAGTGGTATTACCGGGTGCGGTTGCTGCTCGATTATGTCAGCGGCATGACGGATACCTATGTACTGGAAGAGTACCGGCTACTCTCGGGGATCTGATGCCCCAAGATCCCTGTCGGGCAGCATAAAATGCCGTAAAAACGTTTAAAAAGGAGTCGCAAGAGGCTTGTGTTAAATTCGGATATTTTTTAGACTTCTGCAACCTGTTCAACTTTTACCCGGTAAGGAGACGAAAATGCAACATCTGATGCTCAATATTGCATTCTCTCGCGGCACTGCGTGCGGCGTGAAATCTCGTGCTCTTTTACCGCGTGGCGTAAACAGGTAACCCCTGTCTTTTTATCACCCGCGGTTCGTCCCGCAGGGTGATATCCACTTTCTCCGGGAGAACCGCATGTTCAACTGGAGAATGTCATGTCTATCGAACTGGTTTTACTACGCAGTGTTGAATCCCTGGTCCAGAGAAGGATTGCCCGGGTCGAGCGTCGTCTCGTGCAGGTCAATCTGTCACCCGCCCTGCTCAGGGATATCGGGCTGGAAGGATATCAGGGTCAAATCGCCCTCGTTCGCGATCGGGAGTATCAAACCGGCTTCCGCCTCGGGAATCGAATAACCTGATCGCGAGGGGGAGAATAAGATCCCCCTCGCTAGTGAAATGGCAGGCTGCATGCCTGCCATTTTTCCATCTTATGGTTGATTCCAGGTTCACATGTTGGTGACTCAGTATTATCCTCTCCGCCCTCTTTGTAACAGCTGCGATTGTTTTCTCGCCTTGCGTCGTCAGGATCTGCAAGATTAGAGGTGGCAGCCCTATCTGTTTTACTCATCAGGACAAGACCTTATGCCGCTCTTTCGTCAGCTTTTTCTTCCTATTTTGCTGTTGTTTACGGGCATGTTGGCTGTTGCGGCTCCCCAACCGCAAGATGAGAGCACAAGTAACGAAATTACTGCACAAAAGGAGCTGCTGATCGGGGTTCCCCGTGGCGGCTATCTCCCTTTCATCTATCAACTCCCCAACCAGCGTTATGCCGGTCCGCTCAAGGAGCTGGCCTCGCGCATTGCAGCCGAAATGGGCGTGTCATTGCGTTATATCCCCTACAACTCCTACGTGGATGCCCAGATTGCTCTCCAAGGCGGCCAGATTGATGCATTAATCGGGGTCGAACGTAATGCTCTTGAATTGAAGGGGATAAACCCTATTGGCAGTATCGGTTCTTATGCTCGCTCCATTTTAATGCATACCCCGGATCAGCGATTGACCCTGGAGCAGGCGCGCAAGTTACGCTGGGTCTGTATTCGTGGGTTTGGCAGTTGCAATGAGTTGGATCGTTTGGGGATCTCTGATGTAACTGAGCTGGAGAGCCGTAACGAGGCGACCTATATGGTCAAGCTGGGGGCTGTCGATGCATATCTTGATTTGGAACCAATTGTTTCCCTCAAGATGGAGAGAATGCCTGCATCAATGGGGGTTGTCGCTCCTGGGTGGCTTTCTGGCAGTACGCTGACGATGGCGACCAGCCCCCGCCAGCCAGAGCTGAGCGAGAGGCTTTGGCAGGCATATCAACGGATACCCGTTGCAGACTCACGATTACGGTTGCATCAGAAAAATGAACGCGCCAACGCAGGTCTGTTGCTGGAACCAGATGAGGCTAATTGGCTGAAGCAGAGAAACAAGGTGATCAAGTTCGCCGTTGCCCCCGGATTTGCCGGCATCAGCGAAATCGATGACGAAGGTGAATTGCATGGCTATACGGCAGACCTGATGAAATTATTGAGTCTGTGCTCCGGGATCCGCTTTGAGCTGGTGTCGACAAATACCTGGCAGGAGTCACTTAAACTGCTGAAAGAGCACAAAGTGGACCTTATTCCCTTGATGACACCGCTCAAGGATCGTCAGTCCTTTGCCTCTTTTACCTCCTCCTATCTGAAGTTCGACAGCTATGTCGTAGCCAGACACGGTGCTCGCCCGCTGAAGTCGCTGGTCGAGCTGAAAGGGCGTCTGATTGGTGGTGTGACGGGTTCTTACGAAGCCTCTCTCATTCACGCGCTGGGCGCCAATATTATCGAAGTAGGCAAAGATGCCGATTTACTGACCTTGCTTGATACTGGGCGAGCCGAATATGTGCTGTTGACCATGACCAATCTGGGACAGCAGGCGATGAAGGGTTTCAATGATAAGTATCAGGTAGTGCTGAGCTCCCCCGAATTTTCCGTACCTATCAGTATGGCCGTCGATAATGCTCAGCCCGAGTTGCTCCACATCATGGACAAGTTGCTGCTGACCATCACAGATGAGGAGTGGCAACTGCTGGAGCGACGCTGGCTCAATGTGTCGGTCAATATCGAGTCTGATTACACCCTGATTTACAAATGGTTGGCCATAGGGGGGGGCGCCTTGCTCGTCAGCGGTTTGTTGGTGATGTTCTGGGCTCGCAGTTTACGTCGCCAGATTGCGCAGCGGAAAATCGCAGAGGACAAGCTGAATGAACAGTTGCTGTTTGTGCAGACCTTGCTCAACTCACTGCCAACCATGGTGGCGCTACGTGATAGCGAGCAGCGGATCACCTTGTGCAATCAGGCCTATCGCGATGCTTTCCTCGGTGCAGGCAGTAGCAGTGAGGAGCTGCAAAACATGCCCGAGACACTCAGAAACAGTGTGTTGGAAGAAGAGCGCCGGGTGTGGCAGACAGGACAGGATCTGGAGGGGGCAGGGAGCAACCTGCGAGCTGATGGTACGCCCTGCCATGTTATCTATGCCAAACGCCCTTATCGCGATCCGGATGGCAATATGCTGGGGGTGTTGACAGTACTGACCGATGTCAGCCGGATCAAGGAGGCGGAGGAGCGCGCCCGTCAGGCTGAAAATCGCCTTACCCAGATTACCGACAGCATGCCTGGGGTGGTCTATCAGTATTTGTGGCAAGGACCCGGCAAGGGGCGGTTTTTGTATGCCTCTCAGGGTGCCAGCGAGATCCTCGGGGCTTCCCGACAGGATCTGTTCAATGCCGAATCGGGTGGTGAGGTGTTCGGCTTTACCGAAGAAGCGCTGCAGGATTTTGTCAGCAAGGTGGCCAATCATGCCGAGACTCTGGCGCCCCTCGATCTGGAGGTCAAGGTGGAGCGACCTGATGGAGATCGCTATCTGCAAGTACGTGGCAACTTTGTCAGACAGGAGCAGCAGGCACTGATCCTCAACGGGGTGATTCAGGACATTACGGCCCTCAAGCAACAGGAATATGAGCTGCGCGAAGCTCGCGCCTATGCCGAGCAGGCGATGCAGGCTCGCAGCCGCTTTTTGGCAACCATGAGCCATGAACTACGAACACCCATTTCAGGCATGCATGGCATGCTCGAATTGCTGCAAATGAGCGAGCTGAACGACGACCAGCGTTTTATGGTGCGCAATGTGGTCACCTCGACCAACAACCTGCTCTATCTGGTCAATGACATCCTCGATTTCTCCAAGATAGAAGCGGGTCAGTTGCAGTTGAATTACCAGAGCAGCCGGTTGCAAACGGTGATCTGCGATGCCATTCGTGGCCACGCGGCACTGGCTCATAACAAGGGGCTCAACGTGGTGCTTGAGTGGGAGCATCATGTGCCGGATTGGGCCGACATCGATGGGGTGCGTATCGGTCAGGTCATCTCCAACCTGCTCAATAATGCGGTGAAGTTTACCGAACAAGGGGGGATTACTATCCAGGTCAGCTACCTGAGCGAGCAACTGACCATCAGTGTCAGTGACACTGGTATCGGGATCGCCGCAGAGAAGCAGGCGCTGCTGTTCACGCCTTTTGAGCAGGTGGAGTCAGATATCAACCGTCGTTTTGGTGGCACCGGACTGGGGTTGGCAATCTGTGAGCAGCTGGTGTGCAAAATGGGGGGGGCACTGACACTGACCAGCAAGGCAGGAGAGGGCTCCAGCTTCCGCTTTACCGTACCGCTTACCAATCCGCAGTGGGATCCCCCTGCTCTGGCTGACACAGAATGGTGGTTTTTCAGCGATGACACCAACCTCGAAGCGGCCATGGTACGGCAGGGGGCCAAGCTCAGGTACTTGGGGGCCAATGAGCTCAGTCGCTCGCTGGACGGGTTGCTGTTGGCCGATCAACGGTGGCTTGAGCAAGCGCTGGGGGGGGAATGGCAAAGCTGGCTGCAACACTCTGCGCTGAAGGGGATCATAGCGTCACCTGATGAGGCGCTACGGGGTCGGATTGGTGAACAGAAATGGTGGCGCCTGGGTCTATCTCCTCTCTATCCGGATCTTCTGCTGGAGAGCTGCCACGAATTGCTACAGGAGCGGGTCACACCAATCCTCCCTGCGCTTGCAGAGAAGCTGGGTGGCAAAGTACTGGTGGCCGATGATCATCCGGTCAATCGTGCCTTGCTGGCACGGCAGTTGGCCATTCTTGGTATCGAGGCTCAGGTTGTGGAAGATGGCGAGAAGGCTCTGCGGGCCTGGCAGGGACAGCAATTCTCCCTGCTGTTGACTGATTGCCATATGCCGGTGATGGATGGTTATGCCCTGACCAAGGCGCTGCGGGCTGCGGGAGTGACGGCCCCCATCATAGGGGTAACGGCAGATACGTCGGAAGAGGCGAGTGCTCGTATGGTAGAGGCTGGCATGAGTGACATGTTACTGAAGCCTTACCCGCTGGATATCTTGCGCCAGATGCTGGCCCATTGGCTGGCAGAGAGGACGCCAACCAGAAGCGCGGTTGCGCCCGTTGTTGGGGCTACAGGCATGCAGGCTGAGCGCTGGTTGGCGCTGTTTGGTGACGAGCTGACCGCGCGAGCCATGGCGGTGGAGTATCTCGATTCCAACCGGCAGGATGGCGAGGCCATGATGGCAGCACTGATTTGTCATGATGCCAGCGCTTTGGTAGAGACAGCCCACCGGATCAAGGGGGCTGCCCGAATGGTCGGGTTGGAGGAGCTTGCCAGCCAGGCTGCCATGCTGGAATCGGCAGCGCGATTGAAGCGGCTCGACGAGCTCGACGATCTGGTCAGCACAGTGCAGAGGTTGATGACGGCGATTGCCCACGACATTGGATTATGGCTCGATGAAAAAAGCACAACATGAGTTGGTCATCATGGTCGTGGAAGACCATGGATTTCAGCGCAAGGCGCTGCTGCACCAGATCCGCAGCCTGGGTTACCAGAATCTGCTGGAAGCGGTTGATGGTATCGAGGCGTTGGCGCTTAGCCAGCAACACAACGTCGATATCCTGTTTTGCGATCTGCGAATGCCCGGAATGGATGGCATGGCGCTGTTGCGCCGCCTGTCGCTGGGTGGTTTTCAGGGCGGCATTATCCTCTCCAGCGCGCTTGAGGGGGATGTGGTCGAAGCCGTATTGCGTATGAGTACCGCTTATGGCCTGCAGGTGCTCGGTCGCATAGAGAAACCCTCAACGCCGCAGCAGCTCCAGCGGCTTATCCAGGCTTGGTCACCCCGGCAGGAACCCGTCAGGGAGGAAGAGGGGCACAGAATAGGACTCGATGAGTTGCGTAGGGCGATCGAACAAGATCAACTGCTGCCCTGGTATCAGCCCAAGGTGAGTTTTGCATCCGGCGAGTGGGTCGGGATGGAGGCGTTGGCCCGCTGGCAACACCCCGAGTTTGGCCTGATCCCGCCCGGGCGTTTTATTTCACTGGCGGAGCACAACGGGCTTATCGATCCGTTGACCGAGGTGATCATCAGCAAATCTCTGAGTGATGGCCATTTATGGGAGGAAACCGGGTTGTCACTCAATCTGTCGATGAACCTCTCCACCACCTCACTCATTGAAGGGGATCTTTGCAACTTATTGATTGATCAGTGCAAGCGCTGGAGTATCAATCCTGAGCTCATCACTCTGGAGGTGACTGAGAGCGCATTCGTGCAGGATCTGGGCAAGTCTCTGGAGGTGCTGACCCGGCTGAGGATGCATGGTTTTGGCCTCTCCATCGATGATTTTGGTACCGGCTACTCCTCGATGCAGCAGCTGGCACTGTTGCCGTTCACCGAACTCAAGCTGGATCGCTCTTTCGTCGATCGCTGCCATGCCGATCCGTCACGTTTGGCTATCATCGAGTCCAGTATCGAGTTGGCCCGCAAGCTGGGGCTGAAGTCGGTGGCGGAAGGGGTAGAGGATGAGGCGACCTGGCGAGTGCTGGCCCAACTCGGTTGCGACCTCTGTCAGGGATTTTTCTCTGCCCGCCCGATGCCGCGCAGTGAATTGGCTAATTGGCACCGGACTTGGCAAGATAGATTGCCTACACTGATATCTATCTGATTCTGTTGGCTGGATCCCTCCGTTTGAACAAGGATGTTCATGAAAATCTCAAGCAAGTTGCTGCTCAGCTTCGGTTTTATCAACCTGCTGATCCTGCTCTCCTCCACGCTGGTCTATTACCGGCTGACCCAGATCAATCAGGCCCAACACACCCTGCTGGAGCAGGCGCTGCCCACTCTGCAGCGGGATGAAACGAGCCAGAAGGCGCTGGTTGCCACCGTTTCTGCCTTGCGTGGCTATCTGATCCTCGGCAAGGATCCGGCTCAGGCTTCCCGCCTCAAGCAGGAGTGGGAGTCGGCCTGGCAGGCCATTGCCCATCAGGCCTTCAGTCCGGCACTCGCCAAGTCTCTCGAGACCTTCAAAAGCCATCAGGAGAAGGTGTGGACCATCGCCCAGAGTGAAGAGAATCTGCCCGCTCATACCCTGATGCTGCAGGAGGCGGGGCCGTTGGCGGAGGCGGCGCTCGATCAGTTGCAATCCTTTGCCAATGAAGAAGTTGGTACTCCGCAGGATCAACTTTCCGGCGATCGCCGCATGCTGCTCAAACAGGTGGGGGATGCCTACAACAGCCTCGCCAACGCTCTCTCAGCCCTGCGGGATTTTCTCATCTCAGGCGATCCCGAATACCGCAGCAAATATCAGGATTACTACCAGTTTCACCAGCAGCGGGTGGCTGAGGTTAAGCAGCAAGCCGCGCTTTTTACCGACACCCAGCAGAGCCTCTGGCAGCTGTTTGAAGAGATGGCGACCCCTTTCTCCGAGCTGGTGGGACAGGTGATCGAGAAGCGCCAGGCACCGGATTGGGATCAGGCAAACTACCTGATGGCCACCGACATCGAGCCGATGCAGTCCAGCCTCAGCGAGCAGCTGGTCCAGCAGGTGGGGAAAACCCGTGCCGAGGTGGATCAGATTTCGGCGCAGATGACCGGAGCCGGGAGGGCCATCAACCAGACACTGCTGTTGGCTACCGGCAGTGCCATCGTGCTTGGCATGGTGGTCGCATGGCTCTTTAGTCGCCGTCTGACCCGTGACATTGCCTGTCTGGTGACCCGGGCGGGGCAGGTTGCGGATGGCCGGCTGGCGGCCGAGCCCTTGCCGATAACGGGGCAGGATGAGTTGGGAGAGTTGACCGGTTCCATCAACCGGATGTCTGCCCAGTTACATCATCTGGTCGGGGAGTTGCAGGGGGCAGTGGGGCAGGTCGAGGTGGCCTGTCTCGATGTGGGCAGCACCACCAGAGCCATAGTGGCGGATCTGACGGAGCAGGATCAGCGGGTTGATGCGGTGGCGGCGGCTATCGATCAGATGTCGGTGAGCGCTCGTGATGTGGCCAGTAACATTGCCGGTGTGGCGGATGGTGCCCATCAGGTGCGGCAGCAGACCCGTCAGGGAGAGGCCGCGCTGACGCGAATGAGCGATACCATGCAGCAGATTGCCGCCATGATTGGACAGGCCAACGAAGCCATGGGGCTGCTGGAGCATCAGAGTGAACAGGTGGGGCAGATCACCGAGGTGATCGCCACTATAGCCGAGCAGACCAATCTGCTGGCACTCAATGCGGCGATCGAGGCTGCACGGGCAGGCGAGCAGGGGCGCGGTTTTGCGGTGGTGGCCGATGAGGTACGCCAGCTGGCGACCCGCACCCATCAATCCACTGCCGAGATCAGCCAGACCATTGCGGCCATTTCCCAGCAGACTCGCCAGACGGTGAGTACCGTCAGCAGCGGTACCCGGTTGGTAGAGCAAGGGCGGGATGCAGTCGGATTGGTGACAGATACCCTGAGTGCCATGAACCAGCTGGTACAGTCGCTGTCGGGCCAGCTGGAGGCCATTTCGGTGGCAACCGAGCAGCAGTCGCGGGTGGCCGCCGAGGTATCCGGGACGGTCGACGACATTGCCGCGCTCAGTCGGCAATCCTGTCAGCGTAGTCAGCAGGGGGAGGAGATCGTAGCCAGACTGGCTGGCGATACCGGCAAGCTGAAGGCGGTCATCGCCCGATTTGATCTTGATGCGTGAGATGGCGGGATCATCCCGCCATTGCTATTGCCATTCACCGGGCCGTCTGGCCCGTGGGTTTAGTCCAGACGTCTGAAGGTGTGGTTGTCGAAGCTGCTGGTGGTCTCCCGGTTGAGCAGGCTGACCAGCAAAATCGCCCGTTTCTCTCCATCCGGCTCCATATAGATGGCTTCGAAGCCGGCAAGCGGCCCCTCTTCAATCAGCACCTTGTCGCCCGAGCAGGGCAGGTTAGCGTAGCTGGCTCTCGCCTCGTCGCTGTCATCGCGACTCATCAGCTGATAGACCAGCTTGCTGCTGATGGGGGTCCATTCACTGCCAAAGTGGATGATCCGGCTGATGCCGCGGGTCGATTTCAGGGTGACCGGTGTCACCTCTTCCAAATCAACGAAGATAAACAGATAGTTGGGGAACATGGGTTCCCGTACCGGAACTCGCTTGCCCCGGCGCAGCTTCTCGATCTCCACCATGGGGTAATAGGATTCGATACCCTGGGCATCGAGGTGGGCGCGGGCGCGGGCCTCTTCTTTTGGCTTGCAGTAGGCCAGATACCATTTTTTCATGTTATGAGTATGTTCGTGTTGCCGTGCTCGCGGATATGATAGCGGCGCCAATAAAAAAGGCCACGCATTGCGTGGCCTTTTTTGCCGAGTGAGCAATTACCAACCTTTTACCAGGCCGCCTTTGAACAGCTCGAGACCTTTCTTGTAGACATCATCGGTCTGGAAAGCTTGTACGAACTGTTTGACCTTCTCGTCATCCTTGTTGTTGTCGCGGGCGACGATCAGGTTGACGTAGGGGGACTCTTTGTCCTCAACAAACAGGCCGTTCTCGGTCGGGGTCAGACCAATCTGACCGGCGAAGGTGTTGTTGATGATGGCTAAGTCCACGTCTTCCAGCGAGCGCGGCAGTTGGGCTGCTTCCAGCTCGACAATCTTGAAGTTGCGCGGGTTGCTGGCGATATCCAGCACGGTGGCTTCCAGACCGGCGCCATCCTTCAGGGTGATCAGGCCCTGTTTGGCCAGCAGGATCAGGGAGCGACCCAGGTTGGTCGGATCGTTCGGTACCGCGATCTGGGCGCCATCTTGCAGCTCGCTCAGCGCCTTGATCTTCTTGGAGTAACCGGCAATCGGGTAGACAAAGGTGTTGCCAACCGGCACCAGCTTGAAGCCGCGATCACGCACCTGCGCATCCAGATAGGGTTTGTGCTGGAAGGCGTTGACGTCGATGCTGCCATCGTTCAGCGCCACGTTCGGGGTGACGTAGTCGGAGAAGTTGACCACCTCGACTGTCAGACCGTATTTCTCTTTGGCTACCTTGGCAGCCACTTCAACCAGTTCGGTCTCGGGGCCGGCAATAGCTCCCACTTTCAGAACCTTGCTCTCTTCTTTTTGACCGCAACCGGCCAGAACCAGACCAGCCAGCAGGGCAGCCGCAACGGATTTGATGCCAAATTTCATAAAACCTCCTGTCAGAAATCGACGATTAACGATGATCACATTTGTTGACCAGGCGCTCACCCGCGCTCTGGATAAGTTGAACCAGTACTACCAGGATAACCACGGTCACCAGCATGACGGTCGGGTCAAAGCGTTGATAACCATAACGAATACCCACATCTCCCAGACCGCCGCCACCGATGGCCCCGGCCATGGCCGAGTAGTTCACCAGAGTGACGAGGGTAATGGTGACGCTGTTGAGGATGCCGGGCAGGGCCTCGGGCAGCAGCACCTTGGTGATAATTTGCAACGGCTTGGCGCCCATCGCCTTGGCCGCTTCCAGCAGGCCGTCCGGCACTTCCATCAGGGCCCCTTCCACCAGACGGGCAATGAAAGGGATGCAACCGACAGTCAGCGGCACGATGGCAGCGATGGTGCCGATACTGGTGCCGACAATCAGCCTGGTCAGCGGAATGATGGCGACCAGCAGGATGATAAAGGGTACCGAGCGACCCACGTTGACCACCATGCCCAGAGTACGGTTGAGCAAGGGGTTGGCCAGGATCTGGCCCGCCTTGGTCACATGCAGTGCCACGCCGAGCGGCAGACCCAGCAGGCAGCCGAACAGAGCGGAGGCAAACACCATGATCAGGGTGTCGCCCAGGGCCGTGATGAGCAGATTAATCATGGCTTCGGACATAACCCATTACCTCCAGCTGAATGTGATTGTCGATGAGGAACTGCTGGGTCGCCTCGCACTGGGCTTCATCCCCGAACAGTTCTGCCAGCAGGAAACCGAATTTGACGCCACCTGCGTATTCGATGTCTGCGCTCAGTATGCTGATGTCGATGTTGAAACGGCGGCTCGCCTCGGAGATCAGCGGCGTATCGACCGTGCTGCCGGTAAAGCCGAGCTTCACCAGCGGGTAGCTGCCCGGCACCCGCTCGCTGCTCATCCGATCCTGATACTCCTGCGGTACCTCCAGATGGATGGTGGAGTGGATGAAGTCACGGGCCAGCTGGGTCTTGGCGTTGCTGAAGAACCAGGCCACTTCCCCCTGCTCGATCAGGCGACCATCGCTGATGATGGCCACTTCGTCACAGATCCCTTTCACCACATCCATCTCGTGGGTAATGAGCAGGATGGTGAGCCCCAGCTTGACGTTGATCTCCTTGAGCAGGGTCAGGATCGAGCGGGTGGTCTGCGGGTCGAGGGCCGAGGTGGCCTCGTCGCAGAGCAGCACCTTGGGGGCTGGTGCCAGTGCGCGGGCAATGGCGACGCGCTGTTTCTGACCGCCGGAAAGCTCGGACGGATAGGCCTGGGCACGGGCTTCCAGCCCGACCAGCGCCAGCAGCTCGGCAACCCGTTGCTGGATCTTCTCTTTGCTCCAGCCTGCCAGCTCCAGCGGAAAGGCGATGTTGGCAAACACGGTGCGGGAGGCAAGCAGGTTGAAGTGCTGGAAAATCATCCCGATCTGGCGGCGAGCCTGGGTCAGATCCCGTTCGCTCAGGGCGACCAGATCCTGGCCATCAACGATGACTTGACCCTCTGTCGGGCGCTCCAGCAGGTTGACACAACGAATGAGGGTACTCTTGCCGGCACCGGAGGCACCGATCACCCCGAAAATTTTGCCTTGGGGTACATGCAGACTCACATCACGCAGGGCGTGCACGGCGTCACTGCCTGTACCGTAGACTTTGTTGAGACCGATCAACTTAATCATGGATTCTTCCGTGCTAACAGCCTTAAAGCACAGGGCGCTACAGGCGGGGAAATTGGGCAGAGGTTCCACTGGGTTACTCTGTCATCATGGAGGATGATGCTAAGATGTCTGGATGGCCATGTCAACGCATGTTTTTACGTCTAGACGTCTAAAAAAGTGATAAGGATTTCTGTCAGGCGGATAACAATCAGGATGGTATTGTTGCTCTTCCAGATCCTGTTTCGTCCCTGCGGCAGATAACCGAATTAAAGATGGTTTATGCCGGGTAAGGCTGGTTTTATTAGTGTGTTAGCTCGTTTCTGTTCACATCTGCTGTCTAGCTTAATGCTCCACCATCGTTACACAAATTGCTGCACAAATCGTTCCCTATTCGTGACCGGAGAACCTGGCAGCCATTTTGTCGGCGTCAACCTTGATGCAGCGCAAGGGGGGCACGGATAGGGATTGGGTCGGTGGCGCCGGTTTTTTATACTGATGATGTCGACAAACATGGAGGGCAGTGCGATGAGATTCCAACAGATCAAAGAGTTGCTGCACTATCTTGAGCAGGTTCATCACCAGCTCGGACTCTGTTATGGGCGTTTGACCAGTCAGGTGGACAGCGAACGGAGCCGGATGTTGCTGGTCTATCTGCAAGGGCGTGAGGATGCGGCCAGTGCCCATCTGAACGAATATGCCGCTCAGCTGGGAGAGGCGGTCAGGGAGACCTGGCTGAACCAGAGTTTCAGCGAGGATATGCTGCCTGCCATTACCCGCTTCGAGCTGCCGGCATCAGTCCAGACTCAGGATATCGTCACTCAGGTATGCCGCTGGGAAGAGCAGCTGGTGGGCGAGCTGAGCCATCTGGCCCGGGAGTGCCCGACACCGGCCACCACCGCTTTGCTCGAGAATCTGGCCGGGCTGGAGCAGACCCGCCTGACCCGACTGGTGCACGGAGTGCACCGACTCGACGACATGTAACGGGTGATAAGCACCAAATACGCAAGATGACCGCAAAACAAAAGGGCCCGGCAGCAGTGCCGGGCCCTTTCCATTGGTATCTGCTGACTTGCAGTGAGCGTCGGTCAGCCCTGCTGCTCGGCCGCGTAGAGGGCGGCCCCGATAATGCCCGCCTGATTGAGGCTGGCCGCCGGAATAAGCGGCGCCCGGGTCTCGATGCGATCGACAAACTTATCCAGCTTGGCTGCGCTGCCGCCCCCCAGAATGAAGAGGTCGGGGGAGAAGAGAAACTCGAGGCGTGCCAGATACTTGTTGAAACGCTTGCCCCAGCGGTTCCAGGAGAGATCTTCCCGTTTGCGCGCCGCATCGGAGCAGTAGTGCTCGGCGACCATCCCTTCCAGCATCAGATGGCCCAGCTCGGTGTTGGGCAGCAGATGGCCGTTGACGAAGATGGCGGTGCCGATACCGGTACCGACCGTGATGAGGATGATGACCCCCTTGCGATCCTTGCCGGCGCCAAAGCGCATCTCGGCCAGACCGGCGGCATCGGCATCATTCAGCACATAGCAGGGCTTGCCGGTGACATCGGCAAACAGATGCTCGGCATCGGTTTCGATCCAGCTCTTGTCGATGTTGGCGGCACTCTTGGCAACCCCGTTGTGGATGGTGGCAGGAAAGCCGCAGCCCACCGGCCCTTTCCAGTCAAAATGTTCGACCAGTGCCTTGAGGGTATGGGCGATGGCGGCCGGGGTAGCCGGTTGCGGTGTGGCAATGCGATGGCGCTCGCCAATCAATTCGCCGGTTTTGGTATCGACCAGACAGCCCTTGATCCCTGAGCCTCCAATATCCACTCCCAACATATGCATCTGTGTTGTCCTTGTTGTGTGCCGACCAGTTTGCAGTGACCACGCTGTTATGGGGACTGCAGGTCGGCAGAGCATGAAAAAAGTGCTGCAATCCGGCAAGGGGCAGATCACTTATGCGTGATCCGACAGACCTTTTTCGATGCAGCGGATCAGCAAACGGGTCTTTTTGTTCTCTTCATCCTGACGCCGGGCAAGAGTGGCCAGTGCCCATTCGATATGTTCGGCCACCATGGGCTCGGCGGTGGTCAGCCCCAGTTGCAGTGCCGCGATCACCTCGGGGGTTGCCGGGCCATTGCCAAGGGCGACTGCCAGATTGCGGCGCCAGCGTTGATAGCCGATGCGGCGGATCGGGCTCCCCTCGGTCTGTTTGAGGAAATCGCTCTCGCTCCAGCACCACAGCGCCAGCAGGGGGGGGCGGTGCAGACTGGGGCGCGGGCTGAAGTCGGGTTCCGGGCTGGTATCTGCGTAGCGATTCCAGGGGCAGATAAGCTGGCAGTCGTCGCAGCCGTAGATGCGGTTGCCCATCAGGGGGCGAAACTCTTCCGGAATAGGGCCGTCGTTCTCGATGGTGAGATAGGAGATGCAGCGGCGGCCATCTACCACATAGGGGGCGACAATGGCGCCGGTCGGGCAGATGTTGATGCAGGCGACACACTTGCCGCACTGCTCCTTCTCCACTGGCTGGTCGAGCGGTAGCGGCAGGTTGAGCAACAGCTCACCGAGAAAGAAGAAGGAGCCGGCCGATTCGTTGAGCAGCAGTGAGTGTTTGCCAACCCAGCCGAGGCCTGCCTTGGCCGCCAGTGGCCGCTCGAGGATGGGGGCGGAGTCAACGAAGGGGCGCCACTCACCCAAGGTCTCTTCAGTGCCTTGAAACAGCTCGGCGCAGCGCGCTTCGATGCGATCACCCAGCTGTTTGAGCCGGTTGCGCAGCACCTTGTGGTAGTCGCGGCCGAGGGCATAGCGGCTGATATAGCCGAGGGTCGGATCGCGCAGGGTGGCGGCAAAACCCGCCTCGAACGGCAGGTAGTTCATCCGCACCGACAACACCCGCACCGTGCCCGGCAGCAGCTCGTGGGGGCGCGCGCGCATCATGCCGTGGCGCGCCATGTAATCCATGCTGCCGTGATAGCCCGCATCCAGCCAGGCCTGCAATCTCGGCTCTTCGATACGCAGATCGGTGTCGGTGATGCCCGCCTGGTCAAATCCTAGCTCCCGTGCCCAGAGCTTGATATCGTGGGCCAGCTGGTGGAAGTCAGGTGCGCTCATGCGGCTTGGCCTGGCCGGCGTTTGCTGGCGTGGGTCGATTGATAAGAGGCAGGAGCCGTCATGGTAGAGATCATCAGGGGCGCGTTGGGCACAAAAGAGGGGGGCAGTTTACCACAGGGGCTGTGGCAGACTGAACAGATCCGCGCACTGGAGCGCAACTGGGCCGCGCGTGAGGGGCAACCTCTCTATGCCCTGATGGAGCGAGCCGGTGCCGCGCTGCGCACCTATGCCACCCTGCATTGGCCCGACAGTCGCTGCTGGTGGATTTTCGTCGGCCCCGGCAATAACGGCGGTGATGGATATGTGCTGGCCCGCCTTGCCCGCCAGATTGGCATCGAGGTGGTGGTGATTGCCGCCAGGGCACCCGACCAACTGAAGGGGGATGCCAGACGGGCCGCCGATGAGTGGCTGGCGGCCGGTGGCCGGGTCTGGCTGGCCGAGCAGTTTGATAAGGACCCGCACTCCCCCCCGGATCTGGTGGTCGATGCCCTGCTTGGCACCGGCGTCAACACGCCCCTCTCGCCACTACTGACAAAGATCGTCGCAACAATCAATGGCTTGGCTGTGCCCGTGCTGGCGGTGGATCTCCCCTCCGGCCTCAACGGCGATACCGGCCGTGCCATGGGGGCCATGGTGCAGGCCACTCGCACTCTCACCTTTATCGGTATCAAGCAGGGGATGCTCACCGGCGACGGGGTGGATTGTGTCGGCCAGCTCGACTGTGATCCCCTTGGCGTCACGCCTGATGACACTATGCTGCCCGCTGCCTGGCGTATCGATTATCCGCAGCTGAGCACGCAGCTGACCCCGCGCCCGCGCGCTTCCCACAAGGGCTCTTATGGCAAGGTACTGCTGGTGGGGGGCAATCGCGGCATGCAGGGGGCCATCGTGCTGGCTGCCCGCGCCTGCCTGCGGGCGGGGGCCGGGCTGGTACGGGTATGTCAGCATCCGGAACATCCGCCGGTCAGCCTCTATCAACCCGAACTGATGAGTCTCACTACCGCAGATGACGAGGGGTGGGCGTCGGTGCGGGTCATCGGCCCCGGCCTAGGTCAGGATGAGTGGGGAAGAGTACAAATCACCCGTTATCTCACCGAACGGCTGCCACTGGTTTTGGACGCCGATGGATTGAATTGGCTGGCGCAATCTCCCCGCCATCAGGATAATTGGGTGCTCACGCCCCATCCCGGCGAAGCTGCGCGCCTGCTGGGATGCACCATTGCCGAGATTGAAACCGATCGGTTTGCCGCCGTGCAGGCGCTGCAGCGGCGCTATGGCGGTGTGGTGTTGTTAAAAGGGGCGGGAACACTTATTTATGACGGCGAGCGGGTCGCTCTCTGTTGTGAAGGCAATCCCGGCATGGCAAGTGGCGGCATGGGCGATCTGTTATCTGGTATAATCGCCGCCCTTTTGGCCCAGGGCTGGTCTGCCACCATGGCAAGCTGGCTGGGCGCCGTGATCCACGGCGAGGCTGCAGATCAGGCCGCCGCTGACGGCGAGCGGGGCATGCTGGCGTCAGATCTGCTGCCGCTGATCCGCAAACTGGTTAATCCCGACACCATTACAAGTTAAAAAGAAGAACATGGCAAAACAGTTGATGATGACACTGCCGGACGAGGCAGCAACCGTGGCACTGGGTGGCCGTCTGGCACAGGCCTGCCAGCAGGCGACCACAGTGTTTTTGCATGGCACGCTTGGCGCCGGTAAAACCACCCTGACCCGCGGCTGGGTGCAGGGCCTTGGCCATCAGGGCAAGGTAAAAAGCCCGACTTACACCCTGGTCGAGCCCTACGAGCTCGATGGCTGGCAGGTCTACCATTTTGATCTCTATCGCCTGGCTGATCCGGAAGAGCTGGAATTCATGGGCATTCGGGACTATTTTGCCGCCAACACTCTCTGTCTGGTGGAGTGGTCCGAGAAGGGCGAGGGCTGGTTACCGGCTCCCGACCTGGAAATTACCCTTACTTATGTAGGCGAGCAGCGCGAGGTTCTGATAGAGGCTCGCACTGCTATTGGCGAAGCCATTCTGGAACGGTTGTCATCTACGTGCGCTTGATCCTTGTTATTGCTCTCTCTTTGATGGCGTTACCCTCTTGGGCGAATCAGCTCAAGAGCGTACGAATCTGGCCATCACCGGATAATACCCGGGTAGTGCTCGACATGAGCAGCGCCCCCAACTTCAACTATTTCACCCTCACCGGCCCGGATCGGCTGGTGATCGATCTGAAAGGGGCGAGCAACGCCGCCAATCTGGCGCGGATCGAGAACAACAGCGAACTGGTGCGCAAGATCCGCCAGAGCACTCCGCTGGAGAAGGGCGGTCTGCGGCTGGTGATGGATCTCAGCTCCGCCATCAAGCCGGTGGTCTTTCCGTTGGCGCCAGCTGGGCCTTATGGCCACCGTCTGGTCATCGACCTTCCTTATGAAGAGAAGCGCTCGGCGGCAGCAGTGCAATCCACGCCCGTCGGTGGCAAAGGCAAGGGGGTGGTGATTGCCATCGACCCGGGCCACGGCGGGGAAGACCCGGGCTCCATCGGCCCGCGCCGTACCTACGAGAAGCGGGTGACGCTGGCGGTCTCCCAGAAGCTGGCGGCACTGATCGACCGTGAACCGGGGATGCGCGCCGTGCTGACCCGTCGTGGCGACTACTTCGTCGACCTCAACAAGCGCTCCGAGATTGCCCGCAAGGCAAAGGCGGATCTGCTGGTCTCTATCCATGCAGACAGTTTTCATAACTCGACCCCGCGCGGCGCCTCGGTCTGGGTCCTCTCGACCAACCGTGCCAACCGCGAGATGGGCAGCTGGCTGGAGAAGCAGGAGAAGCAGGGCGAGCTGCTGGGCGGTGTCGGCAAGGTGTTGGCGGAATCCGATCCCAACCCCTATCTGGCGCAGACCTTCCTCGACCTATCCATGGACAAGTCCCGTGCCGAAGGGTATGACGTCAGCCGCCAGATCCTGCGCTCCATGGGCAAGGTTGCCCGACTGCACAAGAAGGCGCCGGAGCACGCCAGTCTGGCGGTGCTGAAGGCGCCGGATATTCCCTCGGTGCTGGTTGAAACTGGGTTTATCTCCAACCATGCGGAAGAGAAGCTGCTGGCTACCGCCAGCTATCAGGACCAGCTGGCCCGCGCCATCTTCGAGGGGATCCGCAACTACTACCGCGCCCACCCGACCAAGGGGGCCATGCTGACCGGCAAGGGGCAGGTGAGCCAACCTGTCGCGACCACTCGCCCTGCACCGGTAGCCCGGCAGCCGGTGAGCCAGCCCAGGCAGACACAGTCGCAGCCGGTGGTGACCAACAAGATGCCCGCCACCGCCCGCGACGGCGGTGCTGGGAGCGGCTCCGGCGCCGGGGTGATCAAGCCTTACTCGGCGGCAGCGCAAGAGAGCGGTGCACCGGTCAGCAGTGTGGGGGACTATGACAAATCGCGGATGCTCCGCCATGTGGTCAAACGGGGCGAGAGCCTCTCCCGCCTTGCCGAGAAGCATGGAGTGAGTCAGTCCACTCTGGTGGAGATCAACCAGCTGCGCAGCCGGGATATTCAGATCGGGCAGACCATCTATATCCCCCAGCAGGGGCAGAGCCGCAGTGCAGCCCCCGTTCGCAATGACGACAAGTCACAGATGCTCCGCCATGTGGTCAAGCGGGGCGAGAGTCTCTCCCGCCTTGCCGAGAAACATGGGGTGAGTCAGGCTCGGCTGGTGGAGATCAACAAGCTCAAGTCGCGGAATATTCAGGTAGGGCAGGTGCTCTACATTCCGCAAAACTGACGCACGGGAGCGGGCGATGCCGCTCCCGCTGTTAGCGAATACCATCAGCAAGATTGAAATTCAGGAGCAAGTGATGCCGATCCGTATATTGCCCCCTATCCTTGCCAACCAGATTCCGGTTGGTGGAGAGGTGGTGGTGCTGCCCTCCTGGAGCCTTAAGAGACTGACCATCCGCAAGATTGAAATTCAGGAGTAAATGATGCCGATCCGTATTTTGCCACCCATTCTGGCCAACCAGATTGCAGCCGGAGAGGTGGTGGAGCGGCCCTCTTCTGTGGTGAAAGAGCTGGTGGAAAACAGCCTGGATGCGGGGGCCGACCGGGTCGAGATCGACATCGACAAGGGGGGCGCCAAGCTGATCCGCATCCGTGACAACGGCTGTGGCGTCGCCAAAGACGAGCTGGTGCTGGCGCTATCGCGTCATGCGACCTCCAAGGTGGCCACGCTGGATGATCTGGAAGGGATCAACAGCCTCGGTTTTCGTGGCGAGGCGCTCGCTTCCATCAGCTCGGTCTCCCGTCTCACCTTTACCTCCCGTACCGCCGAGCAGTCCGAAGCCTGGCAAGCCCAGGCGGAAGGGCGCGAGATGAGCGTCACCATCAAGCCGGCGGCCCATCCGGTGGGCACCACGGTGGAGGTGGTGGATCTCTTCTTCAATACCCCGGCGCGGCGCAAGTTCATGCGCAGCGAAAAGACCGAGTTTGCCCATATCGACGAGCTGGTGCGCCGCATCGCGCTCTCCCGCTTCGATGCCACCCTGATCCTGCGCCACAATGGCAAGGTGGTGCGCCAGTACAAGGCCGCCAATACCGTGCCGGAGCAGGAGCGGCGTCTCGCCGCCGTTTGCGGCACCCCCTTCATGCACCATGCGCTGGCGGTGGAGAGCGAGCATAGCGACGTGCGTTTGTGGGGCTGGTTGGCGACTCCGGAGGGGGCAAGACCGCAGAACGACCTGCAATACACCTATGTCAACGGCCGGATGATGCGCGACAAGCTCATCAACCACGCTATTCGTCAGGCCTATGACGAGTTGCTGCCTCCCGACCGCTTCGCCGCTTATGTGCTCTATATCGAGCTGGATCCCCGTCAGGTGGATGTCAACGTCCACCCGGCCAAGCATGAGGTGCGCTTCCATCAGGCGCGGTTGATCCACGACTTTATCTTTCAGGCTTTGTTTACCGCGCTGCGCCGCGAAGGGGTCAGCGCCGCTCATCAGGACGCGCCGCTGGCCGAAACCCTGGTTGAGTTGCCGGTCAGTCCGCAGATTGAATATCCCGGTCAGGCGCCACGTCCCGAATGGTATGGTGCCGAGCACAGCTACCGGGCACCTGCACAGGTGCGGGAGGGGGGCGGTGGGGCTGGCCGAGCCAGCAATTATCAACCGCCCGAGCCCCCAAGCCGTGAGGCGATGCGCGGCATGGGCGCTCTGCTCACTACGCTGCCTATCGCAACTGCGGCTGAGGCTGCTCCCGCACAGTCCACCGACACAGTGCCGTCACCCAAACAGGGGGGATGTCGTGCCCTGACACTGGTGGATCAGGCCTACCTGTTGATCGAGCGGGATAATCAGCTGGCCCTGCTTTCGCTGGTACGTGCCGAGCGTGTGCTGCTTCGCCACTGGCTGCTGGAGACCTGGGGCCAGGGACTGGCGGCCCAGCCACTGTTGCTGCCGGTCTCCTTCAAATTGCCGAAGAATTTGATCGCGCTGGTGACCGAGCAGGAACGTTTGCTGAAACGGATGGGGCTGGAGTTGAAAAGCGGGGGGCGCGACACCATGATCCTGACTCGGGTGCCGGCTCTGCTGCGCCAGACCGATTTGGTTCGTCTGTTACCCGAATTGCTGCAAATTATCGAGGGCGGATCTGACAGTGATGCTGGTCAGCAGGCTGAAGTATTATGCCAATGGCTGGTGGAGCAGGGGATAAGCCGCGAGAAGATATACGATTTTTCAACTGCCAGTCGTCTGCTGACGGAACTTGTGACCGATTTCAGTGACCAACTGGCAGACATTCGCATGGTGCGCCCCCTTTCACTGGCGACCGTGCTGGAGGAGTTTGAACATGGCGAGTGACTTGCCGACCGCAATTTTTCTGATGGGGCCGACGGCCTCCGGCAAGACGGATCTCGCCATTGAATTGTGCCAGGCATTGCCTTGCGACATCATCAGCGTCGATTCGGCGTTGATCTATCGCGGCATGGATATCGGTACGGCCAAGCCGACCGCCGATGAACTGGCGCGGGCCCCGCACCGGCTGATCGACATTCTTGACCCAGCCTTGAGCTATTCGGCAGCCGATTTTTGCAAGGATGCCCTGCGGGAGATGAAAGAGATCGCCGACCGTGGCCGCATTCCGCTGCTGGTGGGCGGCACCATGCTCTATTTCAAGGCGCTGCTGGAGGGATTGTCCCCGCTGCCCTCCGCCGATCCCGCCATTCGTGCCGGGATTGAGGAAGAGGCTGCCCGCCTCGGTTGGCAGGCGCTGCACGACGAGCTGGTGCGCATTGACCCTGTGGCCGGGGCGCGAATTCACCCCAATGACCCGCAGCGGCTCAGCCGGGCGCTTGAGGTCTACCGCATCAGCGGCAAGACCCTTACCGAGCTGACGCAGGTGCAGGGGGAGGGCTTGCCCTATCGGGTGCAGCAGTTTGCCATCGCCCCGAGCGATCGCGCCGTGCTGCATCAGCGGATCGAACAGCGCTTTGACAAGATGCTGCAAGGCGGCTTTGAACAGGAGGTTCGTGCGCTGATGGCGCGCGGCGATCTGACCCCGGATCTCCCCTCCATTCGCTGTGTGGGTTATCGCCAAATGTGGGACTACCTGTGCGGTGAAGTGGGGTATGATGAGATGCGTTATCGTGGCATTGTTGCCACACGCCAATTGGCAAAACGACAGATGACCTGGTTGCGCGGCTGGCCCGACGTGACCTGGTTGGAATCTGGTGAGTCTGGCAATCTCGACCGCGTGCTTGCTCGCGCTGGTGCGGCTTGACACTCCCTGTATAATCAGGTTGTTATATTGATATTCGGTGTTTAAAAACAACAAACTATAAGGAAAAGAAAAATGGCTAAGGGGCAATCTCTCCAAGACCCGTTTTTGAATGCGCTGCGCCGTGAGCGGATTCCTGTTTCTATCTATTTGGTGAACGGCATCAAACTGCAAGGTCAGATCGAGTCTTTTGACCAGTTTGTTATCCTGCTGAAAAACACCGTGAGCCAGATGGTTTACAAGCACGCCATCTCGACTGTCGTACCGGCCCGTGCCGTCAATCATCACCAGCCCACACCGGGTGGCGCGGCTGATGAACAGGGTGATGCCGAGGCGTGATATCCCTGGGCGAGTCGACTCGCCAACTCAGATTCATCATGATTCCTGTTAAGGAGCAAGCGCTTGTTTGACCGTTATGAAGCTGGCGAACAGGCCGTTCTGGTGCATGTCAACTTCAGTGATGAGGGTGAGCGGGAGGATCTGGAAGAGCTCAAGATGTTGGTGAGCTCGGCCGGAGTCAATGCGCTGGGGGTAATTACCACCAGTCGCAGTGCGCCCAGTGCCAAATTTTTTGTCGGCAGTGGCAAGGCTGAAGAGATCGCGTCCCAAGTCCAGATGCTGGATGCCGACGTCGTCATCTTCAACCATGCCCTGACCCCTGCCCAGGAGCGCAACCTGGAGCGTCTGTTCCAGTGCCGGGTGGTGGATCGAACCGGCCTGATCCTCGATATCTTTGCCCAGCGCGCCCGAACCCACGAAGGTAAACTGCAGGTCGAACTGGCCCAGTTGCGCCATCTTTCCACTCGTCTGGTGCGAGGCTGGACCCACCTTGAACGTCAAAAGGGCGGGATCGGTCTGCGTGGCCCGGGTGAAACCCAGCTTGAAACTGACCGGCGTCTGCTGCGGGAACGCATCAAGGCGATTTTGCGTCGGCTCGACAAGGTGGCCAAGCAGCGGGAGCAGGGACGCCGCGCCCGCAACCGCAACGAAGTGCCGACGGTGTCACTGGTTGGTTACACCAACGCCGGAAAGTCCACTTTGTTCAACCAACTTACAGCTGCCAGCGTGTATGCTGCCGACCAATTATTCGCAACTCTGGATCCCACCCTGCGTAAACTGGTGATCCGGGATGTGGGTGATGTGATTTTGGCGGATACAGTTGGATTTATTCGACACTTGCCCCATGATCTGGTCGCGGCCTTCAAGGCAACCCTGCAGGAGACCCGTGAAGCGGATCTGCTGCTGCATGTGGTGGACTGTGCCGATGAGCAGATGCAGGAGAATATCGACTCCGTGCAGCAGGTATTGGCCGAGATTGAAGCCGATGACAGGCCCCAGCTGATGATCTGCAACAAGATCGACAAGCTGGCGGATCGTCCGGCAGGTCTGGAGCGAGATGACGAGGGGCGCCCGTTGCGCGTCTGGTTGTCGGCCCAGACCGGTGAAGGTTGTGAGCATCTGTTTACGGCGCTGACCGAATTGCTGGCTGGCTCCATGGTGCATCACACCCTGCAGTTGCCTCCTTCTGCCGCGAGATTGCGCAGTGCGCTCTATCAGCTGAAAGGGATTGAGCAGGAAGGTTTTAGCGAGGAGGGGGATTTCGTGCTGGAAGTCCGCTTGCAAGTGGCCGACTGGAACCGCCTCGTGAAACAGGAAGGTGAGAGTTTACAACGCTTTATCAGGCATTGATTCGTTGATGAAGATGAACCCTTAGGGGCTTCTCAACGTATGATGGCCCGATAGAGATGATATCCATCCGCATGTATTAATGGAGACGCTGATGGCTTGGAATGAGCCTGGTAACAACGGCAAAGACCGTGACCCTTGGGGGAATAACGGCAAGAATCAGGGACCCCCTGATCTGGATGAAATGCTGCGCAAAGTGAGTCGCCGTTTCGGTGGCTTGTTTGGTGGCGGCAAATCTGGCGGCGATGTAGGTCGCTTTGGTATCTCCATCGCGCTGGTTGTGGCTGTGGTGGTGTGGGTCGTCAGCGGCTTCTACACCATTCGCGAAGCGGAGCGTGGTGCCGTGCTGCGGTTTGGCAAGTTTTCCCATATTGTCGAGCCGGGCCTGCGCTGGAAGCCGACCTTTATCGATCAGGTGATCCCGGTGGACGTCGAGTCCGTGCGCTCCCTGCCTGCCTCCGGTTTCATGCTGACTCAGGATGAGAACGTGGTACGGGTCGAGATGGACGTGCAGTACCGTGTGGTCAATCCCGAGCAGTATCTGTTCAGCGTGACCAATGCCGACGAGAGTCTGGGTCAGGCCACCGATAGCGCTCTGCGCTACGTGGTGGGTCATACCCGGATGGATGACGTGCTGACTACCGGTCGTGAGAAGGTGCGTCAGGAGACCTGGCAGGTGATCGATGGCATCATCGAGCCCTACCAGATGGGTCTGCAGATCGTCGACGTCAACTTCCTGCCGGCGCGTCCGCCGGAAGAGGTGAAAGACGCGTTTGATGACGCCATCTCCGCTCAGGAAGATGAGCAGCGTTTCATTCGTGAAGCAGAAGCCTATGCCCGTGAAGTCGAGCCCAAGGCCCGTGGTCAGGTGAAGCGTCTGGAGCAGGAAGCGGAAGCTTACAAATCCCAGATCGTGTTGAAAGCCCAGGGTGAAGTCGCTCGTTTCAACGAGCTGCTGCCCCAGTATCAGGCTGCCCCCGAGCTGACCCGTGAGCGTATCTATCTGGAAACCATGGAAGAGCTCTATCAGCAGGCCAACAAGGTGGTGGTCGACATGCCGGCTGGCAACAACAGCATGATCTACCTGCCGCTCGACAAGCTGTCTGGCAAGCCGAAGGCTGCCCAGTCTGATCGTGCCACTGTCGCCCCGGTCACAGAGCAGGTCCCCGTTTCCAACGAGGGTGCCAACTCTACCCCGACAATGCCGCTGCGTAGCGGTGACCGCTTCAGCTCAGGGAGAAACTGATAGATGAAAAAGCTAGCTATTGGTGCAATCGCTGTCGCGGCCATGGTCTGCTTCTCCTCTGTCTTTATCGTTGATGAAGGTCAGAAGGGGATTGTGGTGCAGTTTGGCAAGGTGAAGCGGGTTGACTCCGGTGAACCCCGCCTCTATGAGCCGGGCCTGCACTTCAAGGTGCCGCTCATCGACCAGGTTCGCAAGATGGATGCCCGCATCCAGACCATTGACAGCCAGGCCGACCGTTTTGTCACCTCCGAGAAGAAAGACCTGATCATCGACTCCTACGTGAAGTGGAAGATTGAGGACTTCTCCAAGTACTACCTGGCAACCGGTGGTGGCAACAAGCTGCAGGCTGAAGATCTGCTCAAGCGCAAGATCAACAACGGTCTGCGTTCCGAGATTGGTAACCGTACCATCAAGGACATCGTCTCCGGTGAGCGCAGTACCGTGATGGAAGATGCCCTGAAGAAGATGGCGCGCTCCTCCGAGCTCGGTATCAAGGTGGTGGATGTGCGGATCAAGCAGATCAACCTGCCGGTGGAAGTCTCCAACTCCATTTACCAGCGGATGCGCGCCGAACGTACCGCAGTCGCCCGTGAGCACCGCTCTCAGGGTCGCGAGAAGGCTGAAATCCTGCGTGCCGATATCGACCGCAAGGTGACCGTCATGATCGCCGACGCCGAGAGTAACGCTCGCCAGCTGCGCGGTGAAGGGGATGCGGAAGCCGCCAAGATCTATGCCGACAGCTACAAGAAAGACCCCGAGTTTTTCAGCTTCGTGCGTAGCATGGAGGCCTATCGCAAGAGCTTTGCCGGTGGCAACGACCTGATGGTATTGAAGCCGGACAGCGAGTTCTTCCGTTACCTCAAGTCTCCTCACGGCACCAAGCAGTAATCGCCACGAGGTCACATTCAAAGGGTCTGCATTGTCAGACCCTTTTGTTTTTGGTGCCAATGCCAGCCGTCGACCCAGGGGCTGGTTGCATTGAAGGAGGTCGGATGCTGACATCCATGCTGATGGGGTTGGGATTGCTGCTGTTGTTCGAGGGGCTCGGCCCGTTGTTGATGCCCAGGGCATGGCAGCAGATGTTGCGGCTGCTGAGCGATCAGCCACCGGAGCAGTTGCGCCGTATCGGCGGCTCGCTAGTGGTGGCAGGTAGCGTGATCCTCTGGATGCTGAGTCGCTGAGTCTGGCGCAATGCACTGTCCAGCAGATAGCAGACAATAAAAAAGAGGCCGAAGGCCTCTTTTTTCATGCATGTCGTTTACTCAGGCACTGCGCTGCACGGCCATGTGGGCCAGTGTTTCCAGCGCCTGTTTGTGCGGGGAGTCAGGCAGGATGGCGAGGGCGGCAATGGCCTTGTCGGCCTCTTCCCTGGCTCGCATGCGGGAGTACTCCAGCGCGCCGGTACGATCGAGAATGCCGAGGATCTGCTCAAGATGCTCCATGCCGTTGCGGTGCTCGATGGCATCGCGCACCAGCTGGCGCTCTTCCGGCGTGCCCACTTCCATGGCGCGCAGCAGCGGCAGTGTCGGTTTGCCTTCGGCCAGATCGTCGCCGACGTTCTTGCCCATCTCTTCGCTCTGGGAGCAGTAGTCCATCACGTCATCGATGATCTGGAACGCGGTGCCCAGATACTTGCCGTAATCGGTCATGGCCTGCTCGACGGGCTCGGGCTGATGGGTCAGCACGGCGGCAAGGCGAGTGGCGGCCTCGAACAGCTTGGCGGTCTTGCAGTAGATGACCGTCATGTAGCTCTCTTCGGTGGTATCCGGGTCGTTGCAGTTCATCAGCTGCAACACTTCCCCTTCGGCGATGGTGTTGGTGGCATCCGAGAGGATCTCCATCACCCGCAGGTTGGAGAGCTCGGCCATCATCTGGAAGGAGCGGCTATAGAGGTAGTCACCGACCAGCACGCTGGCGGCATTGCCAAACATGGCGTTGGCGGTCTCCCTGCCACGGCGCAGGTCGGATTCGTCGACCACGTCGTCATGCAGCAGGGTAGAGGTGTGAATGAATTCGATGATGGCGGCCAGTTTCAGGTGATCCTCACCCTCATAGCCAAGCGCACGCGCAGCCATCACGGTCAGCATGGGGCGCATCCGTTTCCCGCCGGCGCTGACAATGTAGAAACCCAGCTGATTAATCAGACTAACGTCGGACTGGAGTCGGGCCAGGATCAGTTCATTGACCGCCGTCATGTCGGCGGCACAGAGCGCACGGATAGTCTGTTGGTCCATAAGTCTCGTAACGTGACAGCAGCAATAACTGCGATTTTAGTAATGGCAGGGATTCTACACGATTTCACAATGGGTTACAGTTAGGCGTTTATCCACGGCGGCAGATATGCGCACAAAATAAACTTTTTGCTAAATTGGCCTTGCCTGAGCAGATCGATTTGCGTAGAATGCCCGCCCATTGTTATAGGTTTTTGCGCATGTCTAGCCTTGAGCAAAAGACATGCCTTTACGGAGTTAATCAAATGTACGCGGTATTCCAAAGCGGCGGAAAACAACACCGTGTGGCCGAAGGTCAAATCGTTCGTCTGGAAAAGCTGAACGTTGAGACTGGCGCTACCATCGACTTCAACGAAGTTCTGATGGTTGCTGCAGGCGACACTTTTAAAGTAGGTGCTCCTTTCGTTGAAGGTGGCAAGGTTGTAGCTGAAGTTGTGGCTCACGGCCGTGGCGAGAAAGTGACTATCGTCAAGTTCCGTCGTCGTAAGCACCATCGTAAGCAAGCGGGCCACCGTCAGTGGTTCACTGAAGTCAAAATCACTGGCATCAGCGCTTAATTAGAGGAGTCCGATAAATGGCACACAAAAAAGCTGGCGGTTCATCCCGCAACGGTCGCGATTCTGAAGCTAAACGCCTGGGCGTGAAGCGTTTCGGCGGCGAAACAGTTCTGGCTGGCAGCATCATCGTTCGTCAACGTGGTACCAAGTTCCACGCTGGCACCAACGTTGGTCTGGGCAAGGATCACACCCTGTTCGCTACCGCGACTGGTAAAATCCTGTTCGAAGTTAAAGGTCCGCTGAATCGTAAGTACGTTAGCATCGTTGCTGAGTAATTACGGACCGCAAGGATCCGAAGCCCCGCCAACAGGCGGGGCTTTTGTTTTTCTGACGTCTTTATGATGTCGTTGACGAAAAAACGGAACGCAGCTGACTTTGGCTCTGACGGGCATGATTGGCAAGATGCGTATCGCCCGCAGGGGTCTGTACCACTATAATTGCGTATCGGTTTTTCGAATTAAGGTGACGGTTACCTATGAAGTTTGTTGATGAAGTCCAGATTCGAGTCGATGCCGGTGACGGTGGTAACGGTTGTGTAAGCTTTCGCCGTGAAAAATATATTCCCAACGGTGGTCCGGACGGCGGTGACGGCGGTGACGGTGGCGACGTATATCTGATCGCCGACGAGAACCTCAATACCCTGATCGACTACCGTTTCGAGCGCTTCCATGCTGCCGAGCGCGGTGAGAATGGCCAGAGCGCCAACTGTACCGGTCGCCGCGGCAAGGACAAGATCCTGCGTGTGCCGGTCGGTACCCGAGCGACCGATGAGGATACCGGTGAACTGCTGGGGGATCTGACCCACCACGAGCAGAAACTGCTGGTTGCCAAAGGTGGTTTCCATGGTCTGGGCAACACCCGCTTCAAGAGCTCCGTCAACCGTGCTCCCCGCCAGAAGAGTAATGGTACTCCGGGTGAAGTGCGTACTTTGAAGCTGGAGCTGCTGCTGCTGGCCGATGTCGGCATGCTGGGTCTGCCCAACGCAGGCAAGTCTACCTTTATTCGCGCCGTTTCTGCGGCTCGCCCGAAAGTAGCTGATTACCCCTTCACTACCCTGGTACCGAACCTGGGTGTGGTGCGTGGTGAGAACTCCCGCTCCTTCGTGATCGCCGATATCCCGGGTCTGATCGAAGGCGCAGCCGAAGGCGCAGGCCTGGGTATCCGCTTCCTGAAACACCTCGAGCGCTGCCGCGTGCTGATCCACCTGGTGGATATCTGCCCGGTTGATGGCTCCGATCCTGCTGAAAATGCCGTGACCATCGTCAAGGAGCTGGAGAAGTACAGCCCGGAACTGGCTGGCAAGCCACGCTGGTTGGTGTTCAACAAGATGGACCTGATCCTGGAAGAAGAAGCTCAGGAGGTGATGGATCGCGTCAAGGCGGCCCTGAACCACGAAGGTCCGGTCTATACCATCACTGCCATCAGCAAGGAAGGCACCAAGAAGGTCTGCTACGACATTCTGGATCTGCTGGACACCATGCCCCGTCAGCTGGCGGAAGATGCCAAAGACGCCATTGAGAAGGTGGAGTTCAAGTGGGACGACTACCACAAGAACCAGTTGGCCAAGGCTGAAGCGGAAGCACTGGCTGCCTCTCTTGCCTTCGATGAAGGGCTTGATGATGACGATTGGGATGACGACGAAGATGATGGCGTTGAAGTCATCTACGTCCGTGACTGATCCCCGTCACTCTCATTGAAAACCGGAGCCTGAACAGGCTCCGGTTTTTTTTATGTCTATCGAGCAGCAACTCATTAGGTATATTTGTGATGTCACTTATTGCCTGCCACTGATAACCGATTATACTGCCCACAAAAATTAACAATAACGAAACAATCATCTGGCGATGTCGATTGAATCGATATGCGCCGCTGTATCTTATTGTTTTAATGGAAGGTTTACCTGTGGAAATATTTATGCGCAGATTTCTGTCTTAAGGGCTTGTTTGTGCATTTTTTTAGAGTATTCTTGCGCCCGTTTTGCCGGTTAATGCATGAATACGCAGGTTGGCCGGGATAGGGAAAAGTAACATTAGGGCAGTCATATCATGTTGGAAAAGAGTCTCGAAGCACCTGCGGTCAATACTCGCCGTAACTTGTTGATGTTTCTGGTTCCGTCACTTATCGGGATCCTGCTGTTCATGACGCCGGTCGTCTATGACGGTAACGTCACCATCCCGGTGGCCGTGCTGGCCAAGCTGGTACAGCGCGTTTTTGCCGATTATCTGGTCGCCATGGTCAGTGCGGTGATCACCACCACCATGCTGATGACGCTGATTGCCTGGCTGTTCAAGCCGGCGATTCTGGTGCGTCGTCCTTTCCTCAACAGCTTGTTCAATGTCTCCCCTTTCTGGGCCTGCGTGCGGGTATTGGGCGGTATCTTCGTGCTGCTGACCTTCTTCCAGGTGGGGCCAGAGGTGCTTTACTCCGGCGCAACCGGTGGACTGGTGCTCAACGATCTGCTGCCGGTGCTGTTTTCGGTCTTCATTTTTGCCGGCCTGCTGCTGCCGTTACTGCTCGATTTCGGGCTGCTGGAATTTGTCGGCACCATGATGACCCGCATCATGCGTCCGGTGTTCCGGTTGCCGGGTCGCTCCGCAGTGGACTGCTTTGCCTCCTGGCTTGGCGATGGCAGCGTTGGCATCCTGCTGACCAGCAAGCAGTATGAAGGTAAGTTCTATACCCAGCGTGAAGCCGCGGTGATTGGCACCACCTTCTCTGCTGTCTCCATCACCTTCTGTCTGGTGGTGATCTCCCAGGTGAAGCTGGAGCACATGTTTGTCCCCTTCTACCTGACCGTCTGTCTGGCGGGGGTGGTCGCGGCCATCGTGGTGCCGCGTCTGCCGCCACTTTGCTGGAAGAAGGACATCTATGCCGATGGCACACCCCTGTGCCGCAAGCAGGAAGCCGTGCCACACCAGCACAGCGTGATGAGCTATGGTTTCGAGCGTGCCCTGACCAAGGCTGACAGCATGACTGATCTCGGCGCCGTCGTGCGGGAAGGGGTGAAGAATGCACTGGATATGGTGTTTGGCGTGCTGCCGGTGGTGATGGCGATCGGTACCTGTGCCCTGATGCTGGCCGAACATACCCCTATCTTCAACTGGCTTGGCGCCCCGTTCGTCCCCTTGCTGGAGCTGCTGCAACTGCCGGAGGCGGAAGCGGCTTCCAAGACCATCATGGTCGGTTTTGCCGACATGTTCATTCCGGCGGTGCTGGCCTCGACCATCGAGAGTGACATGACCCGCTTCGTGATTGCCGCCATGTCGGTAACCCAGCTGATCTATATGTCGGAAGTGGGCGCCCTGCTGCTGGGCAGCAAGATCCCGGTCAAGCTGTGGGAGTTGTTCGTTATCTTCCTGCTGCGCACCCTGGTCACCTTGCCGGTTATTGCCGGGGTGGCACACCTGCTGTTCTAAGAGCGCAGTGCAGTGAAAAACGGTCAACTTCGGTTGACCGTTTTCTTTTTCGCAGTGACGGGAGAGAGTACCCCTTCGGTTGGCTCAGCCTGTAGTGACGGGACACTGTATGGTCAGCGAGTGGATTGTGTTGGCGATGCGATAGGGCTTGGCTGCTTTGTAGACCTTCTTCTCGTCGTCATAGCTTCCCCCCAGATACTGGGTGCTGTAGAGCGTCTGCTGGCGACGATCGGTCTCCTTGTAACCTTGCGGGCAGGTCTGGTTGGCCTGCTGGAAGCAGGCTTTCATGCTGCTGCATTCGATGTAGAAGCCGCGCTGGCTGGTATCGGCAAGGTGCACTGGGGTGACGGTGGGGGCGGGGGGAGACAACAGGGCGCAGCCGGAGAGCGTCAGCGCGCCCAGCAGAACGAGATGTTTTGACATAGATAACCTGAACAGTGTGGTGTGACAAAGAGTGAGGGGGAGTCTGTTGCTCCCCCTTCGCTATAGGGGCACCGTTATAACCAGCCGGGGGCGCTCAGGCCAGCCCGCAAATGTAAGAAAATATGATCCACCCCCGGGCATGCGCGGCCAGCAGGATGAGCGTTCAAACAATACTTGCCCGAGATTTGTTCCGTTCGATTGCTGCCGCTTGGCAGGCAGAGTGTGGCAGGAGATAGTGATTCATTCAGGTATCCCGTGCTACATTGCCCCACTTGTTACTGGCCTGTAAATCAATGGAGTGACCCATGTCTGCCATCCCCTATTCCGTGCTCGATCTGGTGCCTGTTGCCGAAGGTTCCGTACCTGCCGAGTCGTTTCGCCGTTCGCGGGATCTTGCCCGCCATGCCGAGGGGTGGGGTTACCAGCGCTACTGGCTGGCCGAACATCACAACATGCCGGGCATTGCCAGTGCCGCTACCTCGGTGCTGATCGGCCATCTGGCCGAAGCCACCACCACTCTGCGGATCGGGGCGGGTGGCATCATGCTGCCGAACCACTCGCCACTGGTGATTGCCGAGCAGTTTGGCACTTTGGCTTCTCTCTATCCCGACCGCATCGATTTGGGCCTTGGTCGCGCCCCCGGTACCGATCAGCGCACCATGCGGGCGCTACGGCGTATGCGCAGTGGCGAGGTGGATGATTTCCCGGCCGATGTGCGTGAGCTGATGAGCTATTTTGGCGACGAGATCGGCGCGGTGCAGGCGGTGCCCGGCCAGGGGCTGCATCTGCCCATCTGGCTGCTGGGTTCCAGCCTTTACAGCGCGCAACTGGCGGCGGCGATGGGTTTGCCGTTCGGGTTTGCCTCCCATTTTGCTCCCGCCATGTTGCTGCAGGCGCTGGAGATCTATCGTAGCCAGTATCGCCCCTCTGCTCGCTGGCCCAAGCCCCATGCGGTGGTCTGCATCAACATGATCGCCGCCGACAGCGAGAAGGAGGCCCGCTTCCAGTTCACTACCGTGCAGCAGCAGTTCTTGCGCCTTCATCGCGGTGATGCGGGCAAGCTGCCCGCGCCGGTCGTCCAGCTTGGCGACGAGTGGGCACCTCGTGAGTTGATGGCGATGGAGCAGACCCTGGCCCGCTCTCTGGTGGGCGACCCTGAGCAGGTTCGTCACGGCCTCAAAGCGCTGCTGGCGGAAACCCGTGCCGATGAGCTGATGTTCAATGGGCCCATCGTCGATCATCAGGCCCGATTGCGCTCCTTTGAAATTGGCGCCGAGCTGATGCAGAGCCTGTAAGCCATGACGAACCCTACTGTCGCGGTGGATGGGCCGTATTGGAATCCCATGGTACCGGAGCTGTCGGTTACCGATCTGGCTCGATCTCTGGTTTTCTATACCGGTTTGTTGGGCTTCTCGGTCCGCTATCGGCGCGATGACCCTCCTTTTGCTTATCTTGAGCAGCAACAGATACAGCTGATGCTGGAGCAGGTACATCCGGCGGGTTGGCAGGTCGGGGCGTTGGAGCCACCGTTCGGTCGGGGGATCAATCTGCAGATGGAGCTGGCCGAGATCCAGCCGCTACTCGACCGATTGCAGGCCGCCGAGATTGCACTTTTCCGGCAGCCCACTGAGGTCTGGTATCCAGTGGGCGAGATGCTGGCCGGGCAGCGCGAATTTTTGCTGCAGGATCCCGATGGTTATCTGTTACGGTTTGTGCAATATCTGGGGGAACGAGCGGCTGACTGACAAGAACAAAATCTTAACCATCTGATTTTAAAGGACTGTCAGATGTATGTCGGCTATCTGTCGTGTCACCTTTCGCGGCGCAAGCCCTATGCTGGCCCTGTCAATTACCACAAGGAGTTCGAGATGATCGTCAAGAAGTTGAGATTGCAACGGGGTTGGTCTCAGGATCAGTTGGCAACGTTGACTGGTTTGAGTGTCCGCACTATCCAGCGGATCGAGCAGGGGCAGCAACCCGGACTGGAATCTCTCAAGGCCCTGGCTGCCGTCTTTGAACTCGATGTGGCTCAACTGGATGGATCAGAGCAACAGGAGCGCGAGATGAGAGGAAGTGACACTATGGGGCAGGATGCGGTGCAGGTATCGGCAGAGGAGCGGGCGGCAATGCGCTATGTGGAGGAGCTCAAGGGCTTCTATCACCATGTCGCCAGCTACGTGGTGGTGATCTGCGGGCTGTTTGTCATCAACTACCTGAGCAATCCGGAGTACATCTGGGCCTGGTGGCCAACCCTGGGTTGGGGGCTGGGACTTGCCTCCCATGCTGTTCGGGTGTTTCAGCCCTTCAAGCTGTTTGGCCCCGAGTGGGAGCGGCGCCAAATCGAGAAGCGGCTGGGGCGCAAGTTGTAACCTTATTCGCAGGGAACCAGAGAACACAAAACAGCAAGCCCGGCAGATTGCCGGGCTTTGTGATTGGAGCGGGTTGTGGCCATTCGTGCGGCAGCGACCGCCAGATTGCTGCGTCCCCCCTAGCTGGCGTGAACCGGGCAGGGGGTGGCGATCAGGGCATCATCCTCGTAGCGCCACAGGGTGAGGCTGTTGCCCCAGACACAGCCGGTATCGAGCGCCTTGATATCGCTCTTGCCAGTGTTGCCCATCAGGGCTGCCCAGTGGCCGAACACCAGAATGGGGTCGTCCACATGGTGTTCACGCTGTTCGAACCAGGGACGCAGCCCCGGGGTCGACTCCTTGGGCCCCTTCTTGCATTTGAAGTCGAGACGACCGTCGAAATAGCAGAAGCGCATTCGGGTGAAGGTGTTGATGATGTAGCGGTAGCGGTCGATACCGACCAGATCATCTTTCCAGCCATCGGGCTGGTCGCCGTACATGTTGTGCAGCAGCCAGCTGTACTGGTCACCGCGTAGCAGGCTCTCTACCTCGCGGGCGCAGTTGCGCGCGGTGCGGACATCCCATGCGGGGGAAATCCCGGCATGCACCATCATGATGGGCAGATCCGGATGTTCGGCCAGTAGCGGGCGGTGGCGCAGCCACTCCAGCAGTTCATCCCGATCCGGGGCATCCATCAGGCTTTGCAGCTTGTCTTTCTTCTTGAGCGGTGCAACGCCATCGGCGACGGCCAGCAGGTGCAGGTCGTGGTTGCCGAGCACGGTGACGGCGCGGTTGCCCAGCCCTTTGACAAAACGCAGGGTATTGAGGGAGTCCGGGCCGCGGGCGACCAGATCGCCGCAGAGCCAGAGCACGTCTTGGTCGGGATCGAACGCGGCAAGATCCAGCAGACGGCGCAAGTCGTCGTAACAGCCCTGGATGTCACCGACAAAACAGTTCGCCATGAAACCTCAGTTGATAATATTGGGGATGGCCAGCGTGAAGGGGGCGATGGGCGCCTCAAACTGCTGACCAGAGCCATCTTGCAGGGTATAGCTCCCTTCCATCACCCCAAGCGGGGTCGCCAGCGGCACGCCGCTCTGGTAGCGGTAGGTCTCACCTTCGGCAATGACGGGTTGTTCCCCGACCACGCCCGGGCCTGCCACTTCCAGCATCTTGCCATTGGCATCGGTGATGAGCCAGCGCCGATGCAGCAGTTGCACCGGGCCGGGCCCCAGATTCTCAATCTCGATCAGATAGTGAAACTGGTAAGGGTCTTTGGAGCCCGCCACATACACGGGGTATGGGCGGATCTCGATGTGCGGGAGTGCCACGGAATCAGGCCTGTTGCTGATCCGCCAGCCAGTTGGCGATCATGACAAACTGCTCGAGGGAGAGATTCTCCGGGCGCAGGTTGCCATCGATACCAAGCTCGGTCAGCTGGGCGTCGGTGATGAAGTTGGAGAAGCTGTTGCGGATGGTCTTGCGACGCTGGCCAAAGCCTTCGGTACAGACGCGATTCAGACAACGAATGTCTTTTGCGACTATGGTCGGATTCTTGTGCGGGATCAGGCGAACTACGGCAGAGTCCACTTTCGGCGCCGGTTTGAAGGCTCCCGGGCCCACTTCCAGCACAGGCACCACCTGGCAGTAGTACTGGGTCATCACGCTCAGACGGCCATAAGCCTTGCTGCCCGGGCCGGCGGCCAGGCGCAACACCACTTCCTTTTGCAGCATGAAGTGCATGTCTTCAACCCGGTCGGCAAATTCGCACAGGTGGAAGATGAGCGGGGTGGAGATGTTGTAGGGCAGGTTGCCGAAGATGCGCAGCGGCCCCTTGCCTTCACCCATCAGGGTGCCGAAGTCGAAACGCATGGCGTCCGCTTCGATGACGGTCAGCTTGTCTTTGAGTGTCGGGTGCTCGCGCAGGCGAGCTGCCAGGTCCCGGTCAAGCTCGACCACGGTCATTTTGTCCATCTGGGCGGCGACCGGCTCGGTCAGCGCGGCCAGACCCGGACCGATCTCCACCAGATTCTGACCCGGCTGCGGGTTGATGGCGGCGACGATCTGATCGATCACATACCGGTCGTGCAAGAAGTTCTGACCGAAACGCTTACGGGCCGTGTGGCCCATGTGCACCTTACTGCTCATATCTTTTTTTCTCTACCATCTTGATGGCGTGGTTAATCGCGGTGACAAGGCTGCCCGGATCGGCCAGGCCCTTGCCTGCCAGATCCAGCGCGGTGCCGTGATCCACCGAAGTGCGGATGAAGGGAAGCCCCAGGGTGATATTGACCGAACTGCCGAAGCCCTTGTATTTGAGCACAGGCAGCCCCTGGTCGTGGTACATGGCGAGTACCGCATCCGCATCCTTGAGGTATTTCTCCTGGAACAGGGTGTCGGCCGGCAATGGGCCGACCAGATCGATCCCTTCCTGGCGCAGGGTGGCCAAGGCGGGTTCGATCACGTCAATCTCTTCACGTCCAAGATGGCCACCTTCCCCAGCGTGGGGGTTGAGGCCGCAGACGTAAATACGGGGTTTGGCGATGCCAAACTTGGTGGCGAGATCCTCGTTGAGGATCCGGATCACCTTGCCGAGGCGATCCTCGGTGATGGCCATCGCCACATAGGCCAGCGGAATATGGGTGGTTGCCAGTGCGACCCGCAGCCCCTCGGTTGCCAGCATCATCACCACATCTGCGGTGTTGGATTGCTGGGCAAAGAACTCGGTGTGGCCGCTGAACGAGACCCCGGCCTGGTTGATGATCCCCTTGTGCACCGGCCCGGTCACCACGGCGGCAAATTCGCCGCTCATGTTGCCATCGCAGGCACGCTGCAGGGTTGCCAGCACATAGGCGCCATTGCCTTCGTTCAGCTCGCCCGGCACCACAGAGGCGCCGAGGATGACCGGACAGACGGTCAGAGTGCCCGCCCGCTGGGGGCGGGCAGGGGCGGCGGCATCGTAGGGCTCAAGCTCAATGGGCAGACCAAGCAGGGTTGCCCGCTCGCGCAGCAGCGCCGGATCGGCGATCACCACCAACTGGTGGGGCCAATCCTGCCGGGCAATCTGCAGCACCAGATCCGGGCCGATCCCGGCCGGTTCGCCCGGGGTAACGGCAAGGCGACGGCAGCTCATCAGCTACCAGCTCCTTCGATCTGGATGTAGGCCTCGTCACGCAGCTCATCCAGCCACGCCTGGGACTCTTCCACGAAGCGGCGATTGTAGATCAGCTGGTAGGCGCGCTGCTCCTGAGCCTTGTCGGTCGCATCCTGGCTGCGGCGATCTTCCACCTGCACGATGTGCCAGCCGTGGCTGGTACGGAACGGGGCACTGATCTGGCCCGGTTGCAGACGGTTGACCATGTCGCGGAACTCGGGGACATAGACGTTGGGATCAGACCAGCCCAGTTCGCCACCCTGCACCGCAGAGCCCGGATCTTCGGAGTACTTCTCCGCCATGCTGGCGAAGCTTGCCTTGCCGCTCTTGATGTCGTGCAGAATGCCATCCAGCATCCCCTTGGCTTTCTCTTCGCTCAGGATGATGGAGGGCTTGATCAGGATATGACGGGCCTTCACCTCGGTCTGCATCACTTGCTGCTGACCCTTGGTGTCGAACACCTTGACGATGTGCAGGCCGGCACCGGAGCGCAGCGGGCCGACGATATCGCCCTTCTTGGCACCCTGTACCGCTTCCGCCATCAGGGTCGGCATCTCTTGCGGGCTCATCCAGCCCCAGTCGCCCCCTTCCAACGCCTTGGGACCGTTACTCTCGGCAATGGCCAGTTTGCGGAAGTCGGCACCTTGCTTGAGGGCGGCCAGAATGCGCTCGATCTTGCTCTTGGCGGCATCCAGCTGGGCGGCAGTGGGGTTGTCCGGCAGGGCAATCTGGATATGGCCGACGTGGTATTCGTTCTGCTGTTGACCCTGTTTCTTCAGGATCTCCACCACCTGCTTCACCTCCTGCTCGGAGATGTTGATACGGCGGCGCACCTGGTTGCGGCGCACCTCGTTCATCAGGATCTCGCGGCGAACCTCTTCCCGATATTGGGCATAGGTCATCCCTTCACGGGCGAGCTGGGCCCGCAGCTGATCCAGGGTCATCTTGTTGTCGGCAGCGATGCCCTGAATAGCCTGTTCCAGCTGGGTGTCGCTGATCTTCAGCCCCTGGCGCTCCGCCAGTTGCAACTGCAGGCTCTCCTGGATCAGCCGATCCAGCGCCTGTTTGCGCAGGGTGGCATCGTCAGGCAGGGACTGGCCGCTCTCCTGAGCGGAGAGTTTTACCTTGTTGACCAGTGCGTCCTGTTGGCTGGACAGCACCACGTCCTTGTTGACCACGGCCAGCACCTTGTCCATCAGCTCGGGCGCAGCCAGTGCGGCCTGGCTCATGGCACCGAACATTCCCGCGGTCAGCAGGGCAATCAGGGTCTTTTTCATATCCATCTCTCAAGGCTGGGCCAGCATCATTGCTGGCCTTTCAGATTAAACGGGCGAACATAGGGCAGCAGCTCGGTATCCAGTGTGACGCTGCGGCCACCGGTACCCACGCTGCCAAGTCCCTTCATTTCAAACTGCAGACCAATGACTTTTTCCGAAGTGGGCTTCAGGGTGACGTTGTCCGGCTGATTGTGCCACTCCAGGCTCATGTTGATGCTCCAGCAGCAGGAGTCGTATTTGACACCGATCTTGCGGTCAATGTTCACATCCTGCTTGATGTCACGGTAGTAACCGCCATACATCTGCCACTGATCGGCGATCGGCGCCATCATCACCAGACCCGCCTGGCTCAGATCTTCTGCCAGCGCCGTGTTGGTCGGATAGCGATAGTCCAGGTTGCCATCCTTGATGTAGCGGTAGTTGACCTGAGTGGTCAGCTTGCCGGTCCGGTACTCGACTGCACCGTTGCCAGCCGTAAATTCACCCTCGGAGGTATCGTACTGGGTTCCTGCGTGGGCAAACCACTCATCGGTGATCCGGGCATCCCCCTCAAACGAGAGCAGGGAGCGTGCGTTGGTACTTTCCGGATTTGAAGGGTAGAGGCGCACCTTGGGTGGTGTCATTTCGAAGGCCTGAGCCACCGCCAGACGCAACCGTTCATCACCCACATTGTCATAGACCCGGCTGGTCAGGCCAACGGTGATCCGATTGGCATCGCTGATGCGGTCGAGACCGGCAAAGCGGCGATCACTGAACAGGCTGTAGTAATCCTGACGGGTGGTGGTGGAGTCGTAGATCCCGATCTCGTCCTGATTTTTGTAAGGGATATAGAGGTACTGGAACTCGGGTTCCAGGGTTTGGGTACCCTTGCCATCATACCAGTCGAGCGGCCGATCGAAGTTGACGCCCCCCTTGAGGCGGAAGGAGGGCAGAGTACGGGTAATGGTGCCCTCTTTCAGGGTCAGCTGTTTGCTGTCTGCATCGGTGAAGCGGCTGCGGTCCTGGCTAACCAGATTATCGGGTACCTCCTGGTTGTAGGAGGTAAACATCAGCTTGTACTGACTGGTCAGGTAGTAACCCGGTGCATCCACCAAGGGCACGGTCAGGGTTGGCGCCAGATGCAGGCGGGTGGCGGTATAGCGCTCACCTGCTTGCAGAGTGGCGGCACTACCACTGTCATAGCCAAACTTGGTTAGTTCACTGTTCCAGGCCAGATCGAACCACTTGCCTTGCTGATAGTAGTTGTAGTCGATACGCGGCAGCATCTCGTGGGGCAGCAGCGCATATGGGCTCAGGATCTGGTAGCGGCGCACCTCGGAGGTGAGGTTCCAGTTGGGCTGGTAGTAGCCGGCGGTAAAGGATTGCTGCAACTGGCTGTCGACCTGAGTGCCCACTTGCGGGCTGAAGTCGTTGAAGTAGTTGTAATCCTTGTCGCGCACCTGGGTGTAGTCGATACCAAAACGCAGGCTGCCATCCATCAGGGCGGAACCGTGGCGGACGTTCATCAGGTAGCGATGTCCATCGGACAGGCCAGCCAGACTCGGATTGCTCGGGCTGTACTGCTTGTCATCCGCCAGATTTTCAAAATAGAGGGTGCCGGTGTGGGCGGGGTCCGGCATGTAGCGGAACTCCACCTGTTCCATCAGGCCGCGTTTGTCCATAAAACGGGAGGTGATGGTGGCATCGTAGTTGGGAGCTATGTTCCAGTAGAAGGGCTGGGTGATATCCATGCCGTTGCTGGAGCTCTGCTTGTAACCCGGGTAGAGCAGACCGGTCTTCCGCTCATCCTTGATGGGGAAGTTGATATAGGGGAAGTAGAACACCGGATAGTCGTAAAGCCAGAGGCTGGCGTTCCAGGCTTCGCCGAACACCTCTTTCTGGTCGATGTCGATGCTGCCCGCCTTGAGGGTCCACACTTCCTGACCGGGGGGACAGGTGGTGTACTGGGCCCCCTCCATGGTGATGTTCTGGTTATTGTTGGTCATCACCACGCGCTTGGCAAAGCCGCGCACCGGTGAGCCATGCACCTGATACTTGCCCTCTTCCAGCTCGGAGTTCTTGGTATCCAGGTTGGATTTGAGGGTCTTGTCGCTGGTGACGGTCACCTGACCGTCGTTGTAATAGATGTTGCCGATGGCGATGACATCCCGGCTCTTCTGGTCGAGCTGGGCATAGTCGGAGTCAAACTTGCGAACACCCTGACGAACCTTGACGTCGCCTTCATAGACGGCGGTGCCGCCCTGTTTGGCCTCGAGACGGTCAGCATCAACCTCGACCGGCTGTGCGTTGGCATCCTGATCCGATGCAGGCTTCTCTATCTTGGGAACATAGTCATAGCAGAGACTATCGAGAATGCCGGTGGCTGGCGGCGCTTCGAACGGGGCCGCCTGCACCATCATAGAGGTGAGTGCGGGGGCCAGGCTGATAGTCAGGGCGATGGGATAGCGGTACCCCAGTGTCCATTTTGTCATGTGAAAGACTCGTGCAATCCGTGATAGATACGGTTGATCCAAGGCATGCATTTTACGACAGGTTTCATCGAGTTGACATTGCATGTCATTGCTTTATGTTAGCCGGCAATGATAAAGCATTATTGCGGCCAGGGCTAACAGCCAAGTGCTGCTTTCCACCTTGGTCCTCTACTTATGCACGATCGCGATTCCCTGCTATTGCAGTGGGCACGCCGTATTTCCGGTGATGCCAATCTTCAGTTGACCCTCATTTCCGGTGATGCCAGCTTCCGCCGCTACTCTCGTGGTGGTGGTCTGGTTTGGGTGGATGCCAATCCGAAAACCGAAAAAAATCATGAGTTTGTTCGTAACGCGGCCGCCTTGCAGGCGCGTCAGCTGTTGGCGCCAGAGGTGAAGGCGGTGGACTACGAACAGGGTCTGCTGGCGGTCAGTGACCTGGGCGATACCCAGCTGATCAGCTGCCTGAACGAACACAATGTGCAGGCCTGGTATGACAAGGCGATTGATTTGCTGCCCCGCCTGGGGGCGGTTGAACTGGCGCTTGAACCCTTCGATGCGGCTTTTATGGCGCGGGAGAACAGCATTTTCCCCGAGTGGCTGCTGGGCCAGCATCTGCAGCTGACCCTGAGCCATGAAGAGCAGCAGTTGTTCGATGAGACCTTTGCCTGCCTCACCGCCTGCAATCTGGCCCAGCCGCAGGGGGTGATGCATAGAGATTTTCACAGTCGCAACCTGATGGTGTGTGGCGGTGATACCCCCGAGAGCAGCCGGCTGGCCATCATCGATTTTCAGGATATGGTCATCGGGCCGCTTACCTATGACCTGGTCTCCTTGCTTAAAGATTGCTACATACGCTGGCCTGACGAGGTGATCGATGAAGGGATGCGCCACGGCTTTGCCACCCTGCAACAGGCGGGTCTGCTTGGCGAGCTCGATTATGCCAGTTTCCGTCGTGATGCCGACCTGACCGGCATGCAGCGACACCTCAAAGCGGCCGGAATCTTCACCCGGCTCTATCATCGCGACGGCAAGTCCGGCTATCTCAAGGATATTCCCCGTACCCTTGGCTACGTGGTGGATGTCTGTCGCACTCACGGTAGCGCCTATCCGGTATTGGCCCGTTTTGGTCAGTGGTTGGAGCAGATGGTGTTGCCGGGGATCGCCAATGCAGGGGTAAAACCATGAAGGCGATGATCCTGGCCGCTGGCCGTGGCGAGCGGATGCGCCCGCTGACCGACCTGCTGCCCAAGCCGTTGCTGGCGGTGGGGGGCAAACCGCTTATCGTCCACCATATCGAAAAGCTCAAAGCCGCTGGCGTGACCGAGTTGGTCATCAACCACGCCTGGCTCGGCCACAAGCTGGTCGAGAGCCTGGGTGATGGCAGTGCGCTTGGCGTGACCATCCACTGGTCAGCCGAGGAGAGCGCACTGGAGACCGCGGGCGGCATAGTGCAGGCGCTGCCGCTGCTGGGCGCAGACCCTTTTCTGGTGATCAACGGCGATACCTGGCTCGATCTCGATTATCACACTCTGGTCAGCCAGCCCCTTGGCGATGATCTGGCCCACCTTTGGCTGGTACCCAATCCGCCCCAGCACCCGAGCGGGGACTTTGCCCTGCAAGGGGGGCGAGTCATGGATACGCCAGCGTTTACCTTCAGCGGGGTCGGACTATATGATCCGGCGGCCTTTGCCGATCTCGCGGGCGGCGCCCGCAAACTGGCGCCCCTGCTCCGTGACTGGATGGCACAAGGGCGGGTGGGCGGCAGCCTGCTCGCTGGCGAGTGGCGCGATATCGGCACGGTCGACCGTCTGCGCGAGCTGGATGACCAGCTCCAGGCCCGCACTCATTAACTTCAAGAGGTCTTGAACCATGCGTATTTGGGGTAAGGTGCTGGGCGCCTTCTTCGGTTTTCTGCTCGGCAATATCATCGGCGCCCTGATTGGCCTCTGGATTGGCCACCGTTTCGACCGTGGCATGGGGCTGCAGGGGGCGTTTCGTCGCGGTCCGAGTCAGGAGCAGCAAGCCGTCTTCTTCCACGCCACCTTCTCGGTGATGGGTCACATAGCCAAGTCCAGCGGTCAGGTGACCGAGCAGGAGATCCGGGTTGCCTCCAACCTGATGGATCGGATGCGGCTGGCGGGTGAACAGCGTGCCCGGGCGCAGGAGTCGTTTCGTCTCGGTAAAGAGGCCGACTTCCCACTGCGCGAAACCCTGGCCGAGTTCCGCCGTGCCAGTCTGGGGCAGCGCGATATTCTGCGCTTCTTCCTCGAGGTACAACTGCAGGCGGCCTTTGCAGATGGTCGGGTAGAGGAGGGCGAGCGCGCCATTCTGCACACCATTGCCGACGAGCTGGGCTTCAGCCGCATCGAGTTGGCCCGCATTCTGGCGATGGCCGAAGCGCAGATGAACTTCTTCAATCAGGCTCATGGCCAGTATCAGGGGGGCCATTCCGGTGGTCAGCAGTATCGGCAGGCGGCACCCTCTGCGGATCGCCTCAAGAATGCCTACCAGTTGCTGGGGGTGAGCGATAGCGACAGCGATCAGGATATCAAGCGCGCCTACCGCAAGGAGATGAGCAAGCATCATCCAGACAAGCTGGCCGCCAAAGGGCTGCCGCCGGAGATGATGGAGATGGCCAAGGAGAAGACCCAGGAGATCCAGCAAGCCTGGGAGTGGATCCGTGAGGCGCGCGGCATTCGTTAAGTGCCAACGTCAGGCTGGAACAGACAATAAAAAGCCCCGCAGCAGTGCGGGGCTTTGTTTTACTGTGTGGCGTAGGCCGGGTTATTTGGCCGGAATCGCTTCCAGCACGTGCACCAGCAGTTGCCAGAAACGCTCGACTGCCGGGATATGTACCTTCTCGTCAGGGGAGTGGGCACCGCGGATGGTCGGGCCGAAGGAGACCATGTCCCACTCCGGATAGGCGCTCTTGAACAGACCGCACTCGAGACCAGCGTGGATCACCATCACGTTGGGCATGGTGCCGAACAGGGTCTGGTAGCTGTTACGTACCAGCGCCATGACGGGGGAGTCCACGTTCGGCGCCCAACCCGGGTAGGCACCGGTGAATTCGCAGCTGGCGCCTGCCAGGGTGAACAGGGAGCGGGTCATCTGCTCGATGCTCTCGCGGCCGGAGTCGATCAGGGAGCGGATCAGGCACTGGACGTACACTTCGCCATCCTGAGTCTTGATGACCCCCAGGTTGGTCGAGGTTTCGGTCACGCCGGGCATGGCATCGCTCATGCGCATCACGCCGTTCGGGCAGGCCATCAGGGCATCCAGCAGGCGCTGCTGCAGGGAGACGCTCATCAGCTTGGCCGGTTTGGCGGCGCTGTTGACCAGCACGGTCAGGTTTGGCTCGGTGGCGGCCAGTTCGGTCTGGTAGATCCCGGTGTAGCGGTCAACCAGCGCCTTGAACTCGTTCACGCTGGCAGCAGGCACCAGCAGGGTGGCACGGGCTTCGCGCGGGATGGCGTTGCGCAGAGTGCCGCCGTGGATCTCGGCCAGACGAACACTCAGCGGCTCGGCTGCTTTGAGCAGACGCACCAGCAGCTTGTTGGCGTTGCCACGGCCGCGATGGATATCGCAACCGGAGTGGCCGCCACGCAGCCCTTTCACGGCCAGCTCGAACGCTTCGCCTTCGCTGGCGTCAACCAGCTCGAGCGGGAAGCGGATATTGGCATCCACACCGCCAGCGCAGCCCATATAGACTTCGCCATCCTCTTCGGAGTCGGTGTTGAGCAAAATTTCGCCCTCCAGCCAGCCCGCTTCCAGACCGAAAGCGCCGGTCATGCCGGTCTCTTCGTCGGTGGTCAACAGCACTTCCAGCGGGCCGTGCTTGATGGTCTTGTCAGCCAGCACAGCCAGGCAACCGGCCATGCCGATGCCGTTGTCGGCACCCAGGGTGGTGCCACGGGCCGTGACCCACTCGCCATCTATATAGGCATCGATGGGATCGGTCGCGAAGTCGTGTTTGGTGTCGGCGTTGGCCTGCGGCACCATGTCGATGTGGGCCTGCAGTACCACGGCTTTGCGGTTTTCCATCCCCGGGGTGGCCGGTTTCTTGATGATGATGTTGCCGACCTTGTCCTGCTTGACCGCCAGACCTTCCCCTTGAGCCCATTGGATGATCCAGGCGCTCAGTTTGGCTTCATGTTTGGAAGGGTGGGGGATGGAGCAGATCTGTTCGAAGAAATGCCAAATCAGTTTGGGAGAGAGAGAGCTAAGCTGTGCCACGTCGGGACTCCTTACCAGCACGGAATTAACAGGGCCCCATCAGCGGGCCGGGGAAGAGGATAACGATAATACAGTCAATCACACAAAAATGTGAGCAATCAGCGCAAATCGCAGGCAGCTTGTGCTGGCTGATGGCAACCAGGCAGTACGATCGTCAGGTTCGGACGACGCTGACCGATAGAAAAGAAAAATGTGTGACCGATCTCACAAAAATATTGAATTTAACGCACCGACTGGTAAATTAGCTCCCGTGGTTCGCCACCCGTCAGGATGACGATGAAAGCCTCCAGGGAACCGAAGCAAAGCAAGTGCGCCTCCATGGAACCGAGTGTTCGTTCAAGGATTTGAGCCCGCATTAAAGGTACGTAACTTGTTAAGCAATCAGGAGTTTCAATATGCCAGGCAGCAACTCAACCTATTGGTTTGCCCCCTCTTTGTATACCCAGGGTTTCAGCTACCCTAACCCCTTCGTCACTCGTCGCTAAGACGAGCTGCCCAACCAGGCAGAGGCGAGAAAGCAGCAGGTGCGTGAGGTAAATCCTCCCCCTGCTATTTTTTTATCTGCGATTTGCCGCACAGCCCATTTGGACTCGGCAGCAGGGATGACAGGTTAGTCGTTTGGCGCTCGAGATGTGCCGAATGGAGAGGGTGATGCCGATTTTTCCTGTTTTTGGCATACGTTTGCCAGGCATTTTCTCTGCAAACGGTGCTATCATATCGGCCCAACAGCCTGTCCGCGGTTTGGACACATCATCTAACCGATCGCCGGATAAGCCCATCTTGCTTCCATTGTTATCAGATTTGCTGCCGAGGCTTAGCCCTGAGGCAGCCGAAGTGCAATCTGAATTCAGTCGGGCAAGGGCCGCTATTTACTGGCATCCGCAGGGATAATTGCGGATGTTGTTATTTTAAGTGATTGTTTTTAAATAACTATTCGAGATCGATAACATGCCGAAAAAGTTCTATGTGTCGTGGGACAACCTGCAACGTGAAGCTCGCCGTCTGGCCCGTCGTCAGCTGCCTGTCAGCCAGTGGAAAGGTATCATCGCGGTCAGCCGTGGTGGCCTGGTGCCCGCAGCCCTGATGGCCCGTGAACTTGGCATTCGTAATGTTGAAACCCTCTGCATCTCCAGCTATGACCATGACAGCCAGCGCGAGCTGGTGGTCGTGAAGGCTGCCACCACCGCCGGTGACGGCGAAGGCTGGCTGGTGGTGGAAGATCTGGTGGACACCGGCACTACCGCCAAGGCGATCCGCGAGCTCTACCCGAAAGCCAAATTCATCGCGATTTTCGCCAAGCCGATGGGCGAAGCGCTGCTGGATGATTTCGAAGTGGCGATCCCGCAGGATACTTGGATCGAACAGCCGTGGGATATGGCACTGGAGTTCGCCACACCGATCTGCGACGAAAAGTAACGGGATCGGGATGTGACGCTCACTGCGTCCATTGGTCGCGACCGGCAATAATGGTTTCACAGGGCTCCAATTTGGAGCCCTGTTTTTTTGTGTATCAATCTGTTGCAGGGTGGCTGATGGGCAGTAAAAGTGGTTAAGATGAGCTATTGCCTGATATGAATGGGACACTATCTTGGACTTGAACGAAGACCTAAACCTGACCGAACAGCTCTTTACCCGCGTCAAGAAGGTATTGGAAACATCCGAGATCTCCAACTCCAGTGCGGCTGATCTGGCGCAAGCCGAGTCAGACGAGATGTTTATCGACGGATCCATGTCAAAGAGCTGGTATCGCCTGCTGCGCCGCCCCTCCTGGACCTGGCAGGGGGCTGATCCCATCGAAGTGGAGCAGACCCTAGCCCGCATCGCCATGGCGACCGGCGAGCGCACCCATGACTGCTATCTCGATACCATCAAGGGCTATGTGCCCGGCAACTGGATCTACGAATGGAGCCAGGTGGCTGGCAACTATTTCAAGCAGGGCCGCGAACTGCGCGAGAAAGGGGATCCTTCTGGCGCCTTGAAACAGCTGCTCAAGGCGGTGCGCTACTACTCCATCGCCAGCTATCCCCATCTCAAGGATGACGAGCTGGCGGATCAGGCCCAGCTGCTTGGCAACATGGCCTATCGCGAGGCGGGTCGCCTGTTCAAGGTGCCGCTCAAAGAGATCCAGGTGCCTTTTCGCGGCAAGCATATTCAGGGCTATCTCCACCTGCCGACGACCGAAAAACCGGTGCCGCTGGTGATCATCAGCGGCGGGATCGACTCCCTGCAGCTCGATTTCCTCAACTTCTATCTCAAACGGCTCGAGCCCAACGGTATCGGCATGCTCTCCCTCGATATGCCCGGGGTTGGCTATGCCGAGCATTGGCCGCTGGTGCAGGATACCAGCCGTCTCCATCAGGCGGTGCTCCATTATCTCTCCGAAGTGGCCTGGGTCGATCATCAGCGTATCGCCATGGTGGGGATGCGTCTGGCGGGCAATATCGCAGCCAGACTGGCCTTTATCGAACCCTTCAAGCTGCGCACCGTGGTTTGTGTCGGCGCCGGGGTCAATCAGGTGTTTACCAATCAGGAGCTGTTTGCCAAGTGTCCGCGCATGATGCGGGACAGTCTGGCCAACCGGTTGGGGGCGGATGCGGCGCAGTGGGATGGCATGCGTACCAAGTGCCAGGTTTTTTCACTTAAAACTCAAGGATTACTGGGGACTCGCACTTCAGTGCCGATATTGAGTATTGGACACAAGCGAGATTTTATCTGTCCCGAGCAGGATGTACGGGCATTGGCGGCGGCCAGTCGTAACGGCAAGGCCATCGTATTCGACAAACAGCCTTTGCTGGAGGTGTATGACAAGGCACTGGACGAAATCGTCGAGTGGCTGAAACAGCATTTGTGTACCTGATATTGCGCTAAAGAACTGACGCCATCCCGAGGTGGCGCGGCTTGTTTAACAGGGAGGTTAACATGTCTGAAAGAGTGACCTACAAGCGACTGCTGAGGCAGTTTGCTGCCATTGGCCCCTATTTGCGCGAAGATCTCTGCGAAGAGGGGCGTTATCGTTTCGACTGCCTGTCGGTCTGCGTCAGCGCCAAGCCGGCGCCGGACAAACGGGAGTTCTGGGGCTGGTGGCTGGTGCTGGAGCAGGACGATCACCACTTCCGTTACCACTATCAGCTCGGTTTCTACAATGCTGATGGTGAGTGGCTGGACAAGCCGATCCCCAAGAAGCACCAGGTAGAAGTGGAGCGGACCCTCAACCGTTTCTACAAGCTCATCAGCGACAAACTGACGGCTCTGGAGTGTCAGTTAGCGCCAGCGGATCAGGTCACCAATGAGTTGACCGTGACCGCTGCTTGATCCCTGATGCCCGGCGAGCAGCATCCTGCTGTTTGCCGGGCCATCAGTCAGCCATCTCCCCTTCCGACCGCAATCATCCGGGCCTTTGCTTCATCTCCTCACCCCCGGCGTTAATTGCCTTGCAGGGCACCATGGCCGTGGGTATAAAGATATTCCTTACTTTTTAGCCTTTATGCTCCCATGGAAAACAGAACCATAGTCGTCAAGTTGGGCACCAGCGTGCTCACAGGGGGGTCTTCCCAGCTCAATCGTGCCCATATGGTCGAGCTGGTCAGACAGTGTGCGGCCTTGCACCGTCACGGCCATCGGGTCGTGGTCGTCACATCAGGGGCTATCGCCGCCGGGCGTGAACATCTGGGTCACCCGCCACTGGCGCCAACCCTGCCCAACAAGCAGATGCTGGCGGCGGTTGGTCAGACCCAGCTTATTCGGGTATGGCAAGATCTGTTCAACCTCTACGGTCTGCATATCGGCCAGATGCTGCTGACCCGCGCCGATCTGGAAGATCGGGAGCGCTACCTCAACGCCCGCGACACCATGCGAACCCTGCTCGATCACCGCATTATTCCGGTGATCAACGAAAACGATGCGGTGGCGATCGCCGAGATCAAGGTCGGCGACAACGACAACCTCTCCGCACGGGCCGCCATTCTGGCGGATGCGGATCTGCTGATCCTGCTGACAGACCAGAAGGGGCTGTTTACCGCCGATCCGCGCACCAATCCCGACGCCCAGCTTATTGAAGAGGTGCAGACCATCGACGATACCCTGCGCTCGCTGGCGGGTGACAGTGTCAGTGGCCTCGGCACCGGCGGCATGGCTACCAAGCTGCAAGCCGCCGATGTGGCACGCCGCGCCGGCGTCAACGTGGTAATCGCGACCGGCCAGATGCCGGAGGTGATCGGCCGTCTCGCCAAGGGCGAGCGTATTGGTACCCTGTTCCCGGCGCTGGCCTCCCCGCTGGAAGGGCGCAAGAGCTGGATCCTGGCAGGCCCGCCCCCTCACGGCGAAGTGCATGTGGATCAGGGGGCTGTCGCCGCCATGAAGGAGAAAGGCTCCAGCCTGCTGCCCAAGGGGATTGTGGCGGTCAGGGGCGACTTTATTCGGGGCGATGTGGTGCGCATTCTCGATCCCAAAGGCGCTGAGTTGGCGCGTGGCATCTGCCGTTACGACCATCTGGAGCTGGACAAGCTGCGTGGCGTCCACTCGGATCAGATTGAGCAGGTACTGGGCTATGGATATGGTTCAGTAGCCATCCATCGAGACGATATGGTGCTGCTCTAATCAGGGCGGCACGGCATGAACAAAAGGGAACCTAGATGAGTCTGGAGAAAATGGGGCAGGCGGCCCGAGAAGCCGCCTATCAGCTGGCTACCATCAGCACGGCGCAGAAGAATCGGGCGCTGGCCGCCATTGCCGACGAGCTTGAGGCGCGCAGCGAGCAGATCCTCGCTGCAAACGCGAAAGATATTGCCGCCGGCCGTGAGGCTGGCTTGTCAGAGGCGATGCTGGATCGCCTGCTGCTCAATCCGGCCCGGCTGGCCGGGATTGTGGCGGATGTGCGCAAGGTGATCACGCTGGACGATCCGGTCGGCGCCGAAATGGATAGCCGAGTGCTGGAAAATGGCCTGCGGCTCTCCCGTCGTCGGGTGCCCATCGGGGTTATCGGCGTCATCTACGAGGCGCGACCCAACGTCACCATCGACATCGCCAGCCTCTGCCTCAAGACCGGCAACGCCAGCATACTCCGCGGCGGGCGCGAGACCTTCCACTCCAATCTGGAGCTGGTGCGGGTGATCCAGCATGCCTTGGCGGCCTCCGGTCTGCCCGAGGCGGCGGTGCAGTACATCGACAACCCGGATCGGGCGCTGGTCGGCGAGTTGCTGCGCCTAGACCGCTATGTGGACATGATCATCCCCCGTGGTGGCGCGGGCCTGCACAAGATGTGCAAGGAGAACAGCTCCATCCCGGTCATCATCGGCGGGTTCGGTATCAGCCATATTTTCGTCGACGAGAGTGCCGATCTGGTGCGCTCTCTGGCGGTTATCGACAACGCCAAGGTGCAACGCCCCTCCGCTTGCAATGCCCTCGATACCTTGCTGGTACACGAGAAGGTGGCTGCCACCTTCCTGCCGCAACTGGTGACGCTGATGAACGAGCGCAAGGTGACGCTTGTGGCCGCGCCCAACGCCATGCCGCTGCTGGCGGGTGCCGACAACTTGTGCGAGGCGGGGCCGGAGGATTTCGATACCGAGTGGCTCGGGCTGACCCTGGGGGTCAAGTTGGTGGCGGATGTGAACGAGGCGCTGGCCCATATGCGCGAGCACAACGCCGGCCACTCCGATGCCATCCTGACCAATGATTTGGCCAATGCCGAGCGTTTTGTCAATGGCGCCGGCTCGGCGGCTGTCTATGTCAACGCCTCGACCCGTTTCACCGATGGTGGCCAGTTTGGGTTGGGGGCGGAGGTAGCGGTGTCGACCCAGATGCTGCATGCCCGTGGCCCCATGGGGCTGGCCGAGCTTACCAGCTACAAGTGGGTAGGGCAGGCCGATTACCTCAGCCGCGCCTGATAACCGATTGTGTCAGATACAAAAATGCCGACCCCTTGGGTCGGCATTTTTTCGCGGGTATCGTGCCGATACCACGCAGTGCGATATCCCTCGGGGTTATTCCCCGTGATAGAGCGCCTTGTCACCGTGCTTGAGCACATAACCCTTCCAGATAAAGAGGGTGTAGCCGCTGCCCTGCCACGACCAGTTGCCCTCCGCACCTTGACGGGTCAGCAGGTGTTGCTCGCCGCTTGGCAGATGCAGTTCGGCCTGCGTCTGGTCGGTGTTGAACAGCACGAAGGCGCTGCTGGTCTGGCTGGCATCGGTCGGATTGAGCCGTACACCCTCTTCAAACAGGCGCACACATTTGCCAGTCAGCGCTGACCACTGATAGCCCGCACTGCCGATACAGCCGTGGCTGTCGCGATCGCCGCCCACCAGATGTTGTTCCGGTGTACTGCATGCCGCCAGCAGCAGAGAGGCGGCCATCAGAGTCAAGGTGCGCATGGTTACTCCAGAAGATCCCGTTCGATGACGATGTTGGAGAATCCCAACTCTTTGAAGTAGTTCTCCTGGTAATCCTTCACGCTTTTCTTGTCGCGGCGACAAACCTGAGCCAGCTGGGCCTCCATGGCGTGAAAACTGGTGAGATCCAGCCCTTCGGCAGCTGCGATGGCATCGTAGATGCTGCGGAACTTGTCGTTCGCGTAGCCGATCTCTTTGGCCTGTTTTTTATAGGTGTACGTAATCTTAAAGGCCATCTTGCCCTTCCTTCTTCGATTTGGCTTGCTTGCGCTGGACGTAGAGGTAGAGGCTTTCGACCTTCTCCCGAGCCCAGGGGGTCTTGCGCAAGAACTTCAGGCTGGACTTGATGCTGGGATTATCGGTGAAGCAGCGGATATTGATCTGCTGCCCCAGCTCTTCCCAGCCATAGTGCTCGACCAGTGCGGTGACGATGGCTTCCAGCGTCAGCCCGTGCAGCGGGTTGTTTTTCTGCGAGGCGTTCGGTTGCTCGCTCATGCCTGCTCCGCCAGCTTGGCAAAGGGCTGACCCATGCGGGTGGTGACACCGTTGGCCAAGTGAGGTTCGAAACCGGCCAGCATGCCCGGGCCAAACAGGCAGACCACGGTGCTGCCCAGCTTGAACAGGCCCATCTCGGCGCCTTTCTGCAGGGTAATGGCCTCATCGCCGGTGTAGTCCCAGCGCACCACCTTCTTCTCTTTGGTCGGCGCAATGTTGCCGGCCCAGATGGTCTCGATGCTGGCCACGATAGTGGCACCGACCAGCACCAGCGCCATCGGGCCGTGCGGAGTGCGGAAGGTGGCGACCACCCGCTCGTTGCGGGCAAACAGGTTGGGCACGTTCTCGGCGGTGAGCGGGTTGACAGAGAAGAGATCCCCCGGCACGAACACCATGCTCTCCAGCACGCCGTCCAGCGGCATGTGGATGCGGTGGTAATCCTTGGGCGCCAGATAGATGGTGGCGAAGTCGCCATCCTTGAACGGCGCAACCAGATCCTCATAGCCGCCCAGCAGCTCGCGAGCGCTGTAGTCGTGGCCCTTGGCCTGAATGATGCGACCCTGCTGGATCGGACCGAGCTGGCTGACGGTGCCATCCACCGGCAGCGCCAGGGTCAGGGCATCTTCTACCACGGGGCGGATACCGGGCTTGAGCTCGCGAGTGAAGAATTCGTTGAAGCTCTTGTAGTGGGCCGGGCTCTCGTGCAGCGCCTCACTCATGTCGACCTGATACTGCTTGATAAAGGCCTCGATCACCCTGGTGGTGATGTTGCCCGCTTCGGCGGCGGCAAACTTGCCGATCAGACGGGAGAGGGCGTGCTTGGGCAGACAGTATTGACCGGCAATTTTCAGGTTGTCAGTAATGCTCATGTTCATCATCAACGTAGGTTTATTAGGGTCACAGGCGCGCCTGTTGGCGACCGTGACGGGCTTCCTGCATGGTTTCCAGGATGCGGTGATAGTTGTGGAAGCGATCGGCGCTGATAGCGCCCGCGTCGACCGCGGCTCGCAGGGCACAGCCGGGATCGTCCTTGTGGGTACAGTCGCGGAACTTGCAGCCACCCAGATAGTCGCGAAACTCGACGAAGCACCAGGTGATGCGGTCGGCTTCCAGATGCCAGAGGGCGAACTCGCGGATTCCGGGGGAGTCGATCAGATCGCCACCGCTCGGGAAGTGGTAGAGCCGCGCCGTGGTGGTAGTGTGCTGGCCGAGCCCCGAGTTTTCGGAGATCTCGCCTGTGAGCACATCCAGCCCCGGCATCAGGGCGTTGGTGAGCGAGGATTTGCCCACCCCGGACTGGCCGACGAAGATGCTGATCTTGTCGGTGAGCTTGGCTTTCAGCTCATCGAGCCCTTCACCGCTCTCGCAGCTCACCAGCAGCACCTCGTAATTGAGCTTGCGGTAGGTTTCGAGCTGGCTTTCGATGCGCGCTCTGGCGACATCATCAAGCATATCGACCTTGTTCAGCACGATGAGGGGGCGGATCTCCACATCCTCGGCGGCCACCAGATAGCGGTCGACGATGTTGGTGGAGAACTCGGGCATCACCGCCGAGACGATGATGATCTGGTCGATATTGGCGGCGATGGGTTTGACACCGTCGTAGAAGTCCGGCCGGGTCAGTACCGAGTGGCGCGGATGCACCGCCTCGATGACGCCCGCTGTCGCGGCATTGAGGCCGGGACGCCACACCACTTTGTCGCCGCACACCAGACTGCTGATGCTGCTGCGCCGCAGGTTGCTGCGGTGGATGGTGCCATCGACCGCTTCCACGTCTGCGTGCTGACCAAAACGACTGATCACCACCCCTTCGATGGCGGGGCCAAACAGGGTGTCATCCACCACTGTGGAGTGACCTTTTTGCAGCCGCCGTTCGCGGTTGGCCTGGACGCGCCTTTGTTGACCCAGATTGAGTTTTGCTTTCTTTGCCACTCGATTCGCCAGTTTATGAACAGATCCAAAGCCAGTATGATACATGCAAATTGGCAAAATTCCGCCATTCCTCCCAATAGAGAGAGCAATCATGACAGTCAGCGCGCAGAACCTGGTATGGATCGACATGGAGATGACGGGTCTGGACCCCGAAGAGAACGTGGTACTGGAGATTGCCACCATAGTCACCGACAAGGATCTGAACGTACTGGCCGAAGGGCCTGTCATCGCCATCCACCAAAGCGATGAAGAGCTTGCCAAGATGGACGAGTGGAACGTCAACACCCATACCAAGAGCGGTCTGGTGGCCCGGGTCAAGGCGAGCCAGCACGATGAGGCGAAAGCCATTGCCGAGACCCTCGCGTTCATTCGCCAGTGGGTGCCGGAGCGCACCAGCCCGCTGTGCGGCAACAGCATCGGTCAGGATCGCCGCTTCATGGTCAAGCACATGAGCGATCTGGAAGCCTTCTTCCACTACCGCAACGTCGACGTCAGCACCATCAAGGAGCTGGTACGCCGCTGGCAGCCGGAACTGCTGGATCAGTTCAAGAAGAGCGGCACCCACCAGGCGCTGGACGACATCCGTGAATCCATCGCCGAGCTGCAGTTCTATCGCAGCCACGTCTTCAAGATCTGATTCCCCGGCAAGGGGTTGTCATACTCTGGCTGCTAAAATCGACAGTTCGGCCAGCTTTTGAGCGAACGCGCGCAACCAGACAAAAAAGCCCTTGCAATTGGAATGACTGCTCTTATAATTCGGCTCCCGTACAGTAGCGCAAGCAACCAAATGCTGTACGGCCTGTTTTAAGGTAGTTGCGGGAATAGCTCAGTTGGTAGAGCACGACCTTGCCAAGGTCGGGGTCGCGAGTTCGAGTCTCGTTTCCCGCTCCAAAAATCTGATGATGACACTGGTGCAAACCAGCCCGATGCGGGAATAGCTCAGTTGGTAGAGCACGACCTTGCCAAGGTCGGGGTCGCGAGTTCGAGTCTCGTTTCCCGCTCCAATCATCAGCCAGCCTCAAGACAACCAAATTGTTGCGGGAATAGCTCAGTTGGTAGAGCACGACCTTGCCAAGGTCGGGGTCGCGAGTTCGAGTCTCGTTTCCCGCTCCAAAAATTTGTAAGTGATATTCCGATGCGGGAATAGCTCAGTTGGTAGAGCACGACCTTGCCAAGGTCGGGGTCGCGAGTTCGAGTCTCGTTTCCCGCTCCAATCACTTGCAGATGACATTCTGTTGCGGGAATAGCTCAGTTGGTAGAGCACGACCTTGCCAAGGTCGGGGTCGCGAGTTCGAGTCTCGTTTCCCGCTCCAAACATTTGTAAGTGACATTCCGTTGCGGGAATAGCTCAGTTGGTAGAGCACGACCTTGCCAAGGTCGGGGTCGCGAGTTCGAGTCTCGTTTCCCGCTCCAATCACTTGTAAATGACATTCTGTTGCGGGAATAGCTCAGTTGGTAGAGCACGACCTTGCCAAGGTCGGGGTCGCGAGTTCGAGTCTCGTTTCCCGCTCCAATCTCTCTTCGAAGTTTTCATAATCCCTTTGAATTACCCCTCACATCGCGCTGCGATGCTTTGTCGTATCTGGCGTTTACTCAGCGTGTCTCTGCCACCTCCTGCAAACAGGAAGGCGGTATGAGTTCATTGTGCGGGTTGTACGAGGGAAAGGTGGTTGGCAGGAAGAATTGCGGGCAAAAAAGAGGAGGGGCCTTGGCTCCTCCTGCATGATTCACTGGCGCGGGCTTAGACCAGAGTAACGTTCTCAGCCTGAGGGCCTTTTTTGCCCTGGGTCACAGTGAACTGGACTTTTTGACCTTCAGCCAGGGTTTTGAAACCGGTGCTCTGGATGGAGGAGAAGTGAACGAATACGTCCGGACCCTGGGATTGTTCAATAAAGCCAAAACCCTTGGTTTCGTTGAACCATTTTACCTGGCCGGTGCGAATGTCAGACATGTGCTAAATCCTATCAATAACAAAATGAAACTAAGCCCGTGCTGGGCTGCATTTGCCTTGCAAGCAGGGGTTGGCTCATGACTGACCACGTCTCTTTGTCCCAGTAGCACGCAGAACAATCCCTGTCTAAAGCACAAACGATTGTACGTTAGCGCCGATCCTTGTCAATTTGACCCCTTTCGTTTTTTGAACAAGCTAAAAATATTGTGAAGTCAGTAGCTTATTTGAAGATATTTGACTGAAAAAAAACGGGAGGCCAGCGCCTCCCGTTTTTGTTATTCCTTGAGGGCGAATCCTTCGCCCTGCCGGTCATAACGGTAGACCGCCTGACCGTAGGAGCGGATCTCCACCCGCTGGATGCGGCGGGTGTCGTCCACCAGGATGAAGATAGAGCGGCCCGATTGCAGGCGGGTCAGGGGGCGATCCGGCCCCTCGATGGCGATCAGGCGGCTCAGCTCGGCACCCGGCAACTCGAATTTACGCCAGATGGAGTAGAGGGTCTCACCCGCCTGCACATCGTGTTGCAGCCAGGTACCGTTGACCTTCTCTTCGACCGGCTTGGCTGCCGCGGGCGCACCGCCTGCCGCGCCATTACCGACAGTTAGAGCTTGAGCAGGCACGGCCAGCGGCACTTCCAGCGAGCCGGAAGGGGCTGCTTTGGGAGCGGATGGTGCTGGCTCCCAGGCCAGCACCAGCAACCAGAGCGGGATCAGGATCAGCAGACCTATGGTGTTTTTGCGGGGCAGCGGGCTGGACAGCTTGAATTTGCCTGCTTTGGCATCCTGGCGGCGTTGACCGAGGTTGCTCATCCCTTGGCCAAAACGTTGGCGCAGGGACAGGGTCGCGGCATTGATGCGATGGAGCAGGGATCCTTGTGATTCGTCTTGGCGACGCTGCTGGGCTCGTCTGTTATGGCCTCGTGGGCGACGGTCCGGGGTGGGCACGGCATTTACCTCTCACTACATTGCCTGCCATCAGGCAAATTCGTAGCCTATGGTAAACGGACTCGCCCCCGAGGGGGAGAGTCCTGAGGCGGAAAATTATCAGCTGAGACGAAATTGACCCAATAATTGCTGCAATTTGTCGGCCGCCTGACGCAATGCCTGACTGGCTTTGGCCGTTTCGGTCGCATCCTGAGCGATGTCGTTGGCCAGTGCGTTGGTTTTTGACAGGTTGCCGGAGACGGTTTCTGAGACCGAGCTCTGCTCTTCGGCGGCGGAAGCGATCTGATAGGTCATGTCGTTGATGGTGGAGATGGCCTGGTAGATGCTGCCGAGCGCCTCTTCCGCCAGATCCGCTTCGCTCACTGCCTGATGGGTCAGCTGCTGGCTCTGGGTGATGGCGTTGACTGCATTGGTGGAGCTGAGGCGGATCTTCTCGATCAACTCCTGGGTGTTCTGCACCGCCTGCTGGGTATTGCCCGCCAGTTTGCGCACCTCGTCGGCTACTACCGCAAAGCCGCGGCCCTGTTCGCCAGCCCGGGCAGCCTCGATGGCAGCGTTGAGAGCCAGCAGGTTGGTCTGATCGGCAATCCCCTGAATGACGGTGAGGATGCTGGTGATCTGGGCGCTGTCGTGAGCCAGCCCTTCGACCACTTCAGCCCCTTTACCGGCTTCTGCCGCGACCTTGTGCATCGACTGGATCACCTGCTGGAAGCGCTCCTTGCCCTGATCCGCCGCGCTTTGTGCCTGTTTGGCCGAGTCGGCGGTGTTGTTGGCGTGGGTGGCGACCTCCTGACTGACGTAGGACATCTCCTGTACCGCGGTCAGCATCTGCTCCATCTCCGCCTGATGGTGCTGCAGGTTGTTGTCGGTCTGACCGGCGATGCGATCGGTGTCACCAGCGTAGCGGTTCACCTCGCTGGCAGTCTTGAGCACATCCCCGAGCAGCCCTTGCAGCTTGTCGATAAAGCGGTTGATCCCCTTGGCGAGATCCCCCAGCTCATCCACCGAGCGGGTTGTGAGACGTTTGGTGAGATCCCCTTCACCATCGGCGATGTCATCCACCAGGCTGACCATCTGACGGATGGGGCCAGTGATGCTGCGGGCAATCACCAGCATGGTGGCCAGCGCCAGCGCCAGTACGATAACGGCGCCTACCAATTGCTGGGTCACCGCGGCCCGGTTCATCTCATTGAGCTGGTTTTCCAGTTGATCGGCGCCCGCCAGTACCACCTTGTAGGGCAGGGTGACGATGATGGCCCAGTTGCGGCTCATTCCCGGAACCGAGATTGGTACAGAAATACGCAGATTGTCGTTGAGCTCTTCACGTTGCTCCTGCTGTTGCAGGTACTGTTTCCAGTTGTTGCCCAACAACTCTTTGGCATGCTTGCCCAGCATATTGTCATTGCCGCTGGTACCTGTAATCACACCAGCTGCGCTGACGATCAGGGTCTCCCCTTGGCCATCATAGATGTTATTGTTGAGGCTCTTGGCCTGCTGGTTAAGGGCAGTAACCTCAAGATCGACGCCGATGATCCCCTTGAAGTCTCCGTCAATAAACAGTGGGGATGAGATGGTACTCAGCATGACTTGCTTGCCATTTACATCAAATACATAGGGATCGATAAGGCATGCACTTTTATGCTGTTGGGGGCAACTGTAATAGTCGTTGGCTGGGTTACCGAAGCTGTCGGTATCTGTTTTGGTAATGGAGTAAAGCAGGTCTGTGCCTATAGAACCCCCGTCACGGTAGTAATAGGGAACAAACCGGCCATTACTGTCACTGCCCAGCTCCTTCTGGCCGACATAATTACTATCTTGCTCGTCCAGTGCGTTGGGCTCAAATCCCGCCAAGACGCCATATATCTGAGGATCTGTGGTCAACGTTTTTTTCATTAGTGCAACAACGTTGGGGCGCGTCAGTGGTAGCTCCTTGGAAATGGCCAGTTGAACCACTCCTGCAAGTTGTTGGTCATATGCCAATGCCTTTTGTAGCAGTTGGGTGATGGTGGCCGCCTCGGCGCGGGCATTGGCGCTGACCTTCTGCCAGGCCTCCTGCTGCAGCGCTTCACGGCTGGAGCTGATGGTGAGTTGTTGAGTCTGCTGACCCGAGTATTGGTTGAGCAGGATCAGGATGACCAAGGCGGTGGTCATGGCGATCCCGGCCATCACTAGAATGCGATTCTGGATAGAACGGAACTGCATCGTCTCTTCCTTTTTAGTAGCGGTGTTATTTGGATATCGACCGAAGCCGACAGTGGTTGTAGCAAATAGGAAATAGAACTTCTGTTTTGCGATCCCCTTCAAATATCAGGCGGCAAGCGCCCCGCCAGTAAATTTAATCCCCTACTTTAGCCCGCAATGGCTTCATGGTTTTCCCATCCGTGATTGTCGGTGCTAAAATGCGACGGTTTTTTTAACGAATTGGCCCAAGGCCCTCTACACAAGGCTTAAAGATGAAAGTCAAAACCCGTTTTGCTCCCAGCCCGACCGGCTTTTTGCATGTCGGCGGTGCCCGTACCGCACTCTATTCCTGGTTGTTTGCAAAGAACCAGGGCGGTGAGTTCGTGCTGCGTATTGAGGATACCGACCTGGAACGTTCCACTCAGGAGGCGATCGACGCCATCATTGAGGGCATGGAATGGCTGGAGCTGAACTGGGATGAGGGCCCCTACTACCAGACCAAGCGCTTCGATCGCTACAACGGTTTGATCGACGAGATGCTGGCCGATGGCCGCGCCTACAAGTGCTTCTGCTCCAAAGAGCGTCTGGAAGCACTGCGCGAAGGCCAGATGGCCAACGGCGAGAAGCCCCGTTATGACGGCAAGTGCCGCGACCACGCCCACGATCACCCGGCCGATGCGCCGCACGTCATCCGCTTCCGCAACCCGACCGAAGGTTCTGTGGTGTTCGATGACCATGTCCGTGGCCGCATCGAGTTCGCCAACACCGAGCTGGACGATCTGATCATTCGCCGTACCGACGGCGCGCCGACCTACAACTTCTGTGTTGTAGTCGATGACTGGGATATGGAGATCACCCACGTGGTGCGTGGTGAAGACCACATCAACAACACCCCGCGCCAGATCAACATCTACAAGGCGCTGAACGCGCCGGTGCCGGAGTTTGCCCACGTCTCCATGATCCTGGGTGACGACGGTGCCAAGCTCTCCAAGCGCCACGGTGCAGTCTCCGTGATGCAGTACCGCGACGACGGCTACCTGCCGGAAGCGCTGCTGAACTATCTGGTGCGTCTGGGCTGGTCCCACGGCGATCAGGAGATCTTCAGCCTGGAAGAGATGATCAAGCTGTTCAGCCTGGATGCCATCTCCAAGTCTGCCTCTGCCTTCAACACCGACAAGCTGCTGTGGTTGAACAACCACTACATGCGCAGCCTGGATCCGGCTTATGTTGCCAAGCATCTGGCATGGCACATGGAAAACCAGAAGATCGACACCAGCAATGGCCCGGCGCTGGCCGACGTGGTCACCCTGCTGGCCGAGCGCTGCAACACCCTGGTCGAGATGGCCACCCAGAGCCGCTACCTGTTCGAAGAGTATGAAGCGATCGACGAAGCGGCTGCCAAGAAGCACCTGCGCGGCGTGGCTGCCGAGCCGCTGGCTCTGGCCAAAACCAAGCTGGCTGCACTGGATAGCTGGACTACCGAAGCGCTGCACGAGCTGATTGAAGCGACCGCCGCCGAGCTGGGTCAGGGCATGGGCAAGGTTGGTATGCCGCTGCGTGTGGCCGTCACCGGTCTGGGTCAATCTCCTGCCATCGACGCCGTAATGGCACTGGTCGGCAAAGAGCGTGTACTTGCTCGTATCGACCGTGCGCTTGCTTACATCGAAGCCCGTATGGCTGCCGAGTAAGTGCTGCCGATGTGGCAGACGAGGGGATTACCCCGCTCTGCCACATACTGAATAGCAAAAATCCGAAACCACTGGTTTCGGATTTTTTTATGGCCAGCGCACAGGCCGAAAATACTTTGGATAAAAAAAATGCCAGTCAGCTGATTGGCATTTTTATTGGGACAGAGTGCCGCTTAGTGGCTGTCGACCCAGACGAACTTGAGGACGAACAGCAGGGCCACCACCAGCACGCAGGGGTTGATCTCGCGCCAGCGGCCGGTGCCCGCCTTCATCACGCAGTAGGAGATGAAGCCCACGGCGATCCCCTCGGTGATGGAGAAGCTGAACGGCATCATCACTGCGGTCATAAAGGCCGGTACCGCTTCGGTCAGATCTTCCCACTTCACCCGGGTCAGCTCGGAGCACATCAGCACGCCCACATAAATGAGGGCGCCAGCGGCGGCGTAGGCCGGCACCATGGCGGCGACCGGAGAGAAGAAGATCGCCAGCAGGAACAGCAGGCCAACCACGATGGCAGTCAGACCAGTGCGGCCGCCAACGGCGACGCCGGAGCTGCTCTCGATAAAGGCGGTAACCGAGGAGGTGCCCATGAAAGCGCCGCCGACGGAGCTCACGCTATCGACCATCAGCGCCTGCTTCATGCGCGGGAAGTGCCCCTTGTCATCAGCCAGCTTGGCGCGGTTGGTGACGCCGATCAGGGTGCCGGAGGAGTCGAACAGGTTGACCAGCATAAAGGAGAAGATGATCCCGGCGAGGCTGATGTCGAGCGAACCCATCAGATCCAGTTGGCCGAACACCGGCTCGATGCTGGGGGGCATGGAGACAAAGCCCTTGAAGGTGACATCGCCAAACAGCCAGCCCAGCGCCGTGGTGACCACGATGGCGATCAGCACGGCAGAGTGGACGCCGCGGGCGGAGAAGATGCAGATCAGGAAGAAGCCGAGCAGACCCAGCAGGCAGGGCAGGGAAGTGAGGTTGCCCACCGTCACCATAGTCGCGGGGCTGGCCACGACGATCCCGGCGTTGTGCAGGCCGAGCAGGGCGATCAGCAGACCGATACCGGCGGTGATGCCGACCCGCAGGGTGAGCGGAATGTTGCCGATCAGCCAGTAGCGTACTCGCAGCAGGGTGAGGATCAACAGACCCATGGCGCCCCAGAAGATGGTGCCCATACCCACTTGCCAGGAGTAGCCCATCCCGGCCACCACCACGAAGGCGAAGAAGGCGTTGAGGCCCATGGCGGGAGCCAGCGCGATGGGCAGGTTGGCCAAGAGGCCCATCAGGATGCTGCCGATACCGGCGATGAGGCAGGTGGTGACAAAGACTGCCTGGGTGTCCATGCCGGCCGCAGAGAGGATCTGCGGGTTGACGAACACGATATAGACCATGGTCAGGAAGGTAGTGATGCCGGCGATCAGTTCGGTGCGGGCGGTAGTGCCATGGCCTTGCAGGGCAAACAGGCGCTCAAGCAATCCTTGCCCGGCGGCCTGATTGGCAGCTTGGTGTTGTTGATTCATGTTGGATTCCAATAGGTGACGTGAAATAAGCAGCAGGGGAACGGGCTATCCCATCCATGCGGGGTAAATTGCCCTGTTTCTGGCGGTTAAGTAACCAGACTCGTCCTGATACCGTGACAGCGCGCACATTTTTACACAGGCGGCGCCGTTTACAAACCCCGGATCTGCGAAGCAGATCAATGAATAGAGTAAAAATTCAAACGTTTGCTTTTTGAGCATGAAAAAAGGTTCTCAGCAGAGAACCTTTTATCGAAAATTGGGGGCTTAGAGGGTTTTGAAGTAGCGCTCGACCAGCTGGGCCAGCACAGAATCGAGCCGATCTTGAACCTCACCCAGTTCGCGGCCGAAGCGGCGCAGAAAAAGGCTCGCCTGCTCTTCGGTCAGCTTGCGCCCCTCGATAAAGAACTCCTGCTCCGGTAGTTGCTTGTCGTAGCGGGGGATCAGCACCCAGCTCACCAGCTCGGGCTCCACGGCGGCAAAAATCTTGGTGGCAGCAGCACAGAAGGTCTCTATGTGCTCCTTGCCATCCGGCCCGAGGCAACCCGGTTCAACCCGGATCTGGATGGTGAGTTTTTTCTCTATGGGGGTCGTCATCGTGCTACATCCATGCAAAGGCATCCGTCTAGGATTGTAAGTCAAAAGGCAAGAGAAAGGGGAGCCGAAGCTCCCCTCAACACGCAGTCAGCCTTATTTGGCGATGCGCTTGTACTTGGCGCGATGGGGCTGGATGGCCTCGGCGCCGTAGGTCTTCTTCTTCCACTCTTCGTATTCGGTAAAGTTACCTTCGAAGAACTCGATCTTGCCCTCATCCTGATAGTCGAGGATGTGAGTGGCGATACGGTCGAGGAACCAGCGGTCGTGGGAGATGACCATGGCACAACCCGGGAACTCCAGCAGAGCGTTCTCGAGGGCGCGCAGGGTTTCGATATCCAGATCGTTGGTCGGTTCATCCAGCAGCAGCACGTTGCCGCCGGTCTGCAGCAGCTTGGCCAGGTGCAGACGACCACGCTCACCACCGGAGAGTTCGCCAACCCGCTTCTGCTGGTCGGAACCCTTGAAGTTGAAGCGGCCGATATAGGCGCGGCTCGGAAACTCGTAGTTGCCGATGCGCAGGATATCCTGACCGTCAGCGACTTCCTCGAATACCGTCTTCTTGTCATCCATGCTGTCGCGGAACTGATCGACAGAGGCCAGCACCACGGTTTCACCCAGGGTGATGGCGCCGGAATCCGGCTGCTCCTGACCCGACATCATGCGGAACAGGGTCGACTTACCAGCACCGTTCGGGCCGATGATGCCGACGATGGCGCCCTTCGGAATGGCAAACGAGAGATCGTCGATCAGCACCCGATCACCGTAGGATTTGCGCAGGTTGGCCACTTCCACCACCTTGTCGCCGAGGCGCGGTCCGGGCGGAATGAACAGCTCGTTGGTCTCGTTGCGCTTCTGGTAGTCGTTGGTGTTGAGCTCTTCGAAGCGAGCCATACGGGCCTTGGATTTGGCCTGACGCCCTTTCGGGTTTTGACGAACCCACTCCAGCTCTTTCTCGATGGACTTGCGGCGAGCCGCTTCGGAACTGGCTTCCTGCGCCAGACGTGCGTCCTTCTGCTCCAGCCAGGAGGAGTAGTTGCCTTCCCACGGGATACCTTCGCCGCGGTCCAGCTCCAGGATCCAGCCTGCCACGTTGTCGAGGAAGTAACGGTCGTGGGTGATGGCCACAACAGTGCCTTCGTAGTCGTGCAGGAAGCGCTCCAGCCAAGCAACGGATTCCGCATCCAGGTGGTTGGTTGGTTCGTCCAGCAGCAGCATGTCCGGCTTTTCCAGCAGCAGACGACAGAGCGCCACACGGCGGCGCTCACCACCGGAGAGGTGCTTGATCTTTGCATCCCAGGCCGGCAGGCGCAGGGCATCGGCCGCACGCTCCAGCTGGTTTTCCATGTTGTGGCCACCCTGAGCCTGGATGATGGCTTCCAGCTCGCCCTGTTCGCGGGCCAGCTTGTCAAAGTCGGCATCCGGATCGGCGTAGGCCGCATAGACCTCGTCCAGACGGGCCATGGCGCGCTTCACTTCGCCAACGGCCTCTTCGACCGCTTCGCGTACGGTCTGCTCCGGATCCAGCTTAGGCTCCTGCGGCAGGTAGCCGATCTTGATGCCGGGCTGCGGACGGGCTTCCCCTTCGATCTCGGTGTCGATGCCTGCCATGATGCGCAGCAGGGTGGATTTACCGGCGCCGTTCAGACCCAGCACGCCGATCTTGGCGCCCGGGAAGAAGCTCAAGGAGATGTTCTTGAGAATATGACGCTTGGGCGGCACTACCTTGCCGACCCGGTTCATGGTGTAAATAAATTGAGCCATTGGCTAATTCTCTTCCTTTTCAGCAGGTTAATGTCTTGGCATTAACAGACTGATGTCGTGGTGGGGCCAGGTCGACACAGGTCAACCGGGTTCCAAAAAACCCGTCGATTGTAAACCAACGGACGAGGGGGGGCAAAGGTGGCACCCGGCTATGTCCCCCCTTTGCCGCAGCGGTCACGCCTTGCTGCATCAGTCGTGCAATTTGGGCATGATGTGGGCTGCCGTTTTGTCCCGGAGCCCTCATGAATCCATCTCCTCAAGCCCCCTCACTGGCCGCCTTTCTCTGCACAATGGGATTGGACGCCGCGCTGAGCGAAGCCATCAGCCTGCGCTGCCACGGCAGACACTGCGCGCCGGTCATGCACTGTTGGCGCAGGGGTCAGAGCAGGAAGCTGCCTTCTATATCGAAGCGGGCATCGCTCGCGCCTGCCACTACACCCGGGACGGACAGGAGCGCTGCAAGGAGTTCTACTTCGAAGGGGAGCTCTGCCTGCTCTATGACAGCTGGCTCACGGGATCGCCCGCCCGCTACCAGCTGGAGGCGCTGACGGAGTTGCAGGTAGTTCGGGTGCCGCTCGCCCTGCTGGAAGAGCCCGCCTGGCAGCCGGTCTGCATGGCCCTGCTGCGACAGCAGCTCGGTTACAAGGAGCGCAAGGAGGCGTTTTTGCTGCTCCACTCCCCCGAGGAACGTTATCGGGAGCTCTGCCACACCTTCCCCCACTGGCCAGCGCGGCTCACTCAGGTGCAGCTCGCCAACTATATCGGTATCACTCCGGTCACTCTGTCACGGATCCGCAGGCGCATTAACACGGGTTAATGCCGCTCTCCGACCATCCCCTCATGCTGCACCATCCAAATAACGGATGAGGTGTGGATGATGTCGCTGTTTCTGTGGTCGCAGCTGGTGGTAAGCCTGGCCTTGTTGCTCGATCTGTTGTCGTTTCAGTTGCGGGATCGCCGCAGGATCCTGGCCTGTCTGGCCCTCTCCTGTGCCCTCAATGCCGGTCACTTTACCCTGCTCGGGCAGTGGTCGGCTGCCAGCCTGTTGCTGCTGGCCAGCTGGCGCTTTCTGGTGAGCATCTGGCTGGTTCGCCGCATCTTGATGTGGTTTTTCATGGGGTTGGCCTGTGCGGCGGCGCTGGCGACCTATCAGGGCGCACTCTCATTGATCGGGCTGCTGGCGAGCCTGCTGCAAACCCGGGCCGCGTTTTGCCCGGATGATCGCCTTTTGCGGCGCTGGATGCTGCTCGGTACCCTCTGCTGGCTGGGTAACAACCTGCTGGTGGGCTCACCGGTCGCCGCGCTGATGGAGGGGCTGTTTCTGGTCAGCAATCTGGTGGGTTACTACCGCCACTATGGCTTCGATTATTGGGGGCGTGGCCGCCACAGTGGCCGCAGAAAGGGGCGTGTGCCGCCTTCCGGTCGGGCGAGCTCCTGACCTCCCGCTCAGGGCTGCTTGTGGCCAGCGAAGTAGAGCACCCGTTTCACATACTCCTGCGTCTCGTCATAGGGTGGGATCCCGCCATAGCGTTCCACCGCTTTTTCCCCGGCATTGTAGGCTGCCGAGATCAGTACCCAGTCGCCATCGAAGCGGCGATCCAGCCATTTGAGATAACTGACGCCACCCTTGATGTTCTGGGCCGGATCGAATGGCCGGGTTACCCCGAACCGTTGCTGGGTTTCGGGGATGAGCTGCATCAGCCCTTGGGCATTCTTGGGGGAAACGGCACGGCTGTTGAGATTGGATTCGGCGATGGCAATCGCCAGTACCAGCCGGGCATCCACCTTATGGTGTTTGGCTGCGTGGCGCAGCATGGTGACCAGTTTTTGCTTGGCAGGAGGCTGGCGGGCAACCCAGGTGTCGACATTGAAGGGGGTGGAAGGGAGCCCGGCCAGATAGCCACCCTGACTGCCACGGATCCCGATGCCGCACTGATCACCCATGGGGGCATTGCCGATGCGAGCGTTGTAGTAGCGGGCAGCCTGTCGGTTACCAAGGCGCATTGCCATGGCGAGGTAGCTGTTGGCCAGCTTGGCGCTGCGCACCGAGGCGGGGCCGGTGGCGAGCAGGCGGCCGATCCGGAAATATCCCTCTGGGTTGCCAGTGCTGGCGGCGACACAGTAGAGGGCGATGGCTTTTTGCAGATTGCCGTGTTGCTGGGCCACTTGACCCTGCTTGATCGCCGTCAGCGCCTTGGGGGCCTGTCTGAAATCCCTGCCTTGTGCCATCGCCTGCGGCGTACCTGCCAGTAACAACGACAAAAAAAGCAGCAAAAACAGTCCGTTTTCGCTGATGTGCCTCATGGGTTATCTCCTGTTTGAGTACAGAAGATATAGAGGAACATGGCTGCTATCGCCACGAACCCAGTGGATCCTGTTGTTATAGCCGGTTGATTTCAGAGAGCAAAACGGTATGGAACTTATAGGCTAGCCAATTGTGCCCTCAATCTAAAAATAGATTGCAAGGGACGTATTATTGGTCAGGCTGAGCTCCATCAGCTCCATCAGCTCCATCAGCTCCATCAGCTCCATCAGCTCCATCAGCTCCATCAGCTCCATCACCGCCGTTGCCGCCGTTGCCGCCGTTGCCGCCGTTGCCGCCGTTGCCGCCGTTGCCGCCGTTGCCGCCGTTACCGCCGTTGCCGCCGTTGCCGCCGTTGCCGCCGTTGCCGCCGTTACCGCCGTTACCGCCGTTACCGCCGTTACCGCCGTTACCGCCGTTACCATCGTTACCACCGTTACCACCGTTGCTACCCAGTACGGAGACTGGTTGGTTGTTACTAAGTGTTGAGCAGTCATCCCCTGTTGGGCATGGGGATTGCGCCCACAGCGAAGCACTTTGCAGGCAAGCAAGTAGTATCAGGCTCGAATAAAGTGGGGAAGTTGAGTTCATGATATCGAGCTTGTTAGATGAAGAAGCGTTGGCATAAGGATTTCTTAACAAACTCAGACATCCAAGTGGTAGGCAGATTCGTCTGGTTGGGCGGCTGGTAACTGGCGATATATCAGTCCAATTTCGTTGACAACCCAGAGCGAAAGCAGGGCCAGCAGGCTGAGCAGGGGAAGCAGAGAGTGGCTCTGGGTCAGGGCATAGGCCGCAATGGCGGCACCGGTCAAAAGCAGGGTTCGGATCATGAGGTGGCTCCTTGTCGTCATGGGGGTGTTGCATGGCCACGGACAGAGCGCCTGGGGTCGGGAGTTGTTCCCGGGTGGCACGAAGCGCGCTGAGTATATCGCGTCATGCCGCTGCCGATCCGTGGTGTCATCACACTTTCCATAGTCATGGGTTTCGTATCGAGTTGAGCCCCGCTAGGTGCGGGGCCAGTAATGGTTTGACGGTCAGAAGAAACCGCCGTTGTTATCGTCACTGTCGGCCCAGCCGCCACTCAGGTTATCGTCATCGAGAAAATTGCTGCCAACATCGGGAGGTGAATCCCAGCCGTCCCAGCGTACCGGTTCCACATCGACCGAATTGGCGATGGGCGCTGGCTCTATGATGTCGATGATCTCCTCGGGCCGGTTGCTGTGAAACAGTCCGCCGATCATATCGGCCAACATGACGCCACCGGCCACACCGGCGGCGGTTTGCAGGGCGCCCCCTAAAAAGGAGCTGGCACGGGATGCTGGCTGGGCAGGAGCGGTTGCCGGTGGCGGCGTAAAGCGCGGGGGCGGGCTGCTTTCGTTACCAAACAGGCCGGAGAGAAAACTGCCGCCGCTGGCACTGCTCTGGCTGGCTTCCAGCTCCTTGACCCGTTCGTTGAGGCGGGTAAGGGCAGCCTGCTGAATTAGCAGCGCCTGGGTCATGTAGTAGGGGGCATCGGGCTGCTGGGCCAGATGCTGGCGGATCAGCTGATCCGCTTGTGGGTCTCGCTTGCTATCCCTGGCTTGCGCTTGCTTGAGGCGGTCGAACAGTCCATCGATCAGACCCTGTTCCTGTGATTGCATCTCAAATCCTCGCTATGGTGCGCAGACAGTGTGTTCAGCCATCCTAAAACCCGCGGGGCATCAGTGGTATCTGATTAACTCATCAATGACCGAGGGGCTACCCGCGCTCGTCAGCGGGCGGGCCGATAGTAGTCGATATACCAGCGGACGAACTTGGCAACACCTTGCTTGAGGGGCGTAGCGGGGCGCAGACCGGTGAGGGTGTGTAGCGGTTCGCTGTCGGCCCAGGTGGCGTGCATGTCGCCTGCCTGCATCGGCAGCATCCGCTTGATGGCGGGCTTGCCGATGGAATCCTCCAGCGCCTCGATAAAATCGAGCAGCCGCACCGGCTGGCCGTTGCCGATATTGAGGATGCGGTAGGGTGCGGCGCTCTCGGCCGTGCTCTGCTCGCTGGCGTGCCAATCGGAATTGGGGCGGGGCGGCTGGTCGGCCACGGCGAGGATCCCCGCGACGATGTCATCTATGTAGGTGAAGTCGCGGCTGAGATCGCCGTAGTTATAGACGTCGATAGGCTCTCCCGCGAGGATGGCGCGGGTGAACTTGATGATGGCCATGTCGGGGCGGCCCCAGGGGCCGTAGACGGTAAAGAAGCGCAGCCCTGTGGTGGGCAGGCCATAGAGCGCCGAATAGGCGTGGGCCATCAGCTCGCCGCTCTTTTTGGTCGCAGCGTAGAGGGAGACCGGGTGATCCACCTGCTGCGCGGTGGAGTAGGGCATCTGATCCCCCATGCCATAGACCGAGCTGGAGGAGGCGTAGATGAGGTGCTGAATCCCGTGGTGACGACACCCCTCCAGCACCGTCAGCATGCCGGTGAGGTTACTGTCGGCATAGGCGAACGGATTGTCGATGGAGTAACGCACCCCCGCCTGCGCCCCCAGATGGATCACCCGCTCGAAACCATGATGGGCAAAGAGAGCCGCCATCGCCTCGCGATCCGCCAGATCCAGCCGCTCGAAGTGAAAATGGGGGAAACTGGCCAGCTGGGCCAGCCGTGCCTCTTTCAGGCTCACCTCGTAGTAGGCGTTGAGGTTGTCGATCCCCACCACCTGATGGCCTGCCGCACAGAGCTGGCTGGCCACGTGAAAACCGATAAAGCCAGCGACGCCGGTGACAAGATAGATCATGGTTGAGTCTCCGGGTTGCAGCTGGTGTTGGCAGGCTGCTTTTTGGCGGGAAGATGTGGCCGCCCGATGGCGTGATAGTCAAACCCGAGCTCGCTGAGCTGGCGCGGGTCATAGAGGTTGCGGCCATCGATGATGACGGGCTGGTTGAGCAGCGCTTTCAGCTGCTGGAAATCGGGGGCGCGAAACGCCTGCCACTCGGTACAGATCAGCAGGGCATCGGCCCCTTCCAGTGCCGCTTCCTGAGTGGGGCAGAGCAGCAGATCCGGCCGCTCGCCGTAAAGTTCGCGAGCGCGAGTCATCGCCTTGGGATCAAACGCCTGCACCCGGCCACCGGCAGCCCAGATGGCGGCCAGCAGCGGGCGGCTCGGCGCATCGCGCATATCGTCGGTGCCGGGTTTGAACGCCAGTCCCCACAGGGCAAAGGTGTGGCCACGCAGATCCGGGCCGAAGCGGGTCAGCAGGGTTTGCGCCATCTTCTGTTGCTGGCGCTGGTTGACCTGCTCGACCGCTGCCAGCAGCGGGGCGTCGCAGCCGACACTCGCCGCGGTATGGCGCAACGATTTGATATCCTTGGGGAAGCAGGAGCCGCCGTAGCCGCAGCCCGGGTAGATAAAGTGGTAACCGATGCGGGGATCTGCCCCCATCCCCTGGCGCACCGCCTCGATATCGGCCCCCAGCTGCTCGGCGAGGGCCGCTATCTCGTTCATAAAGGAGATCTTGGTGGCCAGCATGGCGTTGGCGGCGTACTTGGTGAGCTCGGCGCTGCGCAGATCCATCACCACGATCCGGTCGTGATTGCGGTTGAAGGGGGCGTAGAGGGCGCGCAACTGCTCAAGCGCCCGCTCGCTGTCACAACCGATGATGATGCGGTCCGGCCGCATGCAGTCGTTGACTGCTGCTCCCTCCTTGAGAAACTCGGGGTTGGCCGCCACCTCGCAGGCGAGGGGCAGCCCACGGGCGGCCAACTGCAGCTCAATGTGTTCTCTTACTTGCTGCGTTGTGCCGACCGGCACAGTGCTCTTGGTCACCACCAGCTTGGGGCGCTGCATCAGTCGGCCTATGGTGTCGGCCACCGCCAGCACATGTTGCAGATCGGCCGAGCCATCCTCGTCAGCCGGGGTGCCCACGGCGATCAGCAGTAGCTCGGCGTGTGCCACGCCAATGGCGGGATCGACCGTAAAGTTCAGGCGGCCGCTGGCCAGATGGCTCTCGACCAGCGGGGCCAGCCCCGGCTCATAGAAGGGGATCTGCCCTAGCCTGAGGGCGGCGATCCGCTCGTTATCCACATCCACGCAGCAGACCTGATGGCCCACCTCGGCCAGAACGGCGGCCTGCACCAGCCCGACATAGCCTGTGCCAAAAATGGTGACCTTCATGAAAAGTGCCTCGTGCTGTGGATGGAGTGATGGCGCGCTTAAAGCGCGGCATGCTGCATCTTGGTGCAGCGAGTGTCAATGCCAGATGACAGGCACCAGAATGGGGCGTTCAGCCCGACTGTTGTGATCCTTTTCACAAAAAATAGACTGGACCCCATAACGAAGCCCTGTGGACAGGGCTCGCAGCCCGCCCGCAACGGCAGGCGACAGACACACTCTCTTTACTTCGCTTGGATACAGGTTATGGACAACACCTCGATTCGCACTGCCCATCCTATTTATGAGGATGTGCTGGCTCTGCTGACGGCGGCCGGCTTTGTTTCCCTCGGCATCTTTCTGTTTCATCAGGTTGGCCTGCTCACTGGCGGCACCGCCGGGCTGGCGCTGTTGCTGCAAAAGGTGACCGGCATCAGCTTCGGCCTGCTGTTTTTCGGCATCAACCTGCCCTTCTATGCGCTGGCATGGCTGCGGATGGGGCCACGTTTTACCTTCAACACCTTTGTCTCGGTGGCGGCGGTCTCCTACATGACCGATCACCTCAACGGGGTGTTGCAGATCGGCAAGATAGAGCCTCTCTATGCGGCGCTGATCGGCGGTACCCTGATTGGCATGGGGCTGCTTATTATGTTCCGTCACAAGTCGAGTCTGGGGGGCTTCAACATTCTGGCGCTCTTTATTCAGGATCGCTTTGGCATCCGGGCGGGCAAGCTGCAGATGGGGCTCGATTGCGCCATTGTTGTTGCCTCGTTTTTCGTGGTGCAGCCCTGGATCCTGGCGCTCTCCATCGTGGCGGCGGTTATCTGTAATCTGGTGTTGACACTCAACCACAAGCCGGGCCGCTACCAGATTGCCTGATGAGCGGTAGCCGTGACCCGATAGCACGAGGCGGCCTGATGGCCGCCTCGTCTGTTTCTACCCTGGGGTTTGTTCGCTGCGCCTAGCTCGCCTGCTCCAGCCTGCTGTCACCGCTCATGGCGTTGCCACTGATGGCGCTGCCGCTGATAGCGTGACCACCGACGGCGAGCGGGGTGTGGCAGGCCACCTGATGATGGGCCTCATCACACGCCTCAAGCCTTGGCGCCTTGCTTTTGCACAGCTCGGTCGCATGGGGGCAGCGCTGGTGGAAGTGGCAGCCGCTTGGCGGCGAGATGGGGGAGGGCACATCGCCGGTCAGCAGAATGCGCTGGCTGCGCCTGCGCGGGTCCGGTACCGGAATGGCGGAGATCAGCGCCTGGGTATAGGGATGGCGCGGCGTCAGATAGAGCGACTGGGCATCCGCCAGCTCGACGATCCGTCCCAGATACATCACTGCGATACGATCCGAGATGTGTTTAACCACCGACAGATCGTGGGCGATGAAGATGATGGAGAGGTTCATCTCCCGCTGCAGGCTGAGCAGCAGGTTGACGATCTGCGACTGCACCGAGACATCGAGGGCCGAGACCGCCTCGTCGCACACCAGCAGCTTGGGCTTGAGGGCGATGGCGCGGGCGATGCCGATCCGCTGGCGCTGACCGCCGGAAAACTCGTGGGGGTAGCGATCCACCGCACTGCCCGGCAGGCCCACTTTTGCCAGCAACTCCTGCACCCAGCCGCGGCGCTGCTCAGTGTTGCCTTTACCGTGGATGATGAAGGGCTCCTCCAAAATTTGGCCCACGGTGTGGCGGCTGTTGAGGGATTCTGCAGGGTCCTGAAACACCATCTGCATCTCCTGACGCAGGGAGCGCATCTCCTTCGGGCTGAGGGCGGTGATGTCGCGCCCCTCGAAGGTGATGGTGCCTGCGGTCGGCTCGAACAGCTTGAGCAGGCTGCGCCCGAGGGTGGACTTGCCGCAGCCCGACTCACCCACCAGCCCCAGCGTCTCCCCCTGCTTGAGATCGAAGCTGATGCCATCCACCGCATGAACCGTATATTGCTTGCGCAGGAAGCCGCCTCCCAGCCGGAAATGCTGTTTCAGATCCCTGACCGATAACAGAGTGCTCATACGGTCAACTCCTTCCAGTAGTGACAGGCGACATGGTGGCGCGAATTGAGTTGCTCCACCGCCGGAATGGCGCTGACACAGAGGTCGGTCGCATGGGGGCAACGGTTGGAGAAACGGCAGCCAGCGGGCATCTCGTGCAGGGCCGGTACCTGTCCCTTGATGGTCTTGAGCAGGCTCTTGGGCTCATCCTCAAGGCGCGGGATCGAGCTCATCAAGCCGTGGGTATAGGGGTGACGGGGGTGGTCAAACAGCTCGAATACGTCGGCCTGCTCTACCGCCCGCCCGGCGTACATCACCACCACTTCGTCGCACAGCTCAGCTACTACCCCCAGATCGTGGGTGATAAAGATGATGGCCATGCCGGTCTGGGCTTGCAGCTCTTTCATCAGTTCGAGGATCTGGGCCTGAATGGTGACATCCAGCGCCGTGGTCGGCTCGTCGCAGATAAGCAGGTCTGGCTCGCAGGAGAGCGCCATGGCGATCATCACCCGCTGGCGCATACCGCCGGAGAGGTTGTGGGGATAGACCGCAAAGCGCTGAGCCGGTTCCGGGATCCCCACCTTCTGCAGCATGGCGATGGCCGCGGCTTTACGCTGGGCCTTGTCATACTCGGGGCGATGGAGGCGAAACACCTCCATCAGCTGCTCACCGACCGTCTGCACCGGGTTGAGGGCCGTCATCGGCTCCTGAAAGATCATCGAGATGCGGTTGCCGCGCACCTTGTACATCTGATCCGGTGCAAGCGACAACAGCTCCTCCCCCTGAAAGCGGATGGAACCGGCGACTACCTGACCGTGGGGCTTGGGCAAGAGCCCCATGATGGCGAGTGAAGTGACACTCTTGCCACAGCCGGACTCGCCGACGATCCCCAGCGTCTGACCCGGGGCCACCTTGAAGCTGACCCCGTCGAGCACCTTGATCTTGCCGTCATCGACGGCGAACTCCACCTCAAGATCGCGTACTTCGAGGATTGGGGCCTGGTGCTGGCCGTTATCAGCGGCGAACTCCCCCCCGTTATCCGGTACGTCAAGAATGGGGGCCTGAGTGTTGGGCATAACGGCTGCTCCCTTCGCAATGGCCTGAATATCAATGACGTGCATAGGTCTTGTCGAGCAGGTTGATGGGCGCCAGCGCCTCCCCTGCCTCCTTGGCGTTGCGGGTCTCTTCCTTCACCTTGGGATCGAGCCAGAGCAGACCGCCACTACTGTGAGGATAACCGTCCATCGGCCAGTAGAGCAGATCCGGCGTGTTCTTGGTGGCAGGAACTTCCGGCAGCATCACATAACGCCAGCTGCTGGCCCGCACATAGTTGAGCTGCACTCCGGGCACGAAGATGGCGAGGTCATAGATGCGCTGCTGGATCTGCCGGGAGAGCTTGGCCCGTTTGGCCATGTCGAATTCGACGTTGTAGGCATCGATCAGCGCGTCCAGCTCCTTGTCAGCCACGTTGAACAGGTTGTTGGTCTGCGGCTTGTTGGCGTTGGCGGAGTGGAAAAACTCCCAATATTGCGGATAGAGACCGCCGCCGCCCCAGCCGAGCCAGGCCGCTTCGTGTTTCTTCTCCAGCATTACCTTGAAACCGGTGGCGCCATCCACCAGGTTAAGCTCCAGATCGAGACCCGCTTTCTTGGCCTCCTCTTTCAGCACGGTCAGCCGCTTGGAGTGCTCCTGACTGGTGTAGGTGAGTGCCAGCGTCAGCCGCTCCCCCTTCTCATTTTGCAGGATGCCGTCCGGCCCCGGCTTGTTGTAGCCGCCCTTGGCAAAGTACTCCCGCGCCTTGCCAATGTCATAAGCCCGCTCAGGCAGCGTGATGTCAGTGAACTCGCCAAAGCCCGAGTCGAAGGTGGTGGCTCTGTCGTAGTCGCCGCGCAGCACGGTCTCGATCATCTTGTCGATATTGAAGGCGTGCTGGATGCCGAGGCGCACGTTTACGTCCGCCAGCTTGGGGTTGGCCACATTGAGGTGAACCCCCTGACCGCCCTGTTTGGTATCGGTCATGGCCATTACCTTCTGCACGTAGCCTTTTTTGTACTCTGGGGTGACCGCTTTTTCATGCCACCAGTTGGGCAGGATCATCTCGAAGGTATCGATCTCCCCTTTCAGGAAGTGGCGGAAGGCGATGTTGTGATCGCGGATCACCTGCACCTTGATGGTGTCGATGTTGAATCTGTGCTGGTTGTAGCGATCGTCTTTTGCCCACCAATCCTTCTGCTTGCTGAAGGTGACCGACTTGCCCTTCTTGACGTCGCTGATCACGTAGGGGCCTGTGGTGGGCACCACGGCCCAGTTGTACTGCTTCACCCAGTTGGGGGTCAGCTTGTAGTAGTGCTTGGGCTGGGGCCACAGCTCGGTGGTGTTGAGCAGGTCCATCTTGGCTTTGCGGTTGCCCGCTTTGACCATAATGGTGTGATCATCGATCTTCTCTACCGCTACCACTTCAGTGGTGTAGTAGTTGTTGAACCAGGGCCCCTTGATGTGTTTGGAGCGCATCATCTCGTAGCCGAAGGTGTAGTCATCGGCATTGACCGGTTTGCCATCCGACCATTTGGCTCGCGGATCCAGCTTGAAGTAGACGGTCTGGCTGTCTGGCGCGATGGCCCAGTGGGTCGCCAGCGAGGGAATGGGGTTGCCGGTATTGGGGTGGAAGCTGATGAGTCGCAACTGGTTATCAAGAATAAAGGAGCGGAACGAACCGTTGGAGTCAGGCCCCACGGTGCGAAACGTCAGCGGAAAGCTCTCCACAAACATATTGAGGTTGCCGCCCGACAGTGCCTTGGGGGAGGCGAACACAGGATCCGTGTCGTTGGTCTCCCATTTGAGATCGGCGGGCAGGCTGGCCGCCCAGACCCAGGATCCGTTTACCAGCACAAAGAGAGCACCTATCCATTTGATTTTATTTTTCATGTTTGACTTCCAGGTCTGGCCCCTGCACTGGGGGTCTTGATTGATAACGGGATTATCCCTTGCTCCCGGGACCGCCGATGGCGGCGGCCCGTCCTTCATTAATCACTGTTCGTTACCCGGCGCCTGCCGATGCGCTGGTACCGTCTGGCTTATTGGTAACGGGTAAATTTGCGCGGATCAAACGCCTCGCGGATCGCCTCACCAATAAAGGAGACCATGATCAGCACCAGACTCACCGCTGCCACCACCGAGCTGACGATCCAGATGGCATCCAGATTGTTGATGCCCTGGGAGAGCAGCTCCCCCCAGCTCGGGGTCGGCGGTGCCAGCCCGAAGCCCAGATAGTCGAGTGCCGTCAGGGTGGAGATATTGCCCACCACGGCGAACGGCGCCAGGGTGACGATCATCATCAGGGTGTTGGGCAGGATGTGGTTGAAGATGATCCGCCCGGTGGTCGCCCCTTGCGCCCGCGCCGCCATCACATAGTCCCGCGCCCGCTCCTTGTAGGTGAGGGTGCGCATATACCAAGTGATCCCCATCCAGCCGAACAGCACGTTGATAGCAACAAACAGGCCGAAGTTGGGCTTGGCCAGCGACACCAGGATCATGATGACGTAGAGAAACGGCACTTGGGACCAGATCTCGATAAAGCGTTGCAGGATGAGGTCGAAGCGGCCGCCGAGAAAGCCCATCAGACAGCCGATGGTTACCCCGATGGCGTAACTGGCCGCCAGCGCGATAAAGGCAAAGCCGATGGCGATGCGAAAGCCGTAAACCAGCCGCGCCAGTACGTCGCGGCCGCTGGTGTCGGTACCGAGGAAGTGGCGCTCAGCCGCGCTGGGGGCGTAGGGCGGGTAGGCATCCTCCTTGAAATCCTGCTCGTAGGGATTCCAGGGCACCGGCGGCAGCAGCACCCAGTCGCCCTGGCCCTCTGCGGCAAATTTGGCCTTGAGCTGGCGGTAGTTGGTTTCGTACTCGTAATCGAGCCCGAACTGCTGGCCGGGGATCACATCGCCATAGGTGGGGAAGTGCAACTGTCCCTGATAGCTCACCATCAGTGCCCGACTGTTGACCAGCAGCTCCGCCAGCAGGGAGAGCAGCACCAGGGTGGTGAAGATGATGAAGGAGTAGTAACCGCGCTTGATCGACTTGAAGCGCTTGAGTTTTTTCAAGGTAACTGGATTGAGCTTCATGGTCATTCTCCAAACCGCACGCGCGGATCAACAAGGGCAACACAGATATCGGAGACGATATTGCCAATCAGCATCAGCATGGAGGTGATGGCCAGAATGCCCATGACGGTGGGGTAATCCCGCTCGACGATCGCCTCGTAACCGAGCAGGCCGATGCCGTCGATGTTGAAGATGGTCTCGATGAGGAAGGAGCCGCCAAAGAAAACGGTGAGCACAGACCCCAGGTGACTGGCGATGGGGATCAGACTGTTGCGCATCGCGTGGTCGGTGACCGCCTTGCGAAACGGTAACCCCTTGGCCACGGCGGTGCGCACATAATCGGCCGACAGGTTCTCCATCAGGCTGTTTTTCATGGTCATGGTGAGGATGGCGAAATCGCCGATGGCGTAGGCGATAAGCGGCAGCAGGGCGTGGGCAAAGACAGTGCGGATCTGATCCCAGCTGCTCTCCATGTATTCAAAGTCGTCTCCCGGAAAACCGCCCATCGGCAGCCACTCCAGATGGAAGGCGAAGACGGTGATGAGGAAGATCCCTACCACATAGGCGGGCAGGGCATAGGCCATGTAGATGAGCATGGAGCTTAACGAGTCGAAGCGGCTGTTGTGCCTGAGCGCCTTCGCCACACCCAGCGGAATGGAGACCGCATAGCTCAGCAGAAAGGTTGCCAGCCCGAAGAAGGCGGTAACGGGAAGCCGCTCCTTGATGAGATCCCACACCGGCTCGTAGTAGCGGGTCGATTCGCCCAGATCGAGTACCGCCAGCTTCTGCAGCCACTCCCAGTAGGCGACCAGCATGGGCTTGTCGAGGCCATAGAAGGCCTTGAGCTCCTCGATCTGTTCATCGGAGAGGGCCTGTGCCCCCTTGCTGCCACTGGAGCGGCCGGATTCATTCTGGGAAACTTGGGCTTGCAGCAGCATGCGTTCGACCGGTCCACCCGGCACGAAACGGGTGATGGTGAAGACGAGCAGGGTGATACCGAGAAACGTCGGGATGATCAAAAGCATCCGGCGTAGGAAATACGACAGCATGGTGGAACCTCGTCCTTGTTGTTCTTTTTTGCGGCCAGTCAAATCCGGTGACGGGCCTGTCCTTCCTGGCATTACGCGCTGGATTGGTTGCCAAACAGCAGACAATCCGCTTGGCCACTGTAAAAGCTCTGCAACAAAAATCAAGTACAAGGAAATGGAAAACTGGGACAAATGACCCGCTGAGACCAAAAGCACCGAAAAATGACGTTTTTTATCTGAAAAGTGAAAATCAAAACAAAACGCTACTGCTCAACATTATTTTAAAAAATATAAACAGCTGTTTGTTTTAGTTTTAATTGGTTTTAATTTGTTGATTTGTAATGTTTTTGTTTGTGGTGTGAAATTGAAGGAAAACGATGTCATCTCGACAATTTTATCTGTTATCCCCATGAGAACGGTCAGGTGCAACCCTCATGAAGTTAGTGTTTTATTCTTATTAATGCCAATAAATCAAAATAAGATATAAACGGACAGCACGTTAACTAATAAGTTCATCAAATTTTAATTCAGCGCCATTTATGCCATTTAACAATGTTTTTACATTGTGTGGGTTGTTTTTGGCAGAATTATTCACTAATTATGCCGGTCAAAATTAATACACTCCGCTTATTCTACGTCCGACCTCGCCACACCCCTGCTCCATTGACGTCGCTAGTCAAAGATTGATAAGCCTTACACATCGCTCCAAAGAGGGCGGTATCAGGAAGCAAACAATAAACAACCAGGAAGGATATAAGCGATGCTTAGGAAGAGCAGAATCTCTGCTGCGATTGCGTTCGCCTTGGCGAGCCTTGCGGCGGCCCCATCCGTATCTGCCGAAGAAGGGCAGAACGTCGAAAAACTGCAGAAAATCAAAGTCACTGGCTCCCGTATCTCCCGTGTTGATGTTGAGGGGGCGACTCCGGTTGTCTCTGTCAGCAAGGCCCAAATTGAACAGTCTGGTCAGCAGACTGTGGCCGATTATCTGAAACAGGCCTCCTACAACTCCTTCGGTGGTTTCTCCCCATCCTCCGGTAGTTCTGCCCAGTCACAAGCCACAGTAGGGCTGCGTGGCCTTGGTGAAGATCGCACGCTGGTGCTGCTTAATGGCAAGCGTATCGCTGGTTCTCCCTCTATGGGTGGCACTGCCATCAACCTCAATACCATCCCCATGGCGGCGGTTGAGCGGGTGGAAGTGAACCTGGATGGTGGCTCCGCACTCTATGGCTCTGATGCCATCGGCGGCGTTATCAACGTGATCCTCAAAGAGGGTTTCGAAGGGCTGACTTTCCAGGGACGTATTGGTTCACCGACCGAAGAGGGGGGGGACGAGCAGAGTGGTTCCATCGTTAGCGGCATCTCGGGTGAGAAAGGCTCCCTGATGATGGTCTACGAGCACGATGTGAAAGACGAGATCTATTACAAGGATCGCGACTATCTGGCGAAAGAGGGGGCAACTGCTCCGAGTCTCTATGGCCGCAATATCAAGGGAGTGGATGCCACTACCGGCAAGACGGTTACCCGTACCCTGAATGGGGTTGACTGTGAAGGTACCGGCACCGGTTTCGTCACCAAGGGCACTGCTTGCCGTTTCGACTTTGCTCAAGTCGCTGCCAAGACTGCCTCTCGTACCCGTGACACCGTCTACCTCAACGGTCGCTACCATATCAACGACAATGTGGATTTCGTGCCACAGATGATTGGTTCTCGCGTCACCAGTTTTGGTCGTTTCGCGCCAGCTGCTGGTGCCTTCACCGTGGATGGTTCCACCCCTGAAAGCGCAGCAGTGCTGTCTGCCAACAACTTCAGCACCGCCAAGGCTGCGACCGTTTACTACCGCTTTAACAACGTCGGTCCCCGTGACAACGATGTGACTGACTTGACTGGTACCCTGAACCTGGGTTTTGAAGGGGTGGTGCCGACCGAAGCAGTAGGCGATCTGGAATGGAATGCCGGTTACATGTATTCCAAAACAGATAACCAGAGCACCGGCAATGGTTATGTCTTGGCACCCGCCGTGGAAACTCAGGTCAATACCGGCAAGTTTGTTAATGGCAGCTTCTCTGATGCGGCGACCAAGGATCTCTCCTATACCACCAGCCGCAATTCCAAGATGGACTTCTTCCAGTGGTACGGCGGTGTAGGTTGGGATATGGGCGAACTGCCCGCTGGCCCGGTCAGCTGGTACCTTGGGGCCGAGTATAACGATTGGGTTTACTCCGATACCTATGACAGCCAGTCTGAAGCGGGTAACGTACTGGGTTCATCCGGTAACTCCGGTGGTGGTGTACGCGATGTGTTTGCCACCTACATCGAGAGCCTGATCCCCATCACCGAGCAGATCGAACTGAACCTGGCGGGTCGTTATGACAAGTACAGCGATTTTGGCAGCGCCTTCTCGCCCAAAGCGAGTCTGCGTTATCAACCGCTCGACCAGCTGATGTTCCGTACCTCCTGGTCCCAGTCTTTCCGCGCGCCGGGTCTGAACGATCTCTACGCGGCTGATGCTCAGTCAGCGGACTTTGCCAAGGACTATGTCTATTGCCAGGCCAATGGTGTGGCCAACTGCTCCGAAGAGCAGTACATGACCACCCGTCAATCCAACAAGAACCTGAAGGAAGAGACCGCCAACACCTTCACTATCGGTACTGCCTACAACCCACTGGACAATCTGAATCTGTCGCTCGATTACTACTACATCAAGATTGATGACGTGATCCAGCTGGCTACCACCCAGACCCAGTTCTATCAAGAGCTCAATACCGGCAGCAACCCGAACGTCATCCGTGATGCCAACGGCGATGTCGAGATGGTCTATGCCGGTATGGTCAACCTTGGGCAACTCAAGACCAGTGGTATCGACTTCAAGGCGGACTACAAGTACGACTTCAACTCCTTCACCCTGCGCTATGACTTTGGCAGCACTTACATCCTGAAGTATGAAGAGGGTCTGTTTGCTGGCGGCCCAATGGTCGACAAGAAGGGCTGGAATGGCAAACCCGACTTCCGCTTCAACTCCGGGATTGGTGCCAACTTCCCGCAGCTGTGGAATCTGGATACCTACCTGAGCACCAACTATATCGACTCCCAGAGCCAGGACTATGTGGATGGCAAGGAAGAGGGGCATATCGCTTCCAACACCATCTGGAATCTTAACGTCGCGGTCGATACCAGCTGGAATGCCAAGATCCAGACCGGTGTGAAGAACATGTTCAACCGCGGGCCTTCTCTGTCCAACGATGGCTTCACCTATGAAGAAGACCTCTACGGCATCGACGGTCGCGTCTACTACATCGACTACACCCAGAAGTTCTAATCAACCCTGTTGATATACAACCTCAGCCGGCCCGGTCGGGCCGGCTGTGCCCAACGTCCAAGGAAGTTACGGAGATAGGGTAATCCTATGAAGACAAGGACCATTACAATGAAGAAAGCGCTCCTTGGCAGCCTGGTTTCGGCCGCCTTGTTGACCAGCTTCAGTCTGAGTGCCGCCACTGCCAGTCAGGCCGTGGACGCTCAAGCCGCCACCGACAACGCATCCAAAGTTTCCCAGCAGAAGATCGACAGCTATGCCGAATCTGCCGAATCCGCACTGGCCCAGTACAAGGCCGCCCTGCGTCAGGTCGACAGTCTGCGCACCTACAACGAGCAGGTGAGCAAGATGGTCGAGTCCCAGAGTGCCGAGCTGGCGTCGATGCAAAAGCAGATCGCCCAGATTGATCAGACCAGCACCGAAGTCGTCCCCCTGATGCTCAAGATGATCGACTCCCTCGAGCAGTTTGTGGCGCTGGATCTGCCGTTCCAGAAGGTCGAGCGCGAGGACCGCGTAGCAGCCCTGACCGACCTGATGAACCGGGCCGATGTCACCATCTCCGAGAAGTACCGCAAGATCCTGGAGGCCTACCAGATCGAGGAGGGCTTCAGCCGCACCATCGAATCCTACAAGGCGAGCCTGGACAAGGATGGCAGCGAGAAGACCTACGAGTTCCTGCGGGTTGGCCGCATCGCGCTGCTTTATCAATCCCCGGATGGCAATGAAACCGGGATGTGGAACAAGAAGACTCGCCAGTGGGAAGAGTTGCCCCAGGAGTATCGCAGTGCGGTTGAACAGGGCCTTCGCATCGCCAAGAAGCAGGCGCCTCCCGCTCTGATCAAGCTGCCGGTTCAAACTGCGGAGAAAGCATCATGAAAGGAATCAAACTTGCGATTGCCTCCCTGATTGCGGGAGCAACCCTGGTCACCCTGCCGGTGACCGCCGCCGAAAAACCGGTGGATCTCAATGCGCTGCTGAATCAGGTCAAGGCCTCCAGCCTGAGCGAATCCCAACTCAACAAGGAGCGGGAAGCCCGCTTCCTGGCTGACAAGAACGAGCAGGGGGCGCTGCTGGCCAAGGCCAAGGCCGAGCTGGCAGCCGAAACCGCCAAGGGCGAGCAGCTCAAGGCGACCTTTGATGCCAACGACAAGCAGCTGACCGAGCTGACTGAAACCCTGCGCCAGCGTTCCGGCAACATGGGCGAGATGTTTGGTGTGCTGCGTCAGTTCGCTGGTGAGTTCAAGGGGATCTTCAACGCCTCCGCTCGTCGGGTCGAGCATCCGGAACAGACCGCGCTGCTGACCCGTCTGGCCGAGAGTAAAGAGCTCCCCTCCAGCGACGATCTGGAAGCGTTCTGGACCACCACCCTCAGCCGCATGGTGGACGGTGGCAAGGTGAGCCAGATCCCGGCGACCGTGGTCTACGGCGAAGGCAACCAGGCCGAGAAGACGGTCACCCAGATCGGTGAGTTCAACACTGTCTCCGAAGGCAAGTACCTCACCTTCGTGCCGGAGACCGGCAAGTTCGAGCAGCTTTCCCGTCAACCTGACAAGGGGGTGCTGGAACCGATCGCCGAGTTTGAACAGGGCGGTGACGGGGTCAAACCCATCTTTATCGACCCATCTCGCGGCGTGATCCTTTCTCTGCTGGTGCAGTCACCGACTCTCAAGGAGCGGATCGATCAGGGTGGTGAAGTGGGTTACGTCATCATGGTGCTCGGTGTGCTCGGTACCCTGCTGGCCATCTTCTGCGGTATCCGGCTGTCGTTGATCGGCTCGTCCATGCGCAAGCAGCTGAAATCCGATCAGATCATCAAGGGCAACCCCATTGGTGACATGCTGGGAGCCTACCAGAGCCATCGCGGTGACAACATCGAGGATCTGGAGTCCAAGCTCGACGAGATCATCCTGCGCAACGTGCCCAAGTTCGAGAAGGGTATCAGCATCATCAAGCTGATCGCTTCCGTCGCGCCGCTGCTGGGCCTGCTCGGCACCGTAGTGGGGATGATCGCCACCTTCCAGGCCATCACCCTGTTCGGTACCGGCGATCCCAAGCTGATGGCGGGCGGTATCTCCGAGGCGCTGGTGACCACCATGCAGGGTCTGGTCGTCGCGGTGCCCATGCTGTTCCTCTACACCATAGTGCAGACCCAGAGTCGTCGTCTGATCCAGGTGCTGGAAGAGCAGAGCGCCGGTTTCGTGGCCCGTTATCAGGAACGTCTGCACGCCTCCAAAGCCGCAGCGTAAGGAGTCACCCATGTGGTTCTGGTTGATTGAAGAAGTCGAGTCGGTCCGCCGGTTTTTGGGATTGGGGGGCGATGTACTGGTCGCCCTGTTCTTCCTGACCCTGATGATGTGGGCCCTGTTGCTGGAGCGCTGGTTCTACTTCATGGCGGTTTACCCCAAGCAGGTGAAGCAGACCAAGGCCACCTGGCTGGCCCGCACCGATCACCTCTCTTGGTCTGCCAAGCAGATCCGGCGCGAGCTGGTCTCACGGGTTGCCATGGCGGTGGACAAGGGGATGCCGGTCATCAAGGTGCTGATCGCTCTCTGCCCGTTGATGGGGCTGCTCGGCACCGTGGTGGGGATGGTGCAGGTGTTTGACACCCTGGCCATCACCGGCACCGGTTCGCCGCGGGCGATGGCATCGGGGATCTCCAAGGCAACGGTACCGACCATGGCGGGCATGATCGCCGCCCTTTCCGGCCTGTTTTTTGTCAACCAGCTCGATCACAAGGCCAAACTGGCGGTGCAAAAGCTGGAAGACAACTTGAAACACGGTTGACGCAGGATGCATACCCCCGGCGAGGCATGGCCTGCCGGGGGCACAGAACAAGCAAGGAGTTTCTGCTATGAGAAAACGTTACAGCGACAGCGGTGCTGACGAGGCGGCTATCGATTTGACCCCCATGCTGGACATAGTGTTCATCATGCTGATCTTCTTCATCGTCACCACCTCCTTCGTCAAGGAGTCCGGTGTCGAGATCAACCGTCCCAGTGCCAGCACGGCCGAGACGGTGAAGAAGGGCAATATCATGGTCGCGGTGCGCGAAAACGGTCAGGTCTGGGTCGACAAGCGGGTGGTTGAGGTGGGGGCGGTGCGCGCCAACATCGAGCGGCTGCGGGCCGAAAACCCGGAGAGCGCCGTGGTGATCCAGGCCGATAACGAATCCCGTTCCGGTCTGGTGGTGCAGGTCATGGATCAGATCCGCATGGCCGGTGTCCAGAACATCTCCATCGCGGCAGACAAGAGCAGCTGATGCCGGAGAGAGACCTATGAGATACCTGATATCGTTGGCGGTCTCCTGTGTGGTGGTGTTCTTTCTGTTTCTGGGAATGAACAAGCTGATCACACCGGATCACCGGGAGCTGGTGGAGAAGGATGACGTCACCATGACCGATTTCATCCGCCTCAAGCCCCAGGAGACCCTGCAAGAGAAACAGCGGGAGCTGCCCAAACCGCCGCCGCCCAAGCGTCCGCCACCGCCTCCCGAGATGGAGGTGGCCAGCACGGATCGGCCGAAGATGGAGAGCGCGCCGATGGACATGCCCAAGCTCGACATCCCGGTCAATATCGGTGGTGGTAACGCGCTGGGTGCTTACAGCACCGGCGGTGGTGGTGGCGGCGTCGGTGGCAACAACGGCGCTATTCCGCTGGCAACCTTCGAGCCCATGATGCCCCGCAAGGCGGCACTGGCGGGGCTGGCCTCCGGCAAGGTGCTGGTGGAGTTCACCGTCACCGAGCGCGGCACCGTCAGCAACGTGCGGATCGTCAAGGAAGAGCCGCGCAGCTATGACCTCGGTAAAGAGGCGCGCAAAACCATCGCCAAGTGGACGTTCAAACCGGCCATGGTGGATGGCAAGCCGCAGGCGAGCCGTATGCAGCAAGAGATCGAGTTTGCGGTCAACTAAGGAAGGTGGCGATGAACAAGTTACACAAGATGATCCTCGCCCCGGTCGCCATGGCGGTGCTGCTCAGCACCGCCAGTTGGGCCGCCGAGCAGCCGGCCCTGTCGGATCGGGCCTATCGGGCGGTCAACAAGGCGCAGGAGCTGATCACCGAGAAGAAATACGGCGAGGCCAATGCCAAGCTGCAAGATGCCCTCTCCAGCGCGGGCGAGCGGGTCTACGACAAGGGGGTCATATTGCAGACTCTCGGTTTCGTAGCCGCCCAGCAGGAGAAATACGGTCAGGCGACCAAGTACTTTGCTGATGCCATCGCGACAGGCGGCCTGCCGCCACCTGTGGCCCAGCAGGTGCGCTACAACCTGGCCCAGCTCTATATGGCGGAGGGTAATTATCAGGGCTCGATCAAGACCATGAAGGAGTGGTTTGCCAACCAGGGCAAGGATGACAAGCCCAACTCCCATGCCTATATCACGCTGGCCAACGCACACGTGCAGCTCAAGCAGTACCGTGACGCGATTCCGGCGGTGGATCAGGCGATCAAGCTGTCGGCAGGTAAAGCGCCGGAGTCCTGGTATCTGCTGAAGATGGGCGCTCACTACGAGCTGAAACAGTACAAACCGGCGACCGAGGTGCTGACCTCTCTGGTCAACATGTTCCCGGAGAAGAAGAAGTACTGGACCCAGCTGTCGGCCATGCATATGCAGGCAGGCAACGATGCCAAGGCGCTGGCGGCGCTGGAGTCGGCCTACAACCTCGGCATGTTGACCGAGGCCGCCGAGCTGCAGCGCCTCGCCAACTACCTCGCCTTCACCGGCATTCCCCATCGCGCCGCCCGGGTGATGGAGAAGGGGATGAAGGATGGGCTGATTGAGCCGAGCGCCGGCAACTACAAGACCCTGGCCAACTACTGGCATCAGGCCAAGGAGCTGGATCCGGCCATCGATACCCTGGCCAAATCCTACCAGCTGGTCCCGAGCGCCGAATTGCAGCTGAAAATGGCACGCATGATGATCCAGAGCAAACGCTATCAGGATCTGGTGGCGCTGGCCGCCAAACCGGCCGCCAATGCCAATGGTGAACAGCGTGCTGATCTCAAGTTCCTGACCGGGGTCGCCTATTTTGAGCAACAAAAGCCGAAGGAGGCCCTCAACGCCTTCACCCAGGCGGCTCAGAATGGCAACGTCAGCGGTCGGGCATCTCCGTGGATCAGCTTCCTCAAGGAGCAGAGTGGCACCGGAGAGGCAGCCGTCCAGTAATTCCAATGACAACTACCTGTAGTCCCTTTTATGGTTGCCTGGTGGCTCCATTAACCGCTCTTCGGAGCGGTTTTTTTATGGTGGCTGCCAGCACCGGCGGGTGGCCGATGCGCGGTTTTATCCCTCTTCATGCCAATACAGAGCCTCTATCGACATTGGTCTATCTCTCCCGGTGTGACAAACGTTTCAGCTAGGGCTGCAACCGTGAAGCAAGGTGGCGCTGCGTTGTGGTTGATGGGGCTCGGGTGGCTTGCTGACAGGCGGGCCGTGCCATTCATCTTTCTCTTTGCTGCGACTTGCCTGTGTGGCTTTTGCCCTGTTGATAAGCGTCACACCGAAAACGGCTACTTTTAACAAGAAAAGCAACATATGGAAGTTGAAATTTTGGCCGACTCAGGAAAGAATGCGCGCTCGGTTATTGGCGTCGTGGGGCAGGTTGACCCGCCACCGGCAGACCGAGGATGAGACGGCCCCCGGCCCATTTGGTACAGGAAACCACACAGGAATTTTATGAATCCCCTTCGCACTGCCGCTTCGGCCCTTTTATGCACATTTGCGCTGGTCAGCCAGCAGGCTGCCGCCGTCGAGTACCGTCTGCCTGCGGCCAACAGCCGCCTGATCGGTGAAAACCAGGAATACGTGGTGCCTGCGGACAACCGTCCGCTGGAGCAGATCGCTGCTGACTTCCAGCTGGGTCTGACCAACATCATGGAAGCCAACCCGGGCGTAGATCCCTATCTGCCGAAGGCGGGTAGCACCCTGATCATCCCCCACCAGCTGATCCTGCCCAACGCGCCCCGCGAAGGGATCGTCATCAACGTTGCCGAGATGCGTCTCTACTACTACCCGAAAGGGAAGAACGTGGTGGAAGTGCTGCCCATCGGCATCGGTCAGCTGGGGGTAAACACCCCGGAGAACTGGATCACCAAGGTAGAGCGCAAGCGCGCCAACCCGACCTGGACCCCGACCGAGAACATCCGTCGTCGCTATGCCGCCCAGGGCAAGACCCTGCCGGCAGTATGGCCAGCCGGTCCGGATAACCCCATGGGTCTGCACGCCCTCTATATCGGCAACCTCTATGCCATCCACGGCACCAACGCCACCTTCGGTATCGGTCTGCGGGTGAGCAGCGGCTGCGTGCGTCTGCGCGCTGACGACATCAAGTATCTGTTCGACAACGTGCCGGTCGGCACCCGCGTCCAGTTCGTCAACCAGCCGGTCAAGACCACGGTCGAGCCGGATGGCGGTCGCTACATGGAAGTACACGAGCCGCTGTCGCGCACCGAGGAGGAGTTCAACTCCACCGCCTCCGTGCCGCTCCCGATGACACCGGCCATCACCCGCTTCATCGCGCACGCCGAGTCTGACTCCAACGTGGTCAAGCAGGTGCTGGAACAGCGTACCGGTATGCCGACCCGCCTCAATCCCTGATTGAGCAAGTTGGCGGTGCCGCGCGCACTGGCTGAATAAAGAAAACGGCGACCAGATGGTCGCCGTTTTTTATGGGGAGAGTCACCGCTTGCTTACTGCACGCAGACCGGGCAGAAGGCGTAGGTGCCTTGCGGATCGTTGAAGCGGGTGAGCGGGTCGAGACTGCGGTTCACTTCCACCAAGGCCTTGCCAAAGCCGACTGGCAGCCAGCTTTGCAACTGGGGGGCCAGCACTTGGGCGCTGCTGTCAAACAGCTGGCGCAGGAACTTGTCCTTGGTGGACTCCTCCTGCTCGATGGGGGTCACCTGCCACTCCTTGAGGTTGGCCAGTTCGGCGGCGGCCTTGATGGCGTCATCCAGATTGCCGAACTCGTCCACCAGACCCAGGGCCTTGGCATCTTCGCCGGTCCAGACTCGGCCTTCGGCCGCTTTTTCGGCCTCTTCCGGGCTCAGGCCGCGGCCCTTGCTGACCAGACCGATGAAGCGCTGGTAGGTATCTTCCACGCTCAGCTGGATTGCCCGACCGACGTGATCCGGCAGGGCGCGGGTCGGGCCGACGCCAACGTAATCTGTGGTGCCAACCCCGTCGGTATGCACGCCGAACTGGGCCAACGCCTTGTCGATGGTGGCAAACATGCCGAACACCCCGATGGAGCCGGTGAGGGTGGTCGGGGAGGCGAAGATCTTGTCCGCATCGGCGGAGATCCAGTAGCCACCGGAGGCGGCATAGCTGCCCATGGAGACAACTACCGGTTTGCCTGCCTGTTTCAGGGCCAGCAGCTCGGCGCGGATCTGCTCGGCGGCGAAGGCGCTGCCGCCCGGGCTGTCGACCCGCAGGACCACTGCTTTGACCTTGTCATCGCGGCGAGCATCGGCCAGCAGGTCGGAGAGGCTATCACCGCCGATGGTGCCGGCAGGCTGGACGCCATCCATGATGGCGCCGCTGGCGACCACCAGACCCACCTCATCCTTGCCGCTCTGGGGATATTGTTCCGGAATGGCAGCCAGATACTCTTTCAGGCCGACCCCTTTCCAGCCGTGGTCGTCCGCTTCACCCACCTCTTTAATGACCGCCTGGGTCATCTCGTCGCGGGTGGCCAGCTGATCCACCAGACCGTTGTCGAGGGCGTAGTTGGCGGCATTGCCACCGGCTTTGCGCAGCAGCTCGAGGAAGCGATCCTTGCCTGGCGCGACCGCCTCGGGTTCGATCTCCCGCTGCTCGGCTACGTCAGCCACATAGGATTGCCACAGCTGATCCAGCCAGCGCTGGTTTGCTTCTTTGCTCTCGGGGGACATCTCGTCGCGGGTATAGGGTTCGACGAAGGATTTGTAGGTGCCGACCTTGAATACATGCGGGGTGATGTTGAGCTTCTCCAGCGCCGACTTGAAGTAGGTCTGGTAGACACCAAGCCCCTCAATCACCACGGCGCCGCTCTGGTTGAGCAGCACGTGATCGGCGTGGGCCGCCAGCAGGTACTGGCCTTGAGTGTAGAAGTCGGCCATGGCGATCACCGGTTTGCCGCTCTCCCGGAAGGAGTCGATGGCACTCGCCACCTCCTGCAGTTTGGTGAAGTTGGCTCCCTGCAGCCCTTGCGGCTTGATCACCAGCGCCTTGATGCGCTCGTCATCCTTGGCACTCTTGATGGCCCACAGCAGGTCGGAGAGGACGATCTCGCTCGGCTGCTCGTCGCTGCTGTCCATCTGGCGCAGCAGTTGTACGGTGGGATCTGTCTGGGAGCGTTGCTCCACCAGCACGCCGTTGAGATTGAGGGTCAGCGCCCCTTCGATGGGCGCCTTGGGAGCCTCTTTCTGGCTGACGCTGAAGACGATGACCAGCACTACGATGAGAAACAGCAGATTGACCAGCATCAGCCGGGTGAAATTGAGCAGGCGCCACAGGCTGCGGAACAACCAACCCAGACCTTTGAAAATAGACATAGTCGCGTTATCGCCCTGTTAATGGGTAGAGAAGAGCCATTATTAACCAGTTGCGGGCGAAATTGCCATTTCCGACTGGCGGATCCCGTCTATCTTCGTTCAGGGCACGGCTGTTCGCTGAAAAATTGTCCAAACATTTGTTTGAAAAAGAATTTTCGATTCTTTACTCTAGCCTCAGTTTGATAACAAAAAATTAACTGGAGGCATCGTGAGCCGCTATCCGACCCTGCTGACCCCGCTCGACCTTGGTTTTACCCAGCTGCGCAACCGGGTGTTGGGCGTTGTTCCATGCACCCTGGCCTTAAAGAGGAAGGCATCATGAGTCGCTATCCCCATCTGCTGAAGCCCCTTGACCTCGGTTTTACCCAGCTGCGCAATCGCGTGTTGATGGGCTCCATGCATACCGGCCTCGAAGAGGAGAAGGGCGGTTTTGACAAGCTGGCCGCCTTTTATGCCGAGCGCGCCCGTGGTGGTGTTGGCCTTATCGTCACCGGCGGCATTGCCCCCAACCTGCGCGGTCGGCTGGTGCCTCACGGCTCCCAGCTAAGCTTCCCCTGGCAGGTGAGCAAGCACAAGAAGGTGACCAGCGCCGTGCATCAGGAGGGGGGCAAGATAGCGCTGCAGATCCTCCATGCCGGTCGTTACGCCTATCATCCGTTCAGTCTGGCGCCGAGCGCCCTCAAGGCACCCATCTCCCCGTTCAAGCCACGCGCCATGAGCGAGCGACAGATCCGCGGCACCATTCGCGACTTCGCGGCTACAGCAGCGCTGGCTAAGGCAGCCGGTTATGACGGCGTCGAGGTGATGGGCTCGGAAGGCTATCTCATCAACCAGTTCATCTGCGAGCGCACCAACAAACGGACCGATGGCTGGGGCGGCAGCAGCGAAAACCGGATGCGCTTCCCGGTGGAGATTGTCCGCGCCATCCGCGAGCGGGTCGGCACCGACTTCATCATTATCTTCCGCCTCTCCATGCTGGATCTGGTGGAGCAGGGCTCGACCCTGGAAGAGGTGATTGCCCTTGGCAAAGCGCTGGAAGCTGTGGGGGTGACCCTGATCAACACCGGTATCGGTTGGCACGAAGCGCGCATTCCCACCATCGCCACCAGCGTGCCACGCGGCGCCTTCAGCTGGGTGACAGCGGAGCTGAAAAAACACCTCAAGGTGCCCCTCATTACCACCAACCGTATCAACACCCCCGAGGTGGCCGAGCGGATTCTGGCGGGTGGCGAGGCGGATATGGTCTCCATGGCGCGCCCTTTCCTGGCGGACCCGGAGTTTGTCATCAAGGCGGCCGAGAACCGGGCGGACGAGATCAACACCTGCATCGCCTGCAATCAAGCCTGCCTCGACCATGTGTTCAAGCAGAAGCGCGCCTCCTGTCTGGTCAATCCCCGCGCCTGTTTCGAGACCGAGCTGACCTTTGGCCGCGTGCCCCAGCCCAAAAAACTGGCGGTGGTGGGGGCGGGCCCGGCCGGGCTGGCATTTGCCTGCTACGCTGCCGAGCGCGGTCATCAGGTGAGCCTGTTCGATCAGGCCAGCGAAATCGGCGGCCAGTTCAACTTCGCCAAGCAGATCCCGGGCAAGGAGGAGTTTCACGAAACCCTGCGCTATTTCGCCAAACGGCTGGAGAAGTGCGGCGTCGAGCTCTATCTGGGCCAGCGCCAGAGTGCCGAGAGCCTGCTCGGCGGCGGTTTTGACGAGGTGATCCTCGCTACCGGTATTCGTCCGCGCACCCCCAATATTCCGGGCATCGAACATCCCAAGGTGATGAGTTATCTCGATGTATTGCGGGATCACAAACCGGTCGGCCAGAAGGTGGCGGTGATCGGTGCCGGCGGCATCGGCTTCGATGTAGCTGAGTATCTGGTAGAGAAGAAAGTGGAGATGGATGCCGATGGGCACCGTGATCACTGGCTCAAGGAGTGGGGCATTGACAAGCAACTCGGCGAGCGCGGTGGCCTCACGGCTCCTGAAATCGACGCCCCCGAGCGTCAGATCTGGCTGCTCCAGCGCAAGGAGAGCAAGGTGGGTGACGGACTTGGCAAGACAACCGGCTGGATCCACCGTACCGTGCTCAAGAACCGCAAGGTGCAGATGCTCTCCGGGGTGCAATATCTGGGGATCGATGACGCGGGTTTGCACATTCAGGTGGGCGAGACCAAGCAGTGTCTGCCGGTGGATCAGGTTATCGTCTGCGCCGGGCAGGAGCCCCTTAAAGAACTGCAGGCCGGGTTGCAGGCGGCAGGCAAGCCGGTGCATATCATCGGCGGAGCCGACGTGGCTGCCGAGCTGGATGCCAAGCGCGCCATCCGGCAAGGGGCCGAGCTGGCTGCGATCATCTAGCCAACTGTGCCCTCTTGTCCTTTATAGTGCGATAAACCCCTGAGCCTCAGGGGTTTTCTTCATTCGGTGCTGTGCTAAGGTAGCGCCATCATTGCCCCAGAGAAGGAATTGCCCATGGATGCCCTCACCCTGTTGCTCAATCGTCACTCCTGTGGCCGTCTCGCCGATCCCACCCCGAGCGGTGAGGTGCTCGACAATATCCTCAAGGCGGGCCTGCGCGCGCCGGATCACGGCACCCTGACCCCCTGGCAGTTCATTCTGTTTGAAGGGGAGGGGCGTGAGCGGCTGGGCAAGCTGCTGGCCGAGGCGGCCCGTGCCCGTGGCGAAGATGAAGAGAGCATCAAGAAGTGCAGCGAAGCGCCGCTGCGGGCGCCCTTGATCGTCGCTGTGGCAACCCGTTATCAGGATCACCCCAAGGTGCCGAAACTGGAGCAGGAGCTCTCTGCCGGTTGTGCCCTGATGGCGATGCAGATGGCTGCGCAGGCGCAGGGCTTCAACGGCATCTGGCGCTCCGGCTGGTTTATCTTCGATGAGCAGATCAACAAGGGATTGGGACTGGCGGCAGAGGATCAGCTGGTGGGTTTCCTCTACCTCGGCACCCCCATGCTGGAAGCGCGTAAACTGCGCGAACTGCCGCTCGATGAGTTTGTCCGCCGTTTCTGACTTTTCGGCCACGTTGCGGTTGAGAGAAGCAAAGCCTCGAGAAATCGGGGCTTTTCTGTTTAACCGTGAATAGTAACCAGAGAAATTGGGGAAAATAAATGGGTCAAAGAGGCTTCGCGCGTCATAGCAGGTAATTATTTAAATAGTGCGATGTACCTCGCAATCCTGTTGTATTTCACTATGTAAAACGTTTGCGCATTCGCTAATATCTCCCTGCCAGTTTAGAAGGGCACTCCTTCTAATTTTTCTGCGATGAGAGTCGCAATTCCGTAGCACCTTTTAACAGCCCAACGTCTTCGTGACATTGGGCTTTATTTTTTTATGGGGTGTCGGGGCTGTTGTGAACTGATGGCGGTATCGGCATACAACCCGGTTGGCTGCCTTATGCCCTGTTTTTGGCTGGCAGGATCCGGGCTGGATTACCGACTACCCGAGCTCCGGCCGGTACATCTTTGGTGACTACGGCGCCTGCGCCGACGATCGCCTCCCGCCCTATGGTGACGCCGGGCAGCAAGATGGCGCTGCCCCCAATCCAGACCTTGTCTTCAATGGTGACCGGCAGCGCCGTCTCTGTTCCCTGAATCCGTTCGTCGGCCTCCAGCGCATGGGCTGCGGTATAGATCTGCACATTTGGCCCAATCATCACATGGGCGCTGATGCGAATAGGGGCATTGTCCAGCAGGGTCGCCCCCATATTGATGTAGGAGTCCTTGCCCAGGTGGATGTGGCGGCCATAGGTGCAGTAGAGGGGCGGGCAGATAAAGGCGTTCTCTGCCAGTTCGCCAATCAGCTCCGCCAGTAGTGCCCGCTGCTCAGCCTCATCTTCCGCCTGATTGAAACGGCGATAGCGCCGTGCCGCCTCCCGGCGCAACAGGGCCAGCTCGGGTGCCATGCAGTTGTAAGGTTGGCTGCAGATCATCTTCTGGTATTCGCTCATGAAGGTTGCTTTCCTTTATCTGCCAGGGATTTGGATATTGGCGCCAATACGGCAGAAGTAACGTGATCATCCACCCGATACGGGCAGAACCAGGTTGGCAGGTCTGCCTTCGGCAAAGGCCAGTACATTCTCGAACGCCACGCGAAAGTAGAGTTCGTAGCTGTTTTGCTCCACATAGCCGAGATGAGGCGTCGCCAGTACATTGGGCAGGCGCAGCAGGGGCTCGCTTTCCTGTGTCGCCGGCTCGATGTCAAATACATCGAGCGCGGCCCGTTTTCCAGGATGGGTACTTAGCTCTGCATAGAGGGCGCCCGGCTCGATAAGTTCGGCACGGCTGGTATTGACCAGCAGAGAGTCAACTTTCATGCGGGCCAGATCTGCGCGGGTAACAGCGCCGCGGGTTGCCTCGCTCAGGCGCAGATGCAGCGTGAGGATATCGGCTTGACTGAAGAGTGCCTCCTTGCTGGAGGCGTAGGCATAGCCATCCAGCTCGGCCTGCCTGCGCGAAGCCTCACTGCCCCATATCAGTACCGACATGCCAAATGCCTTGCCATAGCGGGCGATCCGCTGGCCTATCTTGCCGTAGCCCCAGATGCCGAGCGTCAGCCCATGCAGCGTGCGTCCCAAACCGAGGTCACCAGATTGCTGCCATTGGCCTTGGCTTAACGCCTGGCTGTAAGCAGGTATATGGCGGGAGGCTGCCATAATGAGCGCCCAGCAGAGCTCGGCGGGAGCAATAGGGCTGCCGATCCCTTCTGCCACGGCAACGCCGTACTGCTGGCATAGTGCCGGGTCGATATGCTGGCTGACTTTGCCGGTCTGGCTGATGAGTTTAAGGGTGGGAAGCCGCATCAGCAGCTGTTCGTCGATGCGGGTACGCTCGCGGGTCAGCACCAGTGCTTCCATTCCTTCCAGCAGGGCGGCAAGGCGCGTTGTATCGGGTTCGCTCTGGTTGAGGATGGTGACGTCATGACCCGCCAGCAGGGTAAAGCAGGGGAGGTGGCGCACCTGATCCTGATAGTCATCCAGAATGGCAATCCGCATAAGAAATCCTTCTCGGTTGCGTTGGCTCGGACCGCTATCTTACCGGAATAAAAGGTGTCTGTTGTTTTCAAACGAACACAATCAGAAGGGAGGGCGATCAAGCCCATGTCCACGGACTGGGATGAGCCCGACAGGCCAAAACAATCAGGGCCCCCGAACGGGAGCCCTGATAGTACGAGCTTGGCGTCTATGTTGTCCGCACTTAGCCGTGTTTGCGGCCGGAGAGACGGCACCACTCCTCCTTGACGGCGGTCGGGTCCATCTCGAACCACTGGCCGTAGATGGTTTCCAGTTCCGGGGCCTGACTTTCCAGCACGCCGGAGAGGGCCATCAGGCTGCCCGGCTTGCCGTGACCGGCGATCAGCGGTGCCAGTTCGCGCAGCGGGCCGGCCAGGATGTTGGCGACCACCACGTCCGCTTCGACATCTTGCGGCTGGTCGGCCGGCAGGTAGAGCTCAATCTGGTCGGCGACGCCATTGCGCGCGGCGTTGTCGCGGCTGGCCTGAATGGCCTGCGGGTCGATGTCGATGCCGATGACGCGGGCAGCACCCAGTTTCAGGGCGGCGATGCCGAGAATGCCGGAGCCACAGCCAAAGTCGACAACGGTTTTACCGGCCAGATCCAGCCCGTCCAGCCACTGCAGGCAAAGCGCTGTGGTGGGGTGGGTACCGGTACCGAAGGCCAGACCCGGATCCAGCATGACGTTGACTGCATCGGGGTTCGGCACATCGCGCCAGCTCGGGCAGATCCAGAGGCGCTCGCCAAACTGCATGGGGTGGAAGTGATCCATCCACTCGCGCACCCAGTCCTTGTCCTCCAGCTGCTCGACCTTGTAGCCGACGTTTTCGCCGAAGATCTGCTGGAAGAAGGCGATGGTGGGAGCCGGATCGGTTTCGGCATCGAACAGACCCATCACTTCGGTCTCGCCCCAGAGCGGGGTTTCACCGGGCATGGGTTCATAGACGGGCACATCCTTGGCATCCATAAAGGTCACCGCCTGGGCTCCACGCCCCAGCAGCATGTTGCTCACCTTGTCTGCGGTCTTGGCAGTGGCGTTGATTCGAATTTGTATCCAGGGCATGGCGTCGACTCTTCATAAATGTGAAACCGCGAGATTCTACCATCATGGGGCAGTGCTGTCGTGGTTTGCCCATGACGTGGAGGGATTCGGGGGCTTTTGCCGGATTGGCACGTTTCCTGTATTGCTCTATGCAGGCGAAGACGACCGGTTTTCGCTGAACGCTTTGCTCAAGTTCCGTCATCTTTCACTGCCACCCTCGGGTGGCATTTTTTTATCTGCGCTTGTTTGCCTTGGTAAACAGTCTGCCAGACAAAAAAAGAGCAAGGTCGGCACCTTGCTCAAGGACGGGCTGACGCCGTTTTGGCGCATTCATGCTGCTGTTGGCACGCCAGATGCAAAGACTAATATGTCCTGCATAAGGATATGTGTGTGATTGTTACCCCAATGTTCAGGTATTCAGGCCATTTCTCGCGAAATGGCCTCTTTTTTGGCTGATTGTCGGACGTTGGTCTGCCACAGGCTGTCATGAGTGCCGCTGATTGTGCCCGTTTGGGGCATCTCCTTGGTGAACTTATCCCATCATGGTGCGTTGGAGGGCTTAGTTGGCAAAGCCGCTCATGTCGATCACCAGCTTGCCAACCATACGGCCCGCTTCCACCTCGGCATGGGCCTGAGCCAGCGTGATCGGGGTCAGTGACGAGATGGTTCTGGTCAGGGTGGTCTGCAATACCCCTTCATCGACCAGTGCCGCCACCCGGCCGAGCAGGCGGTGCTGCTCGATCATGTCCGGCGTCTGGAACAGGGAGCGGGTGAACATGAACTCCTGGCTGAAGGTGACGCTCTTGCTCTTGAGCAGGGAGAGATCCCACGGCTCGCTCGATTCGGCGATGGTACAGATATGGCCGAACGGGCGGATCAGCCCGGCCATGGTGGCCCAGTGCTCGGCGGTGGCGTTGGTGCAGAAGATGGCATCGACCTGAGTGATGCCAAGGGCGGTCAGCTCCTCCTGCAACTTGTGATGGTTCACGACCTGATGGGCGCCCATCTCGAGGCACCACTCGCGGCTTTCGGGGCGGGAGGCGGTCGCAATCACCTCCATACCGGTGAGTTGGCGGGCCAGCTGGATGGCGATGGAGCCAACGCCACCGGCGCCGCCGATGATCAGCAGTTTGCCACGGCTCTCGCGGGCGAGGGCAAAGCGCTCGAACAGGGTCTCCCAGGCGGTGATGGCGGTGAGCGGCAGGGCGGCGGCCTCCACATCGCTCAAGCTGGTGGGGGCGATGGCGGCGATGCGCTCATCCACCAGTTGCAGGGCGCTGTTGCTGCCCGGGCGGCTGATATCACCGGCATACCAGACCCGGTCGCCCGTCTTGAACAGGGTGACTTCGCTGCCGGTGGCGATCACTTCCCCCACCGCATCCCAGCCGAGTACCCGAGGCGAGCTTTCAATTTTGGCCTTGGGGGAACGCACCTTGGTATCCACCGGATTGACGGAGGTGGCGGTGACCCGCACCAGCAGATCCCGCGGACCCGGAACCGGATCGGGCAGGTTGGCGGCGATGAAGCAGTCGGGGTGGTCGCTTGGCAGATAGTGAGTCAGGGCAATGGCTTTCATGGTTTTTCCTTTCAAATCGCTGTGTTCGGGATTGCCACTCACTCTAGTCTGGTTGATTATCAAGATTAAGATGGGTAATCGGTAAAGACTGTTTGAATATATGAACAATGTCGATCTGGAGTTGATGGGGCTGTTTGCCACCGTGGTAGAGCAGGGGAGCTTTACCCGGGCCGCCGAGCTGCTTGGTATGCCCAAGTCGTCGGTGAGCCAGAAGATCTCGCGGCTCGAATCCCAGCTCGGGGTGCGGCTGTTGCAGCGCACCACCCGCAGGTTGAGCCTGACCCCGCAGGGGGAGCTCTATGTGGAGCACTGTCAGGGGCTGCTGGCACTGGCCCGCAGTGCCAATCTGGCGATGGCACGGCTGCGCTCGGCCCCGGCGGGGCGGGTGCGGATCACCGCCCCCGAGGCGACCGGTACTCTATTGCTTGGCCGGATCCTCGCCGAGTTTCGCGCCCTCTATCCCGAGGTGGTGCTGGAGCTGACCCTGAGCGACGATCAGCTCGATCTGGTGGGGGAAGGTTATGATTTGGCGCTGCGGGCGGCGCCGCTGAAAGACTCCAGCCTCATCTGTCGGCGTATCGGTCAGGTGGCGCGTCATCTGGTGGCAGCGCCCGCCTATCTGGCGGCCCACGGCATGCCGCAACAGTTGAGCGAGCTGGGCCGTTATGCCTGTCTGGTGCACTCGGCCATGCCGGTGTGGCCATTGCAGGAGGGTGGCTGGCGGCCGCAGGGGGCCTGTGTCAGCAACAGCTTGTTGGCGCTGCGGGAGATGGCGCTTCATGACGGGGGGATTGCCCTGTTGCCCCACCATGTCTGTGAAGGGGATTTGGCGGCGGGGCGGCTGCAGAAGGTGTTGCCGGATCAGCCCATTCCGGCCAACCCGTTCTACCTAATCTATCCGAGTCGGGAGCATCTGGCCCCCGCTCTGCGCACCCTGATGGATTTCGTGGCCGAGCGGTTGCCGTTTGCCTGAGTTACCAGCTGCTCTGGCTGGCCGACTCCTGATTGGGTTTGAGGCCGAGGGGGACCGACTGGCGCTCCGCCAGCATGCGGATCTGCCCTTCAATCAGGCTGGCGCTGGGGCCCAGCACCAGCACCAGCTGGTGCTCGTTGAGCTGGATCCAGGAGAGGCAGCCCAGGCCCAGCAGGCGGGATTCATCCACCAGTGAAATATCGCGCACCCGCAGGCTGAGGCGGGTGATACAGACACTCATCGCCACCAGATTGTCCATCCCGCCCAGCACCTTGAGGTACTGGATCGCCAGCATCTGGGGATCGGAGGGGGCAACGCTGGCAAGGCGCGGATGCTCCACCGCGATGGGCTTGCTCGGCATGCTGAGGGGGGCACGCTCCAGCAGTTGGTAAAAGAGCAGGGTGTAGGCGACGAAAAACAGGATACCGACCGGAATAAGCCAGAAGCTGTGCTCCCCAGCCTGATAGCTCAGCACCAGATCCAGCAGACCGGCGGAGAAGTAACTGCCCACCTTGATCCCCAGCCCGCTACAGACAGCGAGCGACAGCCCGGTCAGCAGGGCGTGGGCGAGAAACAGCCAGGGGGCGGTAAAGGCGAACAGAAACTCAATGGGCTCTGTGATACCCACCAGTGCCGAGGTGAGCGCCAGGGTGAGCAGCAGCCCGCCCTGCGGCAGCCGCTGCATCCGCTGGCGGTGCAGCCAGATGGCAAAACAGGCGCCCGGCAGGCCGAACATGATGATAGGGTAGAGACCGGCCACATACCCTTCATGAAGGGGCTGGGCGGTGGCCAGCGCCTGCAGGTTGCTCTCGCCAAGGCCGATGACGCTACCCAATACCTGATGCAGCCCGAGCGGGATCAGCAAGCGGTTGAGGGTGCCGTAGCAGAAGGCGCCAAACGGCGTGGTGAGCAGCTCGGAGGTGAGCAGGGTCAGCCCGCGCTCCAGCGGCGGCCACAGCAGCGAGAGGGGGATGGCGATCAGCAGGCAGGCCAAGGCCGACACCAGCAGGCTGGGAAACTCTCCCCTGGCGATCTGCAGCCAGCGGGGCAGGGTTTGCTGGTGAACCCAGGGGTAGATGATGGCGGTGGTGAGCCCCGCCAACAGGCCGCAGATCATGTCGGCGTGCAGGTTGGGGGCCAGCGTATTGAAGGCGGTGCTGAGCAGCAGGAAGTTGACCGCCCCCGCCAGCGTCTGCCCGCCCAGCTCCTGCCGACTCAGGCCAAAGGCGATCGCCACCGCATAGATAAGCGGCATCTGGCTGAAGATCGCCTGACCGGTGAGGGAGAGCACCGCCAAATCGAGCACGTCGGGTTGACCAAGCCGGTAGATCAGCGCCGCCATCGGCAGGATGGAGACGGGCAGCAGCAGGGCATAACCGAGCCGCTGCAGGGCTTGAGTAACGACTTGTCGAGTGGCTTTAACGGGCATACAGCGGCTACGTTCTGTGACTTGGCGCACAGTTTAACCGGAAAACACCTATTTGGGGATAGTTTTGGAACCCCTAATTTATATTTTTATTATTTCTGCCCGAAAAGCTCGCGCACTTCCCGCGAGGGCGGTGCCGTCAGCAGGCTGACCGTGATAAAGACCACCAGCGCCAGCGTGAGGCTTGGCACGATGGCGTGCAGACCAGCCAGCTTGATCCCCCACTGACTCAGTACCCCATAGCTGACGATGCCGCTGACCATGCTGGCCAGCGCGCCCGGGCCGTTGGCCCGTGACCAGTAGAGGCCGAGCACCAGCGGCCAGAGGAACACCGCCTGCAGACCGCCAAAGGCGAGCAGGTTGAGCCAGATGATCATCTCGGGTGGTTGCAACGCCGCCAGCAGCACCAAAGTGCCGAGGATCAGGGTGCAGAGCAGAGAGAGGCGGGGAATGCGCACTTCCAGCTTCTCCTGCTTTGGACTCAGATAGTTGAGATAGAGATCCTTGACCAGAGTGGCGGAAGCCTGGATCAGCTGGGAGTCGATGGTGGACATGATGGCCGCCATCGGCGCCGCCAGAAAGACCCCGGCCAGCCAGGGGGGCAGCACTTCCATCATCAGGGAGGGCATGATCTTGTCCGGGCTGTCCATACCCGGCAGGATGGCGCGGCCAAGGGCACCCGCCAGATGCATGCCGAACATCAGCAGGGCGCTGACCACGGTGCCGATCAGAATGCCGCGATGGAGCGCCTTGCTGTCGCGATAGCCAAAGCAGCGCAGCGCCGAGTGGGGTAGCCCCACCACCCCGACACAGACCAGGATCCAGAAGCTCAGCATAAAGGGCTGGGTCAACATGTCGCCGGCCCCTTGCGGGCTCACCAGCTTGGGATCGATCTCCCTGAGCTGGTGGATAAGGTTCGGCAGGCCGTCACCGGCAATCAGAATTCCCGCCAGCAAGGCGCCGGTGCCGATCAGCATGATGATCCCTTGCAGGGCATCGGTCATCACCACCGCGCGAAAGCCGCCGATGATGGTGTAGAGCAGCACACAGCTGGCAAACAGCATCAACCCCTGCTGGTAGGAGAGGCCGGTGGCGGTCTCCAGCAGGCGGGCGCCGCCGATAAACTGCACCACCATAGTCGCGATAAAGGCGAGGATGATAGTAACGGATCCGAGGATCACCACCGCCTTGCTCTGGTAGCGGGCCCACAGCATGTCGTTGATGGTCACCGCATTGACCCGGCGGGCGATGATGGCGAACTTCTTGCCAAGTACTCCCAGAGTGAGCCAGACGGTGGGCAGCTGGATCATCGCCAGCAACACCCAGCCCAGACCGATCTTGTAGGCCGCACCCGGTCCGCCGATAAAGGAGGAGGCCGAGGTGTAGGTGGCCACCAGCGTCATCGCCAGCACCAGCCCGCCCATGCTGCGGTTGCCGATGAAGTACTCCTGCACGAAGTTGCCTTCTGCGCGATGGCGGCTAGCCCAGAAACCCACCCCCAGCACCAGCACCAGATAGATGACGAGCGGCAGCATCAACTCAAGATTCATGGGATGACTCCTTGCCGCAAGGGGCGTGGGTATCGAGGGGGATCTCCACAAACAGCCGGTTCACCATCAGGGCGCAGAGCAGAATGAACAGCAGCGGCATCACCATGCAACTGAGCAGGAACCACAGTGGCAGCCCCCACAACTCCAGCTGGAGCGGGATAAAATAGGCGGTGCCATACCAGGCAAAGAAGTAGAACAGGGTCAGCAGCAGGCAGAAAGCTGCTTCCCGGCGGGCGAGAGCAAAACGGTTCACCTTGGCCTCCGACAAATTTGAGGGGCGCAAGGATAACAAAAAAGGGCCATGTCGCCATGGCCCTTTTTCAGCAGAGGCTCCTTGCGGAGCAGACTTCCACCGGAAGTCCGGTCTCTATCAGCGATCCTTACAGACCTAATTTCTTGTGCAGATAGTGGATATTGGTGCCACCGTGCTGGAAGTTTTCGTCTTTCATGATCTCTTTTTGCAACGGTACGTTGGTCTTGATCCCTTCCACCACCAGCTCGTCCAGCGCATGGCGCATGCGGGCGATGGCAATGTCACGATTCTCGCCGTAGCAGATCAGCTTGCCGATCATCGAATCGTAGTGGGGCGGTACCTTGTAACCGGCATAGATGTGGGAGTCCCAACGCACGCCCAGACCACCCGGCGCGTGGAAGCGCTGCACCAGACCCGGAGAGGGCATGAAGGTGGCCGGATCTTCGGCGTTGATCCGGCACTCGATGGCATGGCCACGGATGCGGATATCCTGCTGGGTGATCGACAGGGGCTGACCGGCGGCGATGCGCAGCTGCTCCTTGATCAGATCGATACCGGTGACCATCTCGGTGACCGGATGCTCAACCTGAATACGGGTGTTCATCTCGATGAAATAGAACTCGCCGTTCTCGTACAGGAACTCGAAAGTACCCGCGCCGCGGTAGCCGATCTCGATACAGGCGCGCACACAGCGCTCGCCGATGAACTTGCGCATTTCGGCGGTGATGCCGGGCGCCGGCGCCTCTTCCACCACTTTCTGGTGGCGACGCTGCATGGAGCAGTCACGCTCGCCCAGATAGAGGGCGTTGCCCTGGCCGTCTGCCAACACCTGAATTTCAATGTGGCGCGGGTTTTCCAGGTACTTCTCCATGTAGACCATGTCGTTCTTGAAGAACTGGCCAGCTTCGGATTTGGTCAGCGCGATGGCGCCCGCCAGTTCCGCTTCATTGCGCACCACGCGCATACCGCGACCACCACCGCCACCGGCGGCCTTGATGATCACCGGATAGCCGATGCGCTTGGCAATGGCGGCGTTGTGCTTGGCATCGTTGTCGACGGGGCCGTCAGAGCCCGGTACACACGGTACGCCCGCTTTCTTCATCGCTTCGATGGCGGAGACCTTGTCACCCATCAGGCGAATGGTCTCGGCGCGCGGGCCGATGAAGATGAAGCCGGATTTTTCGACCACTTCGGCGAAATCGGCGTTCTCGGAGAGGAAGCCGTAACCCGGGTGGATGGCCACAGCACCGGTTACCTCAGCGGCGGCGATGATGGCCGGGACATTAAGGTAGGATTCAGTACTGGCCGGTCTGCCGATACAGATGGATTCGTCGGCCAGCAGCACATGTTTGAGCTCCCGGTCGGCGGTGGAGTGAACGGCCACTGTCTTGATCCCGAGCTCTTTACAGGCGCGCAGGATCCGCAGGGCAATTTCACCGCGGTTGGCGATGACTACTTTGTCCAACATGGGTGGCGATTTCCCTTATTCGATGATGAACAGCGGCTCGTCAAATTCGACGGCCTGACCATTTTCAACCAGGATCGCTTTGATCACACCGGCCTTGTCAGACTCGATTTGGTTCATCATTTTCATGGCTTCGACGATGCACAGGGTGTCGCCGACATTGACTTGCTGACCCACTTCCGCGAACGGCTTGGCATCCGGGCTGGAGGAGCGGTAGAAGGAGCCAACCATCGGGGAGCGCATCAGGTGACCGCTCGGGGCGGCATCTGCGGCCGGTGCGGCGGCAACCGGGGCGGCAGCGGCAGGTGCGGCAACCGGAGCGGCTTGCTGCATCATCATCTGCGGCATGGCGGTGGTCACCTGACCGGAGAAGTTGCGGCTGATGCGAACGGACTCTTCACCTTCGGAGATCTCCAGTTCGGCGATGCCGGACTCTTCAACCAGTTCAATCAGCTTCTTGATTTTGCGGATATCCATTAGCATTCTCTTTCTTCTTTATCTGATCAGTGATTATCAAGCCGCGCGCAGATGGTGCACGGCCGCGGTTAAAGCGAATTGGTAGCCATCGGCCCCCAGACCACAAATGACCCCTTTGGCGACATCAGACAGATAGGAGTGATGACGGAACGGCTCCCTGGCATGGACGTTTGACAGGTGAACCTCGATAAAAGGGATGGCGACACCCAGCAGCGCATCGCGAATGGCGACGCTGGTGTGGGTGAAGGCGGCTGGATTGATGATGATAAAATCCACCTGGCCCATGGCCTGATGAATGCGGCTGACCAACTCATGTTCGGCGTTGGATTGCAGATGTTCCAGAGTGACACCGAGTTGGCTGGCGTTAAGCTTCAGATCGGCGACGATCTCATCAAGCGTCTTGCTGCCGTAGATACCCGGTTCCCGTTTGCCCAGCAGATTCAGGTTTGGTCCGTTGAGCAGGAGAATGCGGTGATTTTGCGACATATTGAGTACATCCTCGATGATAATGCTGCTATCTATCAGCTATCTTGTGGACTACCAGAAATCTAGCCATTTTCTGCGCAAATCGGTGTGCCCTGGCACACAGATTTCGCAATTATATTGATTTCGTGAAAATTAGCAGCATTTTACTGGTCTAATCTCTACATCTGGCTATTTGTTGCACGTTTCGACCTGAGATACTTCGTCGCTGCCACCTTGCTGTTTGCTGGCAGATAAGAAACGACAAAGCCGGCACAGGGCCGGCTTTATTGAGCAACAAACGAAGCGGGATCAGGCTGCTTCCGACTTCTCGCGAATGAGTTTGTCTACTACCCCCGGATCCGCGAGGGTGGAGATATCCCCCAGGCTGTCGGTCTCGCCGGTGGCGATTTTGCGCAGAATTCGCCGCATGATCTTGCCGGAACGGGTCTTCGGCAGCCCCTCCGCCCAGTGAATGACATCTGGCGTGGCGATGGCACCGATCTCCTTGCGCACCCACTCCTTCACCTCTTTGTGCAGCTCGCGGCTCGGCTCTTCCCCGGCGATCAGGGTGACATAGGCATAGATACCCTGACCCTTGATCTCGTGAGGAACCCCCACCACCGCGGCTTCAGCAATCTTGGGATGGGCCACCAGCGCCGATTCAATTTCGGCGGTACCCATGCGGTGGCCAGAGACGTTCAGTACATCATCCACCCGACCGGTGATCCAGTAGTAGCCGTCCTCGTCGCGACGGGCACCGTCGCCGGTGAAGTAGCGGCCCGGGAAGGTGGAGAAGTAGGTCTGCTCGAAGCGCTCGTGATCGCCGAATACGGTGCGCATCTGGCCCGGCCAGGAGTCGGTGATCACCAGATTGCCCTCGGTGGCCCCCTCCAGCGGTTCGCCCATGTTGTCCACCAGCACAGGTTGCACCCCGAAGAAGGGACGAGTCGCCGAGCCCGGTTTGAGGTCGGTGACGCCGGGCAGCGGCGTAATCAGGATGCCGCCGGTCTCGGTTTGCCACCAGGTATCGACGATGGGACAGCGCTCATCACCAATGGTGCGGTAGTACCACTCCCAGGCTTCCGGGTTGATGGGTTCACCCACCGAACCCATGATGCGCAGGCTCGAACGGGAGGTGCCGGTCACGGCCTCGGTGCCTTTGGCCATCAGGGCGCGGATGGCGGTCGGGGCGGTATAGAGAATGGTGACCTGGTGCTTGTCCACCACCTGACTCATGCGGTTGGTGGCCGGGTAGTTGGGCACCCCTTCGAACATGATGGTGGTGGCGCCGTTGGCAAGCGGCCCGTAGACCAGATAGGAGTGACCGGTGACCCAACCCACATCGGCGGTACACCAGTAGATATCCTCTTCGTGGTAGTCGAACACATATTTGAAGGTTAGGGTGGCATAGACCAGATAGCCGCCGGTGGTGTGGAGCACCCCTTTGGGTTTGCCGGTGGAGCCGGAGGTATAGAGGATAAAGAGCGGATCTTCGGCGTTCATCGCCTCGGGCGGGCAGTCGCTGCTGACGGTGGCGGTCGCTTCATGCCACCAGATGTCGCGGTGGTTGTGCCAGGCGACATTGCCGCCGGTGCGCTTGAGCACGATCACTTTGTTGACCTGGGTATCCGGGTTGGTGAGCGCTTCATCCACATTTTTCTTGAGTGGCACCGGACGGCCGCCACGCAGTCCCTCGTCGGCGGTGATCACGATGCGCGAGCCCGAGTCGATGATGCGGCCAGCCAGCGCTTCCGGCGAGAAGCCGCCGAATACGATGCTGTGTACCGCGCCGATGCGGGTACAGGCCAGCATAGCGATGGCGGCTTCGGGCACCATGGGCATGTAGAGGCAGACCACGTCGCCGCGGTGAACCCCTTGTGCTTTCAATACGTTGGCAAACTTGCACACTTCGCTGTGCAATTCGCGGTAGGTGAGTTTGCGATCTTCGGCGGGGTTGTCCCCTTCCCAGATGATGGCGACCTTGTCACCCCGTTCGGCGAGATGGCGATCGAGACAGTTGGCCGAGACGTTGAGCTGGCCATCTTCAAACCATTTGATGGAGACATGGCCCGGATCGTAGGAGGTGTTCTTGACCTTGCTATAGGGTTTCATCCAGTCGAGAATTTTTCCCTGCTCTCCCCAGAAGGTATCGGGATCCTCGACGGAGGCCTGATACATGGCGGCGTAGTCGCCCTTGTCGAGCAGTGCATTGCTGCTGATGTGGGGTTTGACCGGGTAGACCTTGCTCTCGCTCATCTGTCACTCCTTTGAATAGATCTTTTAATGGTTTCTTAACAACTTATACCTTTGGTGGCGGGGGGCAATTAGACTTTTGGATAGGCGGCAACAGTTGGTTACAGGACAAAGAGTGACAATTAATCGGTGAGTGGGTAAAAGGGGGCGTTTCGATTAATTGGAGGTCATGATGTTTTCTCTGTTGCTCTGTGCATCCCTCTGGCAGTTTGATGCGCCAGTGCCCGCTGGCGAACCCCCGAAAGAGTTTGCGATCACCCATCAGGAGGCTTCACCTGCGCTGCGGGATCGGGTGGCCGATCAGCTTGGTCATGCATGGCAGGCCAAGGAGCCCGGTACCAGACTCACCTTCAGCGAGCCAGCTCCCCGTTATGCAGGCGAATCACCGTTGACGCGCATGCTCAATGATCGTGATGATGGTTGGGAATCCCGCTTGCAGATTGAGTGGTAACCCGGTCGGCAGCCAGGAGGCTGATGCCTCCCGGCTGGTGATGATGATTGCCTGCCTCTATGAGACGTAGCGTTGATGCAGGCGATCTCCCATATGTTCGACATGCAGTGGTTTGCTGAACAGATAGCCCTGTCCTTCGCCGCAGTTGAGTGACTGCAAGAAGGCGTGTTGTGCCTTGGTTTCAATTCCCTCGGCGGTGACCTCCATATCCAGACTGTCTGCCAGATTGATGATGGTGCGGCAGAGCTCCCGACTGTTCTTGTCTTCCGGTAATGCCTGCACAAACGCCCGGTCGATCTTGATGCGATCGATCGGCAGGGTCTTGAGCAGACTCAGTGACGAGAAGCCGGTACCAAAGTCATCGATGGCAATCTGCACGCCGAGATTTTTCAGGCGGGTAAAGAGATCCAGACTCTGTTCGACCCTCTGGATGATGCTCTCCGTCACCTCGATCTCGAGCCGTTCTGGCGGAAATCCTGTCTCGGCCAGAATGGCGGCGACCCGTTCAACGTAGCCCGGGGATCGCATCTCCCGCACCGACACATTGACCGACAAGCGGGGCACCGGCAGTCCGGCGGCCAGCCAGTTTTGTCCCTGCTCACAGGCGTTGCGCATTACCCATTCCCCAATTTTCTCTATCAGGCCGCACTCCTCCGCCACCGGAATAAAACGGGTCGGCGCTATCATCCCCTCATTGGGATGCTGCCAGCGCAGCAGGGCTTCCAGTCCACTCAGGTGGCCGTTGGCCAGATTGGTCATGGGTTGATAGAAGATGCAGAGCTGTTCGAGTTCCAGGGCCTTGAGCAGACCCTGCTCAATCTGCATCCGCTCGCGTGCTCGAGCCGCCATGCAGGGGGTATAGAACTGGAATCCGTTGCGCCCCTGACTTTTCGCCTCGTACATGGCGCTGTCGGCGGCGCTGACCAGGGTTTCCGGGCTGTCTGCATGATCCGGATAGATGGCGATACCGATACTTGCCGAGATTGCCACCAGCTCATGGGCCAGCTCAACCGGTTCACGCAACACGGTCAGCAGGGTATTGGCCAGGGTTGCCAGCTCGTCAGGCTCCTCCAGATAGGGGATCAGCACCAGAAACTCGTCTCCCCCGAGGCGGGTCGCCAGATCGTTGTGTTGCAGGCAGCCGCGGATCCGCTCTGCCAGCCGCTTGAGCAGCTCATCGCCAACTCCGTGGCCCAGGCTGTCGTTGATCAGCTTGAAGCCATCCAGATCTATAAAGAGCAGCCCCAACCGTTTGCGATTGAGCTGCGCGGTTTTCAGCTCAAGGGCCAGCCGCTCCTGCAACAGATGACGATTGCCCAGCTCGGTCAGGGGATCGTGATAGGCAAGGTGGTTCAGCTCGGCCTCCACCTTGCGAATGGCGCTGATGTCGGAAAGGGCGATCACATAGTGAGTAGTGTTGTTGAAGTTGTCATAGACAGCGCTGATCTGCTGCCAGGAGGAGAAGTAGCTGCCATCCTTGCGCAGACAAACCATCTCGCCATGCCAGGCGTTGTTGCCGGGGCGCAGGTGATACCAGGGATAGTCGAGGTCAGTGTAGCGCCTGGGATGCATGATGATATCCGGGGTACGGCCTATCACCTCCTCGGCATTGTATTGGGTCAGCATGGTGAAGGCCGGGTTGACCGACAGAATATGGTGTTCGCTGTCGAGGATGATGATCCCCTCGGCAGTGGTATCGAATACCACGTTGGCCTGATGGAGTCGCTCCTCCTGACGGCGGCGGGCGGTGGCATTGTGAATGACCCCCATGACCCGGTGGCCGACCGACTCGGTGGCGGGGACATGGTCGGCATGAATATCGACCCAGTGGCGCTCGTTGAGAGTGGTGAGGTAGCTCAGGGTGAGATGGATGGGGTCATGACTTTGCAGGGCGGCCTTGAGCTGGCTGCCGGATTCCGGTTCAAAACAGTCGACGAACGCTTGCAGCCCGCCGTGGAACTGGTTGGCCTCGATACCCAGCAGCGGCTCAATTTGGCCGTCGAACAGCAGTCTGTCCTCCGCCACGTGCCATTCCCACACCCCGATTTGGGCCGCTCGCATTGCCAGTTGCAGCCGTTGTTCGGTTTCGTACTGCTCGGTGATGTCCCGCACAATGGCGAGGATGCCGTTCAGCTCCCCCTTCTCATCACGCATCGGGCTGTAGGTGGCCTGAAAACGGCGGGAACTGCTGTCGTACGCCGCGGTTTGGCCCGTGATGGCGATATCTACGTAGGGCATGCCGCTTCGCATGATCTGCTGAAACATGGGCTCCAGGGTCGGTGCCAGTTTGGGAACCACCTCTCTGAGGTGCTTGCCCTGATGCTCCTCGATGCTTTTGCCATTGATGTCGGCCAGCACCTGATTGACTTTACGGTAGCGAAATTCGCAGTCAAAGACGCCGATGCCCAGAGGGGCATTATCCATCAGCTGTTCCAGGACGGTGTGATCTGACAGCTGGCTCAACATTGCCTCGGTGTCGGCGTTGAAAAGCTTCCCATCCATGATGACCTCGGCATTGATTGTTTTATCACTTGCATCAGTTGTCAGTATGGCACGAACTGTTTGGCTGGGAGTCAAGCGGAGTTATCTGGTTGTTTTGACGGCAAGAATAGGCATAAAAACCTGATAAAAAGGATGGAGAAAGGGGGCGAGTGGTTATCCCTTCTGGCGACCAAACGCCTGAATACCGCGTACAAATACCAGCCAGCCGATCAGATGGAAGGGGAGGGCAAGCAGATAGAGCAGCAGGAAGTGCGACTCGCAGCCACTGCTGTTGATGAAGTCGATCCAGGCGGCCAGCAGCGCCAGCATGCCGGCAATCTGGAAGCGGCGGCGCAACACCACCTCGACGCCGAGATTGGCAAGGTAGAGGGTGAGCAGGATGCCGGCAAAGCCGGTGAGCTGGGCGGTGCCGTAGAGCTCGCGATCCGGGTTGAACTGCAGCGCAATCAGGGGAGTAATGCCCTGATCCAGCGGGATCAGGGCCAGCAGCCAGCATGCGATCAGAAGCAGGGCTGTTTTCATCGCGGCCTCAGTCGGCGGACGGTGCCGGTTTGACCAGAGAGAGGTAGTTGGCATCCATCTTGAGGAAGACCCCCAGCAGACGGGCACTGGCGCCGTAGAAGCCAAACCGGTCGGCGGCGCGACAGGCGCTTTCGAACTTGTCAAACCAGCCCAGCAGATGACCGTGCAGCAGCGCTTCCTGCTCGTCGAGCCAGCGTTCCCGCTCGGCTGCGCTCTTGGCTTCCGCCGCACGGATGATGAGATTGCCCATCAGATCCAGCTCGATGGCTAGATGATCCGCAGGCTCTTTGTATTTATCGCTGACATTGATACCAAGGCGATCGAGGCGGGCCTGCATCTCGGCCATCGGGGCCTGCATCAGCAGCTTGGCCTCGCCACGGTAGAGCGATTCGTAGGGCAGGGCGCCCTGTTTGGGATCCACCAGAAACAGGCCGGCGAAGTCGGCGGCGAGTTCCAGCTGGCGATCCGGGCGCACCAGCAGGCGGGCGATGGCCTCGTTGAGCTCGGCCACGGCTTCGCGCATCGGATCCAGGGTGGAGAGGCTTTTCAGGAAGCTTCGCACATCATAGGTGTCATATTCGGCGATCTGCTCATCACTGAGTTCGGCGGCGAACAGGGTGGAGAACCACCAGTAGAGTTCGGCCCGGCGTTCGCTGGTAGCCATAAATTCCTGCATTTTTCCTCCGTGGATGGCAATCGGGAGCCTTGATGGCTCCCGATTCTAACGACTTTAAAAATAAAGGAAACTCAAGGGGGCGCTTTCGTCCCCCTGGGGTCAGAGTGCCGGGAACATGGGGTCGATGCCCTTGGCCGATTCCGGCGCGCCGAAGGCAGTGACGGCGGGCGCCTGTCCGCGGAACTTCTCGATCTCCACCAGCGCGGTGTGGGCCGTGGTGGCCTGCGCCAGGCTGGAGGAGCCGATGTCGGCGGTCAGCACGTTGGGATCGCCGTAGGTACAGAGAGTCCCTACCTTGCCGCCCTCTTGCGGGCCATACCAGGCTCCTTCCTGTATCCGGACTACGCCGGGGGCGTAGTCATCGCTCACCACCAGCCCGGCCAATACCTGACCGCGGCCGTTGAACACCCGCACCAGATCGCCGTCCTTGAGGCCGCGGGATTTGGCATCCTGCGGATTCATGTAGACAGGCTCGCGACCCTGCACTGTATAGGTGGCGCGATAGTTGTCGGAGGAGCAGAGCTGGCTGTGCAGCCGCTTGTCCGGGTGGCAGGATTGCAGGTGCAGCGGGTACTGCTTGCTGCCCGGCCCGCCGTGTGAGCGCTCGTAGGGCTCGATCCAGACCGGATGGCCCGGGCAATCCCCATAGCCGTAGTCGGCAATGGTCTTGGAGTAGATCTCGATAAGGCCAGACGGGGTACCGAGGGGTTCCAGATCCGGCTCCTGACGGAACGACTCGTGACGCACCCAGGGCTGGCCTGCCGGGAAGGTGACGAAGCCTTCGCCGTGCCAGAACTGGCTGAAACGGGGCAGACGGATGCCGATGCCGCGGCCCTGCAGGCGGGCATCGTCATAGATGCTCTGGATCCACTCCAGCTTGCTCTTGCCGCCGGTGAATTCGACCTCGCGACCGAAGCGACGGCAGAGATCGGCGAAGATGTCATAGTCATCGCGCGCCTCGAACAGCGGCTCCACCACCTTGTACATGGCCAGAATGCCCGCGTTGGAGTGAGAACCCCACTGCTCGATGTCGTCCCGCTCATAGGTGGTGGTGGCGGGCAGCACGATATCGGCGAAACGGCAGCTGGCCGTCCACTGGTGATCGATGCTGACCACGGTTTCCAGCTTGCGCCAGGCGGCGACCATCTTGTTGCGATCCTGCTGGTGGTGGAACGGGTTGTTGCCGCAGAACACCGCCATCTTCATGTGGGGGTAGGTGATGGTCTGGCCGTTGAAGGCGATCTGCTTGCCCGGATTGAGGATGCAGTCGACGAAGCGGGCCACCGGAATGTATTTGGAGTAGCCCTTCCAGTCGCCGTCATGGAGTGGTTTAACGCCGGGAATGACCGAGCTGAAACCTGACATGATGGGGCCGCTGGAGGTGATGGTGCCCGCCCCGTTGTAGTGCCAGCCAAAGCCGTAACCGCCCCCCGGCAGGCCGATCTGGCCAATCATCGAGGCCAGTACCACCAGCATCCAGGCGTACTGTTCGCCGTGGTGCATACGCTGCACGCACCAGCCGCCGATAAGCTGGGTACGGCCGCTGCTCATGGTGCGGGCCAGCTCGCGGATGGTTTCGGCTGGTACGCCACAGATGGCGGCGGCCCACTCTGCGTCCTTCACCTGACCATCGCTGGTGCCCAGCAGGTAGGGCAGGAACTTGTCAAAACCGGTGGTGTAGTCTTTCAGGAACTTCTCGTCGTGGCGCTTCTCGCTGTAGAGGGTGTGGGCGATGCCCAGCATCAGCGGTACGTCGGTCTGCGGATTCAGGGTCACCTGATCGCAATTGAGGTACTTCTGGGTCTTGGATTTGACCGGGTCGACACTGATCACTCGGATCTCGCCCTTGGCCACCTTCTCTTTCAGCTGTGCCCAGTAGTCGTAGACGCTGTGATCCGGCACCAGCCAGCCCACCTGCAGGTTCTTGATGGGATCGGAGCCCCAGATGACGATGGTTTTGCTGTGCTCCAGCACCAGCGGCCAGGAGGTCTGCTGCTCGTATACCTCCATGGCGCCCGCCACGTGGGGCAGGATCACCTGGGCGGCACCGGTGGAGTAGTCACCAGCCTTGGCCAGATAGGTGCCGTGCAGGTTCATGGCGCGCCCCAGCATGGCACCAGCGGAGTGCAGTTTGCCTACCGACTGCCAGCCGGAGTGACCGGCATAGAGGGCGCTCGGGCCATAGATCTTCTGCACCCGCTCCAGCTCGTGATAGAAGAAGTCCAGCGCCTGGGACCAGGTCACCCGCACGAAGCGGTTCTGGCCACGTTCGCTGGTGTCGGACTGGTGCCCCTTGCGCAGCCAGTCCAGCCGCACCATGGGGTAGCGGATGCGGGAGGGGTTGTAGACCACCTCACTCAAGGCCTTGAGCATGTCGGTGGGGTGCTTGTCATGCTCGAACGGCTGGGTCTCGACCCAGCGCCCATCGACCACCCGGGCACGGAAGGCGCCCCAGTGGGAGCCGGACTGCACCAGCTTGTCGCCAGACTCGGCGGCCATCACGGCGCGACCGAGCAGGGAGGGGCCGATCAGGGCAGAGGCACCGCTGGCCAGCAAGCCACCCAGAAAACCACGACGGGAAATATTGATCATCTTGTTATTCCTCTTTCGAATCCGGACTTAGTGGCTGCCCTGACCACCGGTATCGGCGGCATGGTTTTGCAGGTATTTGAGCAGGGTGCGCTCCTCTTCCTTGCTCAGGCGATAGTAGGCAGACATCGCCTTGAGCCCCGAGATCCAGCCGTTGGCAGTGAAGTGAGCGGGATCCGGCGCGCCGTGGCAGGAGTTGCAGGTGGATTTGTACATCTCGCCGGCGTAATCCCAGATCGGCTTGAGCGAGGACTCAAAGCCCTTGCCATCGACCCAGGCCTGCACCTGAACCTGTTCCCACTTGATATGGGTGGCGCTGTCGGTCTCCTGTTTGAGCACTTTCTCGCTCGCTTTCAGTTCGTCACGGATGGTAGCGACGAAGACCCGCTTGCCCATGTATTCGCTCAGCACCCGGCCCTTGCCATCGCTCTCGCGCCACCCTTCGATGGTCACCTTGAGGCGATCGCCGCTGCGGTCCACCACGTCGATGCGGGAGGCAGGCAGCAGTTTGCCGACCGGGTCGGTGCTCTGCTCGCTGGCGTAGAGATCTTTTTCACCCAGGTTGTAGAGGGTCTCGGCGGCTGGCGCCTCTTGCGCGTCGTTGACCAGGGTGGCGTAAGTGGCCCGGAAGCCCCCCGCCATGTTGGGCAGTTCGTGGGCGATGCCCTTGTGGCACTCGATGCAGTTCATGTTCTTCGCCGCCGCATCTTTCATCGCCAGCGCTGCCGCCGGGGACTGCTTGGCGTGATCCATGTTGTCGTAGCTATGGCAGGACTTGCAGGTCTTGGAGTTCTGGCTGCTCATCCGTGCCCACACCTTCTCGGCCAGATGCAGGCGCCGGTCCTCGAACTTCTCCTGGGTGTCGATGCTGTGGCCTATGTACTCCTGATAGAGGTCGTTGGCCGCCTCCATCTTGCGGGCCACCTTGCCGACAAAGTCCTTCGGCTGATGACAGTCGGTACAGACCGCCTGTACCCCTGAGGCATTCTTGAAGTGGATGGACTCCTTGTACTCCGGATAGACGGTGTCTTTCATGGAGTGGCAGGAGATACAGAATTCGAGGCTGCTGGTTTTCTCAAAGCCATAGTGCAGGCCGACGGTGCCCGCGAGGGTGACGCCGACGCCCACCAGAAGCAGCGCCAGTACCGACCAGCGACGGCTGGGGGTGCGCAGGAAGTGCCACAGTTTTTTCATCATGCTCTCTCACATCACTTTTTTGATGGGAGCCATGATAGGGAGGCGTTGTGAACAGGGCTGCCGCCACAAATTAATGAAATAGGGGTATTTATGACAAAATGTGAATAGAATAATCCTCCCTTGTCGACCATCGTGAACCCTGCCCATGAGTTACCACATTCTGGTTGTTGAAGATGATGCGGTTACCCGCGAGAAGCTGACCGGCTATTTCGAGCGGGAGGGCTATCGGGTGACGGCGGTCGAAAATGGCCTGGAGATGCGCGCCGTACTGGCAGAGCAGCCGGTCGATCTGGTGATGCTGGATATCAACCTGCCGGGGGAAGATGGTCTGCTGCTGACCCGTGAACTGCGGGCGCGCAGCACGGTGGGGATCATTCTGGTCACCGGCCGCAGCGATGCGGTGGACCGGATTGTCGGCCTCGAGATGGGGGCCGACGACTATGTCACCAAGCCGTTCGAGCTCAGGGAACTGCTGGTGCGGGTCAAGAATCTGCTGTGGCGGATCTCGCTGGCGGCCGCCGCGCCGAGCGAGCCTGCGGTGGCTGACGATGCGGTGCGCTTCGGCCCCTGGCGGTTTGATATTCCCCGCCGCCAGCTCAGCAAGGACGGGGTGCCGGTGCGCCTGACCAAGGCCGAATATGAAGTGCTGGTGGCCTTTGTCGCCCATGCCGGGCGGGTGCTCAGTCGGGAGAGGATCCTGACCCTCATCAGCCATCGCGGCGATGGCCCGAGCGATCGCACCATAGACGTGTTGATCCGGCGGCTGCGCGGCAAGATGGAAGCGGATCCGAGGGATCCCCAGCTGTTTGTCACCGTCCATGGTGAAGGCTATCTGTTTGCCGGCGAGATAGCCTCCTGAGCCCGTTACGGTGGCCTTGACCTGTTTGACCGGGTATCAGACCGGCGGGCGGGTATCAAATTGCGGGCAGTCGTCGCCAATCTGGTGCCAGGGCGCCTTGGATCCGACGAAGATGTGAAACGCGGGTCGCTGGCTCGGCACATCGTCCAGTACCCCGAGGCGCAGGTTGATCTTGCCGCTGCTGCTCTTCTGGCTGAACAGGCTGGAGCCGCAGTGACGACAGAAGGCCAGGGTGGTCTCTGCCGATTTCCGGTAGCGGCCGATGGCCTCTTCCCCTTTCACTATGGTGACCTTGTTGCCATCCAGTCCGCCGACCGAGGCGTAATCTCCCCCTGAAAACTTGCGGCATTCGCTGCAGTGGCAGTTCCCCATATAGTCGAACTGATCCGGCAGGGTCAGGGCGACGGCGCCGCACAGGCAGCTGGCATGTAACTCTTTCATCTCTTCTCCTTGAGTGGGCTGATCGGATTTGGAACGGCTATTCGACCCGATAGACGGGACGAAAAGCGCCATCCGAGAGGGAATCGGCGGGGTCGGCCAGCGGTGCAGATAGCGTCAGAATGGGTGGCCCCATCACCCGAGGGCACTGCTCGGCATTGGCATCAGGGTGTTGCAGCAGGCAGACCGCCTGAGCGACCGCAAGGCGCCCCTGCAGCCGCATCTGATCGCTGTTGGCGGCGAGGATCTTGCCCCGGCGCAGGCCCCGCTGTACCCCGTGGCTGAAGTAGGTGCTCAGCACCTGGGGCCTGTCGAGATGGCGCTGCGCCAGCTCGTTGACCGCCACTTCGGCGGCGATGGCGCCCCCCACCAGATAGTTGAGGTCGGGATAGCGGGCCAGCGTCTGCTGCACCAGCGTGCGCTGGATTTCCCGGCTGTTGTCACCACGCTCGGTGGTGACCAGCTTGATGGCGCTCCCCTTGATGGCATCGGCAAAGCCCGGCTCGACGAAGTTGTTGCCGCCGCTTGACTGCGGGCCGGGGAAGAGGGCGACCGAGACCGGCTTGCTGCCGGCGGGGTGACGCTGCGCCAGCCAGTGGCCAATCTGCCAGCCCATCTGGTACCAGGAGACTCCCACCTTGGCCTGCACCAGACCGCTGGGCAGATCGTTGACCAGCCCAAAGAGCGGCAGCGGCGTGACCTTGATGGCCTCGCGCAAGCCCTGATAGCTCAACGCGCCGAGCAAGATGGCGTCGCTCCCTTCCTGCACGCAGCGCTGCAACTGCTGGCGCTGCTCGACGAGGGCGCCGTAACCCCCTGCTTCGTGGATCTGCAACTTGACTCCCAGCCGCTTCGCTTCGTCCACCATGCCCTGATTGACCGAAAGCCAGTAGGCGTCGCGCAGATGGGGATAGAGGGCACAGAGGGTCAGCGGTTTGGTTGCCGCAGCGGGTTCCGGCCACTGCTGGCGCACCGGCTGGCCGCTGAATTCGCCGCCGGGCCAGATATCGACCGCAAAGGCGAGGGCGGCTCGGGGAAGCATTAGCAACCAGATCAGCAACAACGGGGAGAGATAGACGCTTCGCATGGCCATGGGTTTTGTTAAAGTGTTGGGCCATATTATCCGGTCAAAGCCGACCACAACCAAGGGACTTCCCGTGAGAATCTTTTCCGGCCTGGGTGGCAAGTTGCTGCTGGCCTTCTCCCTGATGGCGTTGCTGACCCTGAGTGCCTCCCTGCTGGGTTGGGTGGGGCTTAGCCATCTGCGCCAGCTGGAGCAAGGGGTGCAGCAGACCCTGGCCGATCAGGAGCTGGCCCGCACGCTCTCTCGCCTCAGCGGCGAGATCCAGAGCGCGTCGCGACTGCTGGCCACCGCGACCAGCGAGCAGGAGCGGGAGCATCAGGGACGCTTGCTCACTCTGCAGGGGCAACAGCTGCAGCAGGTGCTGGCGCAACTTGGCCGTGGGCAGGGTTCAACAAGCCTCGATCAGCTCAGTCAGAGCATCATCGGCAATCTGGGCCAGCAGGGCTGGCTGGTGGGAGAGCGGTTGACCCTGATGACGCAGGGGGAGGCGCAGCGGGCCCGTCTGGTGGCGGCGGCCGGACAGATTGCCGAGCTGGCGCGCAGTCAGATGGAGAACGCCGAAACCGTGATGGTGGCGGGATTGGGTTCCCTCTACCAACAGCAAGGTGCGCAGGCGACCCGGACGCTGGACCGCCTGCTGGAGCAGGACCTTGACTGGCTGGAGCAGATGACCGAGCTGCGTCATCGTACCCTGATGCAGCAGCAGCGCATCGAGGAGATGTGGCGCAGCGAACGGCAGGAACAGTTGCAAACGCTATTGCAAGAGGGGCAGCGGGAGCTGGCCATCTTGCAATTGCGGGCCGGGGCGGTGACCGATCCGGCTCGCCGGCAAGCGGTGGAGCAGGCGCTGACCGTGCTGGCGCAGAGCGACAAGCTGGTGCAACTGCGCAGCGACTGGCTCGGCAAGGGGGAGGCGCTGCGGGTGCTGGCCAATGCCAATGAGGCCCTGATGAGCAGCCTCAACCAGCAGGTCGGAGAGCTGGTCAGCCGTGCCCGCGATTCGCTGGGGCAGAGCCAGCAGGCGCTAAGTCAGCGCCTCAGGCTGCTGGAGCAGGCGTTGATGGGCATTGGCCTGCTTACGCTGCTACTGCTGATGCTGTTGATGTGGCGCATGGTCTATGGCCGGATCGTCTGGCCACTGCAACGGGCGGTGGCGGGGATGAGCCGGTTGGCGCGCGGGGATCTGGCTCCCCTTGAGCCGATCGCCAGCACCGGGCGCGATGAGCTGGCGGAGCTGGGCCGAGCTTTACAGGTGTTTCGTGACAATGCGGTCGAGTTGGGCCGCTATCAGCGCGAGCTGGAGTCGCGGGTCGAGGAGCGCACCGGCCAGCTCAGCCACGCCAACGAGCGGCTCAATGAGGAGGTGGAGAAGCAGCGGCAGGCCCGCGCCGAGGCAGAACAGGCCAACCGCGCCAAATCGGTGTTTCTCGCCACCATGAGCCACGAGATCCGCACCCCCATGAACGGCATTCTGGGCGGTCTGACACTGCTGGAAGATACCCACCTGAGCGATACCCAGCAGCGCTATCTGGCCGCCATCGAGCACAGTGGCGAATCCCTGCTGGAGATCCTCAACGACATTCTCGACTACTCCAAGATCGAGGCGGGCCATGTGGAGGCGCGCCGCGAACCCTTCCCCCTGTTCCAGCTGGTGGATGAGCTCAGCGCGTTGTTCCGGCCAAAGGCTGCGGCCAAGGGGGTCACCCTGGCGCTGGAATATGCGCCCGGGCTGGCGCCTGTGGTCGAGGGGGATCTGGGCAAGCTGCGCCAGGTACTCGGCAACTTGCTCGGCAATGCGGTCAAGTTTACCGCCCGTGGCCAGATTACCCTGACGGTGGCGCCCCTTGTCTGTCACGGCCCTTGCGCCGAGCCCTGCATCCGGTTTGTGGTGCGCGATACCGGCCCCGGCATTCCGGCCGATGAGCAGGAGGCGGTGTTCGAGGCGTTTCGCCAGCGCAAGCGTGATATAGGCCATCAGGGCGGCACCGGGCTGGGTCTGGCGATCAGCCGCAAGCTGGTGGCCGCCATGGGGGGCGAGCTGATCCTTGTCAGCGAACCGGGCAAGGGGTGTGAATTCAGCTTCAGCCTGCCCTTGCAACGCTCGAGTGCCCAGCTGCCTGCCGAGGCGCAACCGCTGCACCTTGGCCAGTCCCGTGACATCCTGCTGGTGGAGGATAACGAGATCAACCGGTTGGTGGAGCACGGCATGCTGACCCGCCTCGGCCATCGCGTCACTCTGGCGGAGGATGGTCGCAGTGCGCTGGCGCTGGTGACCGAGCGCCCCTTCGAGCTGGCGCTGCTTGATATCAATCTGCCCGATATGGACGGTATGAGCCTGCGCGAGGATCTGGCCGCCATCAGCGAGGAGATGCATGAGCGGCCGCTGCCCGCCGTCGCCATCTCGGCCCAGATGTATCCGGAGGATATCCGCCATTGCCTTGCCGCCGGGTTTGTCGATTTTGTCGGCAAGCCGGTGCGGCTGGCGGTGCTGGCCAATGCCATCGATCAGCTGTTTCGGCAAGAAGGGGCCTCTATCGAGCCGCAGGTGCAGTTATCAGTAGCCGTGCCCCCAACTAACCACCCCGAGTGGGCCAATCCGGTGCTGGATGCCGATCTGCCCCTGCTCGGTATGGCGCGGATCCGCCAGCTGGTCGCGCTGTTTGAGTCGCAAGGGCGGGTGTTGGTGGATAAGTTGGCTCAGGGTGAGGGGAGTGAGCAACGTCAGCTGGCGCACAAGCTCAAGGGGAGTGCGCTGGCGCTGGGGTTGACCGAATTTGCCAGCCACTGTGCGGCTCTTGAGGCGGGAGGCGGGGAGCCTGCGACAATCGGGGCGCAATTTGAAGCGGCGGTGAGCGGGTTGCAGCAGTGGCTGGCGGCCAACAGGGATGCGCTGTTCTGATCCCTGCTGGCGATGTACGGCGTTTAGGGAGGGTGGCCAGCCCCTGCGCCGTTATTCGATCTCGCGAAACAGCACCTGCTTGCACTTGGCACAGACCCATTCCCGGCGAAAATCGGTCAGGTGCACCATGCCTACCTCCAGCAACTCGTGGTGGCCGCAGTGATAACAGAAGATGATGTCGCCATCGACTGATTCAGGGTGGGCCGCCAGATAGTCGGCTTTGGTGGGGAGCTGCTCCCACGAGGTGGTGGGGACATGTTTGCGTTGGCTGGTGTAGTAGACCCAGTAGAACAGAAAAAAGACAGCCAGGATCACGAATGTCAGCAGATGGTCCATCTTGAACTCCTCCGGTTAGGTGCAGCCCCTCGGATGCATGGCTGCAATCAGCTCCATCATCATTAAATTTGTTTCGAATGAATATGTTACAGGATGGATAAAGAGGGCGTTGTGATCCCCTTCGGGTTTTGCCCGCCCGCGGCGGGATGAAAAATGTGCCGTTTGGCGGGGCGGCCAGGGTATTGAACGGGGAGGGAATCTTGTTTTTTACAACATAAATTCAACATTTTTTTAGGTGGTTGGACTGTCTCTTTGATCCAGCTCACGTTACAATGCCCGCGCCCACTTCACCTAACGCGCAAACGATTTTCAGGAGAGAAACGGATGTTGAAACGTGACATGACCATCGCCAATTATGATCCGCAATTGTGGCAGGCCATCACAGACGAAACCCGTCGTCAGGAAGAGCATATCGAGCTGATTGCGTCTGAGAACTACACCAGCCCCCGTGTCATGGAAGCCCAGGGCTCCCAGCTGACCAACAAGTACGCCGAAGGTTACCCCTCCAAGCGTTACTACGGTGGTTGCGAGTATGTGGATGTGGTCGAAACCCTGGCTATCGAGCGCGCCAAAGAGCTGTTCGGTGCCACTTACGCCAACGTGCAGCCGCACTCCGGCTCTCAGGCCAACAGCGCCGTTTACATGGCTCTGCTGCAGCCGGGCGACACCGTACTGGGCATGAACCTGGCCCACGGCGGTCACCTGACCCACGGCTCTCCGGTCAACTTCTCCGGCAAGCTTTACAACATCGTGCCTTACGGTATCGATGAGTCCGGCAAGATCGACTACGACGACATGGAACGTCAGGCTGTCGAGCACAAGCCGAAGATGATGATCGGTGGCTTCTCCGCCTACTCCGGCATCGTTGACTGGGCCCGCATGCGCGAAATCGCCGACAAGGTCGGTGCCTACCTGTTCGTCGACATGGCCCACGTGGCGGGTCTGATTGCCGCTGGCGTCTACCCGAACCCGGTTCCCCACGCTCACGTGGTTACCTCCACCACTCACAAGACCCTGGCTGGTCCGCGCGGTGGTCTGATCCTCTCCGCCGCTGACGACGAGGAGCTCTACAAGAAGCTCAACTCTGCCGTCTTCCCGGGTGGTCAGGGTGGCCCGCTGATGCACGTCATCGCCGGTAAAGCCGTTGCCTTCAAAGAGGCGCTGGAGCCGGAGTTCAAGACCTATCAGGCTCAGGTTGTCAAGAACGCCAAGGCGATGGCTGCCACCTTTATCGAGCGCGGTTACAAGATCGTCTCCGGCGGTACCGACAACCACCTGATGCTGGTTGACCTGATCGGTCGCGAGCTGACCGGTAAGGATGCTGACGCTGCATTGGGCAAAGCCAACATCACCGTCAACAAGAACTCCGTGCCCAACGACCCGCGCTCCCCGTTCGTCACCTCCGGTGTGCGTATCGGTACCCCGGCCATCACCCGCCGCGGTTTCAAGGAAGCCGAGTCCATCGAGCTGACCCACTGGATCTGCGACGTACTGGACAACCACGACAACGATGCCGTGCTGGCCACCGTACGCGAGAAGGTGCTGGATATCTGCCGCCGCTTCCCGGTTTATGGCTGATAAGTCAGACTATCCGGTTTGAGACCAATGCCACCTGCGGGTGGCATTGTTTTTTCTGGCTTTTACCGGTTTTGGATGGCCGTGCTACACTGGCCGACCTAGATCCTGGCCCGCCGGGCCGGTCCCTGTTCCATTAACGCCGGAGGTCCGATGCATTGCCCATTCTGTAGTGCGGTTGATACCAAGGTGATCGATTCCCGTCTGGTGGCAGAAGGCCATCAGGTGCGCCGCCGTCGTGAGTGTCTGCTCTGTCACGAGCGTTTTACCACCTTCGAGATGGCCGAGCTGGTGATGCCCCGCGTCATCAAGTCCAACGGCTCCCGCGAGCCGTTCAACGAAGACAAGCTGCGCGCCGGCATCCTGCGGGCGCTGGAGAAGCGGCCGGTGAGCATGGAGGCCATCGAAAAGGCGGTCAACCATATCAAATCCCGCCTGCGTGCCACCGGCGAGCGCGAAGTCGCCTCCGAGCTGGTGGGCAATCTGGTGATGGATGAGCTCAAGAGTCTCGACAAGGTGGCCTATATCCGCTTTGCCTCCGTCTATCGCAGCTTCGAAGATATTCGCGAGTTCGGCGAAGAGATCGCCAAGCTGGAGAAGTAAACCGCCATTCTTACCCATGTTGCCGCGTCCGATTACGCTGCGCTAATCGAACCTACGATACTGCGTAAAGCCGAGATGTGTTGTCAAAGGAGCCCGAATGTTTAGTCAAGATGATTACCAATGGATGAGTCGGGCCCTCGAACTGGCCCGCCGCGGCCGCTACACCACGGCCCCCAACCCCTGCGTCGGCGCCGTGCTGGTCAAGGATGGCGTGGTAGTTGGCGAAGGGTGGCATCAGAAAGCGGGCGAACCCCATGCCGAGGTCTACGCCCTGCGCGCCGCCGGTGACAACGCCCGCGGCGCCACAGCCTATGTGACCCTCGAACCCTGCTCCCACCACGGTCGTACCCCTCCCTGCGCCGAGGCGCTGATCAACGCCGGTGTGGCCCGGGTGGTAGCGGCCATGGTTGATCCCAATCCCCAGGTGGGTGGGCGTGGCCTGCGGATGCTCTCCGAAGCGGGGATCAAGACCGATTTCGGCCTGCTGGCGAGCGAAGCCGAAGCGCTCAACCCGGGCTTTTTCAAGCGGATGCGTACCGCCTTCCCGCGGATGACCGTCAAGCTGGGGGCCAGCCTCGATGGCCGCACCGCCATGGCGAGCGGCGAGAGCCAGTGGATCACCTCCCCCGATGCGCGCCGTGACGTGCAGCGACTGCGGGCCCGCCACGATGCGGTGCTCTCCAGCGCCGAAACCGTGCTGGCCGATGGCGCTTCCCTGACCGTGCGCTGGGACGAGCTGCCCCCCTCGGTCAAGGCGAGCTACCCCAAAGAGACCCTGCGCCAGCCGCTGCGAGTCATCGTCGATTCGCAAAACCGCCTCACACCCGACTTGCCGCTGTTCCAGAGCGAGAGTCCGGTGCTGCTGGCCCGTCACAAGGCGTCCGGCGAGTGGCCCGAGTGGGTGCAGCAGCTGGAGCTGCCGCTGCTGGATGGCAAGCTGGATCTGGTCAGCCTCTTCATGCTGCTGGCCAAACAGAACGTCAACTCGGTGCTGGTCGAGGCGGGCCCGCGGCTCTGCGGCGCTCTGCTGGAGAAGGGGCTGGTGGATGAGCTGGTGCTCTATCAGGCACCCAAACTGATGGGTGACGAAGGGCGCGGCCTGTTCCATCTGCCGGGCCTGACCCGGCTGTTCCAGGCGCCCAAGCTCGCCATCAAGGACGTGCGCATAGTGGGGCCGGATATTCGCATTACCGCCAAAATAGCCTGATTTATCAATGTTCAAGGGGGCATAATCAGCCCCCGTCATCAGCAAGGTGATCTGCATGTTTACCGGAATTATCGAAGCGGTGGGAACCCTGGCCGAACTGCGTCGTCAGGGCGATGACATGGCCCTCACCGTCCACGCACCAGGTCTGGATTTTAGCGACGTCAAACTGGGCGACTCCATCGCCACCAACGGCGTCTGCCTCACCGTCGTGGCGCTCGGCGACAAGAGCTATACCGCCGACGTGTCGCTGGAAACCCTCTCCCGAACCGGCTTTGCCGCCGCCAAGGTGGGCGATCGGGTCAACCTGGAGAAGGCGCTGATGCCCACCTCCCGCCTCGGCGGCCATCTGGTCTCCGGCCACGTAGACGGAGTAGGGGAAGTGAAAAGCGTCTCCAGCAGCGGCCGCGCCATCGAGTACTGGATCAAGGCGCCGGGCGAGCTCTCCCGCTATATCGCCGAGAAGGGCTCCATTGCGGTGGATGGCATCAGCCTCACGGTGAACGCGGTGCAGGGGGACCTTTTCCGTCTGACCATCGTGCCCCACACAGCCCAGGAGACCACCATCGCCAGCTGGAAGCCGGGCCGCAAGGTCAACCTCGAGGTGGATCAGATCGCCCGCTATCTGGAGCGGCTGATGATGGGGAAAAGTCAGGAGAGCAGCGCCTCGACCCTGACCATGGAGACGCTGGCCAAGGCCGGTTTTCTCTGACGGTGTGCGCTAAATCTGGCCACCAAAACGATTTTCTGTGATCCCGCTCTGATTGAAATGGAGCCGCTAGCCCCAATCTAGAGCAACATACACACGCATTTGCGTTGAGCCTGCGGGCTCAACCCCCAAGCACACTGATGGAGTAGCCCATGGCGCTGAGCACAACCCAGGAAATCATTGCCGATATCAAGGCTGGCAAGATGGTGATCCTGATGGATGACGAAGACAGGGAGAACGAAGGGGACCTCATCATGGCCGCCTCCTGCGTCCGTCCGGAGGATATCAACTTCATGGCCCGCTACGGCCGTGGCCTCATCTGCCTGACCCTGACCCGGGATCGCTGCAAGCAATTGGCGCTGCCGCTGATGGTGGATCGCAACAATGCCCAGTTCTCCACCGCCTTTACCGTCTCCATCGAGGCGGCAGAAGGGGTGACCACGGGTATTTCCGCCGCCGATCGCGCGGTGACCGTACAGGCGGCTGTGGCGCCCAACGCCAAGGCAGCCGATCTGGTGCAGCCGGGCCACATTTTCCCGCTGATGGCGCAGGATGGCGGCGTGCTGACCCGTGCCGGTCACACTGAAGCAGGTTGCGATCTGGCCCGTCTGGCCGGTTTCGAGCCTGCCGCCGTCATCGTCGAGATCCTCAACGAAGATGGCACCATGGCGCGCCGTCCTGATCTGGAGCTGTTTGCCGAGGAGCACGGTATCAAGCTTGGCACCATCGCCGACCTTATCGAGTACCGCAACCAGCACGAGACCACGGTCGAGAAGGTGGCCGAATGCAAGCTGCCGACCGAGTTTGGCGAGTTCGACCTCATCACCTTCCGCGACACCATCGACAATCAGGTTCACTTCGCCCTGAAAAAGGGTGAGGTGCAGGCCGACCAGCCGACCCTGGTGCGCGTCCATCTGCACGATGTGCTGAGCGATCTGCTGCTGACCGACCGCCACGCCGCCCGCAGCTGGCCGCTGCCCAAATCCATGGCCCGCATCGCTGACGAGGGCGGGGTGCTGGTGATTTTGGGGGCTGAATCCCACGGCGCCGAGCTGCTGGCCCGGGTCAAGGGTTTTGAAGCCGCCGACAAGGGACTGGCACCGGAAGGGGCCAAGTGGCAGGGCACCTCGCGCCGGGTGGGTGTCGGTTCCCAGATCCTCAAAGCGTTGGGCGTGAGCAAGATGCGCCTTTTGAGCTCGCCGAAGAAGTACCATGCCCTCGGTGGTTTCGGTCTGGAAGTGGTTGAGTACATCGGCGAGTAATTAATCTTTGTAGGATAAAAAAGATGACGCCATGGCGTCATCTTTTTTCGTTGGTTTCAACGGCGACGCCGCAGCCAGGCTATTGGTATTAGTAACAGGGCAGCTAGACCGATAGAACCACCGCCGCCACCGCCACTACCTGATGTGGTTGTCGGCTGTGAGGGTTGGGCGGGTTGCGGTGTCGGTTCAGGGATGGGGGCTGCTTCTTCTTTTGTTGTGATACCTATAAGTGCTGCTTCAAGTGTTGAAGCTCGTCCAGCAATGGTACTTTTCATACTAATGATTTCGGCACGAATAGAGTCAACAGCGTATTTGCCATCGAAACGAACGCGAATTGTGCAATCTTGGCCCGGTTTTAGTTCAACGTTACAGTTATTGGCTATTCCAGGTGCAGTAGTTACCAGATCACTCAGGGTTGCGCTGAACATGGTGCGGTTGACTAGTCTATATTCTGCCCAGCGGCTCTGGTTTGCCGGAACATTCAGTCCGCGTAGTGATGTAATGGTAATGTTGTGTTTTTGTTCGTTTATCCAATCAGCCAAAGCAGGTGCATAAGTGTATCCCCCTGCGGCTCCGGAAGCACATGGAAAGGCCCCATAGCTAGTGATGCCGACCAGCTGTCCCATATAAACCAATGGCCCCCCGCTATCGCCTTTGCAGGAGTCCTGCATCACGGTCTGCCCGGCAAAGATATGGCTCAGGGTTGTGTCTCCATACCATCTGTCCCTGTCGCCTTGATAAGGGAGGTCAATAGTCTGCAGTACTGGACTGTCAATAGTGGCCTGCGGATTGATGCCGCCATAACCGTAGGTTCGTAGTTGAGTTGGCCCAACCCATGTGTCTTTGGTATTTAATGGCGCCACAGTGATAGGAGCATTGGCTGTGGGTGTTGCCAAGTGCAGCAGGGCAATATCTTTTTCAAAGGTTGGAATATCAAAACCGAGGGATTTCAGGCGATTGACCAGATATTCGGTATTCATCAAAACTTGATCAATCGAAGTCCGTTGATGGGATTTGCTCAAGTCAGTTACGCCGATGACGACTTCCATCTTGCCTACTTGCGGGTTTTCTACACAATGGGCTGCTGTGACGACCCACTCACGATCGATAAGAGTACCGCCACAGTAGTTGAACCATGTTCCGTTAACATTTTCCCCAATGGCAACCATCCAGCTTGGAGCGGTAGTACCACTGCCGCCAATAATGCGTGGTGTGCTATTTGCGTGAGGCGATATAGCTGCGATGATTGCAGATATCAATGCCGCACGTTTTAAATACAACATTTCGAACTCCTTTCAGTGTGTTTTTATTTTACCGCACTGGAACGATGCGGTTGTGTGG
>NZ_JBFOCM010000007.1:0-54882 GCF_040907825.1 Aeromonas sp. s7(2024)
GGGCGTTGTTTCCCAAATCAGCCAGCAAGTCATGACTTCCCCAGCCCCGGGTGACCGCTACACTCGGGGCTTTCTTACAAGCAGACCAAGGGTGTTCAGTTTGTTCATCGCGCTCACATACGCCATCACTTCTCCCACTTGACCATTGTATTTTCGCAGGGTGATTTGGCCTGCCATTAACTGTTTGAACCGGAACATCGCTGTCTCTGCCTGCGAACGAAGGTGATACCCCGACATCTTTTTCCAGTGCGCCAGCCCTTCCTTGCGCATCACCTGCACCGCCTCATTTCTCGGATGGCCCTTTTTCCATAGTCCTGCGTTTTTGCGAGGCGGGATACACGCCGTCGCCCCTTTACGCGTAATCAACCGATGGCTGGCTTTGCTGTCATAGGCGCCATCCGCGTAAACACGCCCCAGCTTGCGACGCAGAGGATTGAGCAAGGTCGGCAACACCTCTGCGTCATGCACATTCTCCAGCGACACTTCTGCCGCCACGATATCGTGAGTCACCGGGTCTACCGCCAGATGTAACTTGCGCCAGACTCGACGTTTCTCAGCGCCGTGTTTTCTGACTTTCCACTCGCCTTCGCCAAACACTTTCAGACCCGTCGAGTCGATAACCAGGTCGGTAATACGCCCCTTAGGGGGCTGCCGATAGGCCACCTTCACTGTGCGTGCGCGCTTGCTGACACAGCTGTAGTCCGGGGCACACAGCGGCACATTCATCAGCTCGAACAGGGAGTCGAGTAGCCCCTGAGTGGCTCGCAGCGTGAGGCTGAAAATCCCTTTGAGCATCAGAAAGGTACAGATGCTCTGGTCGGTGTAGAGCTGGCTGCGTCCCCGTTTTCCGTGATGGACTTGGTGGAACCAGTTATCCATTGCCTCGGCATCAACCCAGAAAGTGAGAGAGCCACGGTTGATCAGAGACCTGTTGTATTGAGGCCAATTGGTGATGGGGTGAAGCGCTTTACCCATGATGCAGACTTGAGGGGGATGGTGGTGATCAGATCACTGGGTTTTCAATTAGTTCCATTCAAGCTGCATCGATTTAGGAAACAACGCCGATCGTCTGTTTACTCTATTTGCCATAAGAAAAAGCCCTTCACCATGGTGAAGGGCTTTTTGCTATCTGACGTTAACCGCTCGGTTCGGCGTGCAGGCTCAGTAGCCCTGCTGATGCACGTCCATTACGGCGCGGCCTGACGGGTCGGCCATCTCTTTGAACTTGGCATCCCACTCCAGCGCGGTGGGGGTGGAGCAGGCGACCGACTTGCCGTAGGGCACGGTGCGGGCGGCGGCTTCCAGCGGGAAGTGCTCGTCGAAGATGGCGCGGTAGAAGTAGGCCTCTTTGGTGAGCGGGGTGTTGATGGGGAAGCGGAATGCGGCCGCCTCGAACATCTGATCCGTCACTTCCTGTTCCACCATGGCTTTCAGGCTGTCGATCCACGAATAGCCCACGCCATCGGAGAACTGCTCCTTCTGGCGCCACGCCACTTCGTGGGGCAGCAGATCTTCGAACGCTTCGCGCAGGATGTGCTTCTCGATCTTGCCCTTGCCACACATCTTGTCGGCGGGCTGCAGGCGCATCGCCACGTCCATGAACTCCTTATCGAGGAAGGGCACGCGACCCTCCACACCCCAGGCTGCCATCGACTTGTTGGCGCGCAGGCAGTCATAGAGGTGCAAAGAGGCGAGCTTGCGCACGTTCTCTTCGTGGAATTCGCGGGCGTTGGGCGCCTTGTGGAAATAGAGGTAGCCACCAAACAGCTCGTCGGAGCCTTCACCGGAGAGCACCATCTTGATCCCCATCGCCTTGATGTAGCGTGCCATCAGATACATGGGCGTGGAGGCGCGGATGGTGGTGACGTCATAGGTCTCGAGGTGATAGATGACGTCGCGCAGGGCATCCAGACCCTCCTGCACGGTGAAGTGGATCTGGTGGTGGATGGTGCCGAGGTGATCAGCCACCTTGCGGGCGGCGGCGAGATCCGGCGACCCTTCCAGCCCTACGGCGAAGGAGTGCAGTTGCGGCCACCAGGCTTCGCTCTTGCCATCGTCCTCGATGCGGCGCGCCGCATAGAGCTTGGTGATAGCGGAGATGACGGAGGAGTCCAGCCCGCCGGAGAGCAGCACGCCATAAGGCACGTCACACATCAGCTGGCGTTTGACCGCCGCTTCCAGCGCGGCTTTCAGCTCGGCCTTGTCGCTGACGTTGTGCTCGACCGCGCTGTATTCCATCCAGTCGCGCTTGTACCACTGTTTGAGCTCGCCATCCTTGCTCCAGAGGTAGTGTCCCGGCGGGAAGGTTTCGACGCTCTTGCAGACCGGCACAAGCGCCTTCATCTCGGAGGCGACATAGAAGTTGCCGTGCTCGTCGCGACCGGTATAGAGGGGGATGATCCCCATGTGGTCGCGACCAATCAGGTAGGCATCCTGTTCGGCGTCATAAAGAATGAAGGCAAAGATGCCGTTGAGATCGTCGAGAAACGCCGGGCCCTTCTCCTTGTAGAGGGCCAGCAGCACTTCACAGTCGGATTTGGTCTGGAACTGGAAGTCGACCTTGAGGCTCTTCTCCAGCTCTTTGTGGTTGTAGATCTCGCCATTGACCGCCAGCACATGGGTGCGTTCGGGGTTGTAGAGCGGCTGGGCGCCATTGCCCGGGTCGACGATGGCTAGACGCTCGTGCACCAGAATGGCTTTGTCGGAGCTGTAGACGCCGGACCAGTCAGGCCCGCGGTGACGAAGTCGCTTGGACATCTCCAGCGCCGATTTGCGCAGGGCTACTGCATCGGACTTGATATCCAGAATGCCGAAAATTGAACACATTGGCGGTAATCCTCTTGATTTTTATATGAGCCCCCCACGTTTGGGCTCGAAATTCCATTTACATTCCTCGTCAGACACAATGCCTAGCGGAAAAACCTTTTGCAAGCGGGAAAACCGCAGAAAATCATGCCGTAAGCGTCAAGCGGATCAACAGGATAAGGACTGCTGCAACGGGGCTGGGTGACGTGAACGTCAAGCAGAGGCGGGTTCGAAGATGACGTAGACCTTGCGACAGGGAGTAAGGGTCTCCCACTCGCCGACAAAGCCAGCCGGAATCACGAATTGATCGCCGGGTTTGAGGGCCAGCTGGCCGCCCTGACTGTCGTGGATCACCACATCCCCCTCCAGCAGCTGGCAATACTCGTGCTCGGTGTAGTGAATGGTCCAGCGGCCCGGCTCGCAGCTCCAGAAGCCCACGTGAAACTGCTGGCTTGGGTCGGAGTAGTGGTTCCACACCGTTTGCGCCGGGTTGCCCGCTTTAATGCGCTCGGGGGCTGGCATCAGCGGGGTAGGGGCCGCCTCATGGCGGTCGAGCAAAATCCAGTCGTTGAGGGTCTTCATGGTGCCTCCCTGGCAATGGGGATATGAAAACGGGGCCATCCCGGCCCCGCGTTTGTTCGTTTTATTAAACGAGGTTGAGCATAACTTAAACGATGCGCATTCCCTTGCCAAGAGCCGTAGCCCGGCTATTCAAAGCGGCTGCAAGCGGCGGATCACATGACGGGCAAAGCCGCTGCCCGCTTCGTTGTAGACGTTGAACACCGCATCCACCCCCTGCTCCTGCAAGGAGGCGATATCATCCTCGAAGCGGACGATGGCGGCTATCTTGCCGTTGAATCCGTGGCTGCGCAGCTTCTCGATGGCGTAGAGGTTACCCGAGTGGTGGGGCATCGCCAACAGCACCAGATTGACCTGATTGGAGAGCAGCACCTTGTCCCAGAAGTCGGTATCGGTGGCATCCCCTTCGATGACGTTCATCCCCTGGGCGCGCAGGGTGGGCAGCTTCTCGCTGTCGTTCTCCACCCCGAGGATGACGTTGCCGTATTTGTTCTCCAGCTCGAAGTAGGCCCCCTGACCGATCCGCCCCATACCGAGGATGATCACCTCGGCATCACCAAGCTCTATGGGCCTGTCTTCCGGATGGAGGTTGCTCGCCTGCAATCCCCGCAGCCAGTGGCCGATGCGGTGATAAATGCGCTCGCTTTGGGCATTGAGGGGAGCGGAGATCATAAAGCTGGCCGCCAGTGCCAGCGAGACCGCCACCAGCCACTCGTGGGAGAGCCAGCCCGCCTTGGCGGCGATGGCGGCGACGATCAGGCCAAACTCCGAGAAGTTGGTGAGCGCCAGGGTCGAGAGCAGGGCGGTACGCACCCTCAGGTGAGCGCCGCTGTAGACCAGATAGTAGAGGACACTTTTCAATGGCAGGGCCAGCACCAGCGCCAGTGCCAGCAGCATGGTGTCGTGGGTCGGCAGGCCGTTGAGGCCGATGGTGAGAAAAAAGCAGACCAGAAAGAGGTCTTTGAGGTTGAAGAGCGCCTTGGCCAATCCCGCCGCAGCCGGATGAGAGGCGAGCAGCATGCCGATGATGAGGGCCCCCAGATCCGGCTTGAGGCCGACCACTTCAAAACCGGCGGCCCCGACCACCAGCGCCAGAAAGACTCCGAACAGCACCTGCAGCTCGCCGTGACCGGCCCGCTCCAGCAGCTTGAACAGCAGTGGGCGCAGTAGCGGCAGTCCCAGTACCCAGAGCGCCCAGATGCTGGGCCACTTGCCGCTGGAGAAGGCCAGAAAGGCCACGGCGAACACATCCTGCATCACCAGTACACCGATGGCGATGCGGGCGTAGAGGGCATTCATGTCACTGCGATCTTCCAGCACCTTGACCGCGAAGACGGTGCTGGAGAAGGAGAGGGCAAAGCCCAGCAGCAGCGCCAGTTTCCAATCGAGCGACAGGGCAAGTTCAAGCCCCAGTCCCTTGCAGACCAGCAGCACCACGGTAAAGAGCAGGGTGGAGAGCAGCAGGTGCAGGCTGGTGGTGCCCCACACATCGCGCCGCATCAGGGTCTTGATATTGAGCTTGAGGCCGATGGTGAACAGCAGCAGGGTGACGCCGAGATCGGCGACTTCGCTCAGGGCGGGAGTATTTTCATATCCCATGCCGTTGAGGATAAAACCGGCGGCCAGGAAGCCGAGTAGGGGGGGCAGGCCAATCAGATTGACTACCATGCCGCAACCAAAAGCCACGGCGATCAGAATGGGTTCCATAACAGATCCTGCAAGGGCAGGAGAGACCTGCCCTGTTTAACGCTTGGGTGGTGATTAGACGATATCGATGTCGACCACGGAGTCGAAGATGTGGTTCGGCCGAAACGGCATGCGGTCGATATCGGCGACCTTGCTCACCCCGGAGAGCACCAGCACCGTCTCGAGACCGGCCTGAAAGCCCGCCAGAATGTCGGTGCGCAGGTTGTCGCCGATGATGATGGTGTCGTCGGAGTGGGCCTCCATCCGGTTGAGCGCCGCACGGATGATCCAGGCGCTCGGCTTGCCGACATAGAACGGCTTCTTGCCGGTCATTCGCTCGATGGGGGCGCACAGGGCGCCGCAGGCCGGGTGCATCATGGGGCCGTGGGTATCGGGGTTGGTGGCGATAAAGCGGGCCCCCTGATCGACGAACTTGGCCCCCTGTTGCATCATGGTCCAGTTGTAGTTGCGGGTCTCGCCCACTACCACGAAGTCCGGGTCGATATCGGTGATGGTGAAACCGGCCTTGTAGAGCTCGTGGGTCAGCGCCCCTTCACCGATCACATAGGCCTTCTTGCCATCCTGACGCTTGAGGAAGTCGGCGGTACCCATGGCGGAGGTATAGAAGCACTCCTCCGGCACTTCGATCCCGGCGGAGCGGAAGCGGTTTTGCAGATCTTTCTGGGTCTGTGCCGGGTAGTTGGTGAGGAACAAGAGCTTGCTGCCCTGCTCCAGCAGGCGATGGACGAAACGGTCAGCACCGGGGATGAGATCGTTGTTGTGCAGGATGACACCGTCGATATCGCAGATGACGTTCTTCTTCATGAAAACTCCTTGTCAGGGCGCAGGCGAGCCGCCAATCGTTAAGATGTTCAATCATTTATGATTTTTGTGACGCCATTATAAGTCTGTTTGATGACAAGTCTCCCCTGTCTCGCCACTTCGGTGCACAATAAAGCTGCCGTCGGGTCAGTCTGGTGGAGGGGCTGACGCCGGATCACTTTGCTGATGGAGCCGTTGCCATGGACACCCCGATTCCCAAGCCAGTCACCCCCGAACACCTCACCGCCGCGCAATTTATCGCCGGACTGCCGAAACTGGAGCTGCACCTGCATATCGAGGGCAGCCTCGAACCCGAGCTGATGTTTGAACTGGGCCGCCGCAATAATGTGCCACTGCCCTGGCCCGATGTGGCCAGCGTGCGCGCCGCCTATGACTTTGACTGCCTGCAATCCTTTCTCGACCTCTACTACCTCGGTGCCAGCGTACTGATGACCGAGCAGGACTTCTTCGACCTCACCTGGGCCTATCTTGAGCGTTGCGCTGCCGACAAGGTGGTGCATGTGGAGATCTTCTTCGACCCGCAGACCCACACCGCCCGCGGTATCCCCTTTGCTACTGTGCTGGGCGGTATCGAGCGGGCGCTGCAGAGCGGGGAGAAGGAGTTTGGCATCAGCTGGCGCCTTATCATGAGCTTTTTGCGCCACCTGAGCGAGGAGGATGCCTTTGCGACGTTGGAAGAGGCTATGCCCTTCCTGTCGCGCATTCACGGCATCGGCCTCGACTCCGGGGAGAGGGGCAATCCGCCGACCAAGTTTGCCCGGGTCTTTGCCAAATGCCGCGAGCTGGGGCTGCCGGTGGTGGCCCACGCAGGTGAAGAGGGCCCTGCCGACTACATCTGGCAGGCGATCAACGAGCTGAAGGTATGCCGCATCGATCACGGGGTGCGCTCGGCAGACGATCCCGAGCTGCTGCGCTATCTGGCCGATACCCGGCTGCCGCTCACCGTCTGTCCCCTCTCCAACACCCGGCTCAAGGTGTTCGGCAATATGGCCCAGCACAATGTGTTGCGGCTGCTGGAGCAGGGGCTCTGCGTCACCATCAACTCGGACGATCCCGCCTACTTTGGCGGCTATATGAATGCCAACTTTGTGGCGCTGGCCGATGGCCTCGGCGCGACCATGAGTCAGCTCTGTCGCTTGTCGCTCAATGCCGTTGAGGCGAGCTGGCTCTCTCTGGCCGACAAGGCGCGGCTGACCCGGGAGATCCGCAGTTATGCCGCAACTCACGGGGTGATCCTGTATTGAGTCAGGCGCCAATGAAGTCGAGATGACATGCACTATATAAAGAGAGGCCCGCCATCACTGGCGGGCCTCTTTCGTTTCAATGGTCGGTGTGGTTATCAGGGAAGGTCAGCGTTATGCCACTCGCACCAGAAACTTCTCCCCTTGTCCTTCGCGCTTGAAGCGCTCGAGCAGGGTGGGCAGCGCCTCGAAATTGCCCACCACCAGTGGCGGCAGGGTCAGCTCGCCGCTCGCCATCTGCGCCATCATGGCGACACCGGCGGCCACCAGCCGACTCCACTGCTTGTCGGTGCCAAAGGCGTGTTGGGCACCCAGTGCAATCTCGTGCAACGAGTGGCAATGGCTAAAGGCGGGTAGCGGGTTGTGCGGGATGCGCCCGAGCACAGTCACCATGTGACCGTAGTAGCCAAGGGCAGGCAGCAGGCTCTCTGCCTGTTGGCTGGAGACCAGATCGATGATCCCCTCAAACGACTCGTTGCCGTTGGCAGTCTGTAGGGTGGCCAGCCAGGCGGGATCCCGGTAATCGGCCACCCCCTGCACACCTATCTGTTTGAGCCAGTGATGGTGGCGTGAGCTGGCGCTGGCAAAGACCCGCGCCCCCTGCTTGAGGGCGAGCTGCACCGCAAAGCGGCCGACACTGCTGCCGGCACCGGTGATAAGCAGCGCTTCCCCGTGCAGGCGCGGCAACTTGGCCAGCGCCTGCCACGCAGTGAGGCCGGGACAGGGCAGGGCGGCGGCCGCCTCGTCACTTAGGGCATCGGGCACCGGCAGCAGGGCACGGGCTGGTACCCGGGTGTGGCGGGCAAAGCTGCCGTGGTGGCGCAGGTCGGTGTGATAGGCGACCCTAGCACCGAGGCGCAGATGGCTGACGTTGGCACCGAGGGCCACGATAGTGCCCATGCCATCGACGCCGGGCACCTGACCATCCTGCCAGTTGGAGTGGCCATATTCGATCAGCTTCCAGTCCACCGGATTGAAGGCGATGACCCGGTTTGCCACCAGCACCTCGTCAGGGGCGAGCGGTGCCAGGGGCAGATCGGCGAGGGTAAGCTGGGTCGGTTCACCGGGGGCATGCCAGCACCAGGCTTGGGTGTGATTCATGATGACTCCTTGTGAAAGCGAGGGGAGAGAAGAATGAGATTATTGCAACAGTGATTCGGTCAGTCATATCACTGTTGCTAATGCGCAACAATACGGCGGGCCCCAACCTGTGGGGCCTGCTTTACGTGGCCGGTTGGCCATCGGCAATCAGCGGTTGGTGGTTACGTCATCAGCCTGATAGACGGGGTAGTCGGTCAGCCCTTTCTCGCCGCCGCCAAACAGGGTAGCCGGATCGTGGGGTGCCAGCGGATAGCCGTGGCGCAGCCGGTTCGGCAGGTCCGGGTTGGCGACGAAGGGGCGGCCAAAACCAATCATGTCGGCCCAGCCCGCTTCGAGGGCGGCGCGTGCGCGATCACCATCATATTTACCGGCGTAGATCAGGGTATTGGGGAAGGCATCCCGTAGACCCTGCTTGAAGTTCTCCGGCATCAGGGGGGCATCGTCCCAGTCCGCTTCGGCAATGTGCAGGTAGACCACGTTGAGCTGGCCCAGCAGGCGGGCGGCCGCCAGATAGGTCTCCTGCGGATTGGCATCCACGGTGCCGTTGAGGGTGGTGAGCGGCGCAAGACGCACCCCGACACGTTCGGCGCCGATTTCGCTACTAACCGCTTCTGTCACCTCTTTGAGAAAGCGCAGCCGGTTATCCAGCGATCCGCCGTAACTGTCGGTGCGGGCGTTGGATTCGGAGTCGAGGAACTGGTTGATGAGATAACCGTTGGCGGCGTGCAGCTCGATGCCGTCAAAACCGGCGCTGATGGCGTTGCGGGCCGCCTGACGGAACTGGCCCACCACCGCATCGATATCGGCCTGGGTCATGGCGCGCGGGGTGACGGTCTCGACAAAGCCCGGCGCATCGCTGCCGTTATCGACGAACACCTTGACGCCCACTGCGGGCAGGGCTGAAGCGGAGATGGGCTGGGCGCCGCCGATGTTGTCCGGATGGGTGACGCGGCCCACGTGCCAGAGCTGGGCGAAGATGGTGCCCCCCTTGGCGTGCACGGCATCGGTCACCAGTTTCCAGCCAGCGATCTGCTCTGCGCTGTAGATGCCCGGCGTCCAGGCGTAGCCCTTGCCCATGGGGTCGATTTGGGTGCCTTCGCTGATGATCAGGCCCGCCTCGGCGCGCTGGGCGTAGTAGCTCGCCATCATGGCGTTGGCCACATCACCCGGCTGACTGGCACGGGAGCGGGTCATGGGGGGCATGACGATGCGGTTGGCAAGGTGCAGCTGGCCGAGGCGCAGCGGGCAGAACAGGTGATCGTGGCTCATCTTGAGTTCCTCATGGTGGAAGTGAGGCCACTTTATGCCGCCATCTTGTTGTGAAAAAGGGGGGTAATTGCACAAGAGAATTGTGCTTGATGCAGCAATCAGTGCAAACCGTCGGGAAAGAGGCGTTGAGGCATAAAGTTGAAGCATAAAAAAGAGGGCCGTCTGGCCCTCTTCTGTATTCTGCTGGTGGCAGGCTCAAGCCGTGGCGGGCATCACTTTCACCCGCTCGATACGCCGCTCGCTCACCTCGATCACCTCGAAGTTGAGCTGCTGCAGTTGCAACTGCTGACCCGGGGTGGGCAGAGTGCCGAAGTGGGAGAGCAGCATGCCCGCCAGGGTCACGTATTCATCGCTCTCGCTTACCAGCCCCTCGTGCTCCAGCACCTGCTCCACATGGTGGATGTTGGTGCTGCCGTTGATGAGCCACCCTTCGCCATCGCGCACGATATCCGGGGTTTCGTCCTCATCCGGCAGCTCGCCGACGATGGCCTCCAGCAGATCGTGGGTGGTGACCAGCCCCTGGATCACGCCAAACTCGTCGGAGACCAGAATAAGGCTCCCTTTGGCTTTGCGCAGCTCCGCCAGCAGGCGGATCACGTTGATGGTCTGCGGCACGATAATGGGATCGTTCTGCTTGGCCAGTTCGCTCAAAGATTGCCCTTCGTTCAAGGCAAACAGCAGATCGCGCGCCTTGACCACTCCGATCACCTCGTCCAGATCCCCGTCACAGATAGGGAACAGGCTGTGGGGCTCGCGCTGCAGCAGGGCGCGGATCTCGTCGCTGGAGTCGTTGATATCGATCCAGGCCATCTCCGAGCGCGGGGTCATGATGGTGCGAATGGAGCGCTCGGCCAGCGACAGTACGCCGGTCACCATATAGCGCTCCTCCTCGCCAAAGCTCACCGGCGCTACGGCAGGGGCATCCAGATCATCATCCGGCTGATCCTGATAGGCCTTGCTGCCCATCAGCTTGAAGATGGCGGCGGTGGTGCGCTCGCGCAGCGGCTGTTTGGATTCGTGACGCATGGCGCTGCGCTGGGCCAGCTGGTTGAAAAACTCGATCAGCACCGAGAAGCCGATGGCCGCGTAGAGGTAGCCCTTCGGAATATGGAAGCCAAATCCTTCCGCCACCAGGCTGAAGCCGATCATCAGCAGGAAGCTCAGACAGAGCACCACCACGGTGGGGTGGGCGTTGACGAAGCGGGTCAGCGGCTTGGAGGCGAGCACCATCACCACCATGGCGATGGTCACGGCGGCCATCATCACGCCAAGGTGTTCCACCATGCCGACGGCAGTGATGATGGAGTCGAGCGAGAAGACCGCATCGAGCACCAAAATTTGGGCGATCACCACGCCGAAGCTGGCGTAGGCGCCGACCGGGCCATCATCCTGGGGTTTGGCTTCCAGTCGCTCATGCAGCTCGGAGGTGGCCTTGAACAGCAGGAACAGGCCGCCCCCCATCAGGATCAGGTCCCGACCGGAGAAGGGGTGATCCCACAGGTGCAAAATCGGGGTGGTCAGGGTGACCAGCCATGACATGACGCTCAAGAGCCCAAGTCGCATCAGCAGGGCCAGCGATAGGCCGATGACGCGTGCCTTGTCCCGTTGGGGGGGGGGCAGTTTTTTCACCAGAATGGCGATAAAGACCAGGTTGTCGATCCCGAGCACGATTTCCAGAATGATCAGGGTAAACAGACCAATCCAGATATGGGGATCCAGCAGCAATTCCATTGTGACGACCTCAATAAAAACAGACAGAGCAAACAGTGATCACGGCGCACGATGGCCGCAGTAACAGCAAGGCAAAGGTGTTATTCAGAGGCGCTGATTAAGCAGAAAAAGATAGGCTTTGACAGAGAGAGACGAAGGGCAACTTCGGGGATTGTCCATGATGGGCAATAAAACCTCGGGTGAAAAATGAGCCCTGATGATAACGGCTGGCGCCAATTTGGCAAGCGCAGCGTCAGCGGGGCGTGATGGGGTTGTGATGCGACAGGGGAGGCGGCCGTGCCGCGCTCCCCCGTGCGGTCGTTACAACCAGCGCTTTTCGCGGGTGAAACAGACCGAGAGCCAGGCATCCCCCAGGGTGTCGCCGAGGCGAGACCAGAGCTCCTGACGCAGGGCATCCTGACGTTCGACGGGCCACTCCTGACCCGGCGCCACCAGAATGTTCAATTCCAGATCGAAGCGGCGACCGCTCTTGGCCAGATGGCTGTAGCACTCGATGCCATGGCGCTGGCGCAGCGCCTCGATCTCCTGCTCGACTTGCCGTGGCACATCCCCCTTGGGGGCGATCTTCAACACTTCCCGCAGGTTGCGACCGAGCACCTTGATGGGAATGAGGGTGGCGCAGAGGGCCAGCAGCGAGACCAGCACCGGGTCTATGTAGCGGTTGTATTGGCCGTAGCCGATGGCATCAAGGCCAATGGCGACCACGAAACCGATAAGCAGGGTGGCGCTGAGCAGGGTATCCACCAGCCACTCTTTGGAGTCGACCCGCACCAGCTCGGAGTCTACCTGCTCGGCGACCTGGGCTTCGATGCGATAGATGATGGCGCAGAAGAAGGTGGAGACGGCGGCATAGATAAGGGCGTGGCCGAGATCGATCTCCCGTCCGCCATCCAGCAGGGTGGTGATGCCGCTATAGAGGGCGCCGAGACAGAGCAGCAAGATAATAGCGCCATTGATGACGTTGGTGATGGGCTCGAAGTGGGCATAGCCATACTGGAAGCGCGCATCGGAAGGGCGGGTAACGAGATAGGCAGTGATGAGGCCAAGGCCCGTCATACCCATGCTGAACAGGGTGAAGATACCATCGAGCATGATGGCGTTGGAGCCAACGAACAGGCCGTAGCCGATGCCGAAGATGGCAAAGGTGATACAACCGAACAGCGACAGGGTAAGCGCCTGTTTTTCGGTGGTGACCAGCGTACTGATAACATGGCTGTGGTGAGCCATAAAAGTCCTCCTTTCAAATGGTGAATATTGCCAAGCGCAAGCGGTTTTCTAGCTGATATACTGCCCGCTCACATGTGAGCGGACTGGCCTGACTGCCATTGACAGGCGGCTGGCCAGTCGTTGTCGCCGGCGTGCCGGCATCAAGCAAAGGATGGGAACAAGGATTCATGATCCCGAGACTCGATTACCAGGACAGTTTGTCACCCGCAACCCTGCAGTTTCTTGAGTTGCTAGAGCGCAGCGCATTTCGTGGTGATATCGAAAAGTCTTATGCAAGTCGGTTGGCGATGGCGACGGATAACAGCGTCTATCAGGTAGTACCTCAGGCGGTTCTCTATCCGCGCAGTGCGGACGACATAGTAGCAATGCTCAAGCTGGCCGCAGAGCCGGCGTTCGCCTCCCTGAGCTTTTTCCCTCGTGGTGGCGGTACCGGCACCAATGGTCAGTCATTGGGCGGCGGCATTATCGTCGATCTCTCCCGTTATATGAACCAGATCATGGAAATTAATCTGGAGGAGGGGTGGGTGCGTGCCCAGGCCGGGGTGGTGAAAGACCAGCTCAACGCCTATCTCAAGCCCCATGGCTACTTCTTCTCGCCGGATCTTTCCACCTCCAACCGCGCCACCTTAGGGGGCATGATCAACACCGACGCCTCGGGGCAGGGGTCGCTGGTCTACGGCAAAACCTCGGATCACGTGCTCGGCCTCAAAGCCGTGCTGGAGAATGGTGACATCATGGCGACCGAGCCGCTAAGTAGCGAACGGCTTGCCGACAAGCTGGCGCTGGAGAGTCGCGAAGGAGAGATCTATCGCACCCTCTATCGCATCGGCAAGGAGCGCCGAGCCGACATCGAGGCGACCTTCCCCAAGCTCAACCGCTTTCTGACCGGCTACGATCTCAAGCACCTCTATCAACCCGATACCGACACGCTGGATGTGAGCCGGGTGCTGTGCGGATCTGAAGGGTCTCTCGGCTTTATCACCGAAGCCAAACTCAACATCACCCCCATCCCGCGCTACCGCACCCTGGTCAACGTCAAGTACGACAGTTTCCCTTCCGCTCTGCGCAACGCCCCCTTTATGGTTGAGGCCCAAGCGCTGTCGGTGGAGACGGTGGATTCCCGGGTGCTCGGGCTGGCCCGCGCCGACATCATCTGGCATTCGGTGAAAGAACTTATTCAGGATGTGCCCGGCAAGGATCTGCAGGGGCTCAACATAGTCGAGTTTGCCGACACAGACGAGGCAGAACACAAGGCCAAGGTGGCGGAGCTGTGCCGTCGTATCGACGCGCTGCTGGCCAAGGGGGAGGCCGGGATCATCGGCTATCAGGTGTGTGACCACCTGCCGAGCATCGAAACCATCTACACCATGCGCAAGAAGTCGGTGGGGCTGCTGGGCAACGCCGAAGGGCGCAAGAAGCCGGTGGCCTTCACTGAAGACACCGCCGTGCCGCCCGAATCCCTGGCCGATTTCATCATGGAGTTTCGCGCTCTGCTGGATGCCCACGGCCTCGACTACGGCATGTTTGGCCACGTCGATGCCGGTGTGCTGCACGTGCGCCCGGCGCTGGATTTGTGCGACCCCGAGCAGGAGGTGCTGCTGCGCCGCATCTCCGATCAGGTGGTGGCGCTCACCGCCAAATATGGTGGCCTGATGTGGGGCGAGCACGGCAAGGGCTTTCGCTCCGAATACAGCCCCGCCTTCTTTGGAGAGCTGTGGGAAGAGCTGCAGCGGGTCAAGGGGGCGTTCGACCCGACCAACCGCATCAACCCGGGCAAGATCTGTATCCCCTACGGTAGCGGCGCCGAGCTGGTGTCGGTGGATGGCCCCAAGCGCGGCAAGTATGACCGCCAGATCCCGCTCGCGGTGCGCACCAGCTACACCCGCGCCATGGATTGCAACGGCAATGGTCTGTGCTTCACCTTCGAGACCGACTCCCCCATGTGCCCCTCGGTCAAGATCAGCCGTGATCGTCGCCACTCCCCCAAGGGGCGGGCGGGCCTGATGCGTGAATGGTTGCGTCAGCTGGCGGAGCAGGGCTTTGACCCGCTGGCGGAAGAGGTGGCGCTGCAATCCGGTGGCGTGCGCTTCAAACAGCTGGTGGACAAGGTGCGCAACAGCTGGGCCAAACAGCGCGGCGAGTATGACTTCTCCCACGAGGTGATGGAGGCGATGTCGGGCTGTCTGGCCTGCAAGGCGTGCACCAGCCAGTGCCCGATCAAGGTGGATGTGCCAGATTTTCGCGCCCGCTTTATGCAGCTCTACCACGGTCGCTACCTGCGAGCTCCCAAGGATTACTTCGTCGGCACGGTGGAGAGCTATGCGCCGCTGCTTGCCAAGGCGCCGAAGCTGGTCAACTTCTTCCTCGAAAAAGAGTGGGCCCAGAAGGCGACCGAGAAGAGCATCGGCATGGTCGATGTGCCGCTGCTCTCGGTGCCGACCCTGGCCGAGAGCCTGCATGATAACCGCGCCCGCTATTTTGATCTGCCGGGTCTGGAGCGGATGAGTGCCGAGCAGCGCAAGCAGGTAGTGCTCATCGTGCAGGATCCCTTCACCAGTTATTACGATGCCCCCGTGGTGCGCGACCTGGTGAAACTCGCCAGCAAGCTCGGTTTCCAGCCCTATCTGCTGCCCTTTAAACCTAACGGCAAGCCCCAGCATATCAAGGGGTTCCTGCGCGCCTTTGCCCGTACCGCGGCGAGCAGCGCCCAGTTTCTCAACAAGATTGCGGCGCTCGGCATCCCCATGGTGGGGGTGGATCCGGCCATGGTGCTTTGCTATCGCGACGAGTATGCCAAGGCGCTTGGGTCGGCCCGCGGTGATTTTCAGGTGTTGTTGCCGCAGGAGTGGCTGCTCTCGCTGCCGGCAGATCAACTGCCTGCTAGCGCCAACAAGACCAAGATCGAGGAGGGGAGTGAGCCCTGGTATCTGTTTGCCCACTGCACCGAGAAGACCGCCAAGCCCTCCACTCACGGTGACTGGAGCACCCTGTTTGGCCGCTTCGGGGCCAGTTTGCAGCCGGTCTCTGTGGGGTGTTGCGGTATGGCGGGCACCTATGGTCACGACGTCAAACAGGTGGAGAACTCCAAGGGCATCTATGGGTTGAGCTGGGCCGACCCGCTCGCCCGCCTGCCCAAGGGACGCTGCCTGGCGACCGGCTATTCGTGCCGCAGTCAGGTCAAGCGGATGGAGGGGGAAAAGCTCAAACATCCATTGCAAGCCCTGCTGGAGCTGCTCTGATGCTGACGTTTCCCAAGCGGTTTCGGGTGCCGAAGGCTTATCGGCATCCACGTTTCTTGCTGTTACCCGCTACCCCCGCTCAGGCTGTGGTGGAGTTTGTCGCCATGTTGCGCGAGCGCGAGCAGCTCCATCAGCTGTTTCGCCCGCACGATCTTTGGCCCTCAGCCAACTTCAGCCTGAGCCAGCACGAAGGAGATCTGGAGTGGCAGCAGTCGGAGTTTCTGGCCAAGCGCTCCTTTGCCTATGGTCTCTGGAGCCCGGATCGGGAGCCGCAATTTTGGGGCGGGGTTTATCTCTACCCCTCGGTGTTGCCAGAGGTAGCGGCGGAGCTCTTCTTCTGGAAGGTGGCCGAGGCACCCATCACGGATGAGGAGCTGGAGATTCAGCTGCGCGAGTGGCTCGCCAGGGTGTGGCAGTGGCCAGAACCCCGCTTGCCGGGGCGAGATGTGCCTTGGTCCGAGTGGCCCGGCGTTACCTACCCCTGGTGACATCCCGCTTAAGAGCATGATTGTGTAACACGCAGCTCCGGGTCGGGGCTGCGTTGTTAACACGTCACCTGGTAACCAACAACTCATATAACAGAACCATTTTGCCGATGGAGGTCGTTTCACTCATATCGGTACGCATTCATCGCTACATAAGGAGTCTGCTCGCAATGAGTCACGATATTGCGCCTATATGGCGTAAACCCATGAGTCTGGAGGGGCTCAACGCCACCTCTCGCAACACCCTGATGGCCCATCTCGATATCGTCTACACCGCTTTTGGCCCCGACTGGTTGGAAGCGACCATGCCGGTGGATCACCGCACCCACCAGCCCCTTGGCATGCTGCACGGTGGTGCCTCTGTTGTGCTGGCGGAGACGCTTGGGTCGCTGGCGGCCAATATGGCGGTGGGGCCAGATAGCTACTGTGTGGGACTGGAAGTGAATGCCAACCATCTGCGGGCCAAACGGGAAGGGGTGGTGACCGGGCGTTGCACGCCGCTCCATCTGGGAGCAACAACCCAGGTGTGGCAGATTGAAATTCGGGACGAACGTGAGCGTTTATTGTGCACCAGCCGACTGACCATGGCGGTGCTCAAACACAAGCGGGGCAAGGACTCCAGCGAGGAGTGATCTGCAATAACGCACTATGAGTGCAAAATAAGCAAGCCATACTCGTCAGATCCCTCTATAATTGCCAACGTCTTGAGAGGCTTATCACATTTTTCAAGACAGCAGAACAAAGTGGCGCTATAATCGCCGCCTTTTTGCTATTCCGCGGTGTTAGCCGCCTGCCTTAATCTGGAAGAATCTATGTCTGATACCGAACAACTGCCCCTTTTTAGTGAGCTTGGACTGGCCGCGCCTGTATTGAAAGCGCTGCAGGACGTGGGCTATGAGCGCCCGTCACCGATCCAGGCCGCAGCAATTCCCCACCTGATGGCGGGACACGATCTGCTGGGGCAGGCGCAAACCGGTACAGGGAAGACCGCTGCTTTTGCCTTGCCTCTGTTGTCTCGTCTGGAAGCTGGTAACCGCAACACCCAGATCCTGGTGCTGGCGCCTACCCGCGAACTGGCGCTGCAAGTGGCTGAAGCGTGCCAACGCTACGCCCACCACATGCCCGATTTCCACGTACTGCCCATCTACGGCGGTGCCTCCTACGAAACCCAGACCCGCGCCCTGCGTCGCGGTGCCCAGGTTGTCGTCGGTACTCCGGGCCGCGTGATGGACCTGATCCGTCGCAAGAACCTGGACCTCTCCGGCCTGAAAGCACTGGTACTGGACGAAGCTGATGAAATGCTGCGTATGGGCTTCATCGACGACGTTGACTGGATCATGGAGCAGTGCCCGAGCACTCGTCAGGTTGCCCTGTTCTCTGCCACCATGCCGGAGCAGATCCGTCGCGTGGCCCAGAAGCACCTGAAGCAGCCCAAAGAGATCAAGATCGCCTCCAAGACTGCTACCGCTACCACTATTCGCCAGCGCTACTGGCAGGTAACCGGTCTGCACAAGCTGGACGCCATGACCCGTCTGCTGGAAGTGGAATCCTACGAAGCCCTGCTGGTATTCGTACGTACCAAGAACGCCGCTGAAGAGCTGGCTGGCAAGCTGGCCGCCCGTGGTCACGCTTGTGAAGCTCTGCACGGCGACATCCCGCAGAAACTGCGTGAGCGTACCGTCGACAAGCTGCGTCAAGGCCAGCTGGATATCCTGATCGCCACCGACGTTGTCGCCCGTGGTCTGGACGTTGAGCGCATCACTCACGTAGTGAACTACGACATTCCGTACGACACCGAATCTTACGTTCACCGTATCGGTCGTACCGGTCGTGCCGGTCGTAAAGGCGAAGCCATCCTGTTCGTCGCTCCCCGCGAGCGTCGCATGCTGCGCGCCATCGAGCACGCAACCCGTCAGGCCATCGAGCCGATGAAGATGCCGAGCACCGAGGACATCAACCAGCATCGTCTGGCCAAGTTCAAGGAGCGCATCCGCGAAACCATGATGGGTGAAGAGCTCGAGATCTACCACAACCTGGTAAACGAGCTGATCGAAGAGGATTCTGCCGATCCGCTGGAGCTGGCTGCCGCACTGGCCAAGCTGGTACAGGGTGACCAACCGCTGCTGCTGGATGATTCCATTCCGGATCCGCTGCTGAACGCTGGCAACGATCGTGGTGGCTTCGAGCGCCGTGACTTCAACGACCGTGGTGGTCGTGACTTCGGTGACCGTGGCGATCGTCCTGCCCGTCGCATGCCGTCCCTCGAACCGCGTCCGCTGAAAGACAACCCGGACGTGGAGATGGAGCGCTATCGCGTAGACGTGGGTGCCCATCACGGCGTCAAGCCGGGCCAGATCGTGGGCGCCATCGCCAACGAAGCGAACATCGAGAGCCGCTTCATCGGCAACATCGACATCGCCGATGACTTCTCCACCGTCGATTTGCCGAAAGGCATGACCGCCGATGTACTGGAAGTGATCAAGAAAGCCCGTGTTTGCCAGCGTCCGCTGCAAATCACCCGCTACACCGAAGTGCCGGCCGGTGGCAACACCAGCAGCCGTCCGCCCCGTGGTGATCGTCCGTTCCGTGGCGACCGTCCTTTCAACAAGGATCGCCGTCCGCAGGGTGACCGTCCCTTCAACAAGGATCGCCGTGAAGGCGGTTTCGACAAGGGTCGCAAGTTCGGTGGCAAGCGCCGCGATAGCTAATCCCTGATTGGTAATGCCAGAAGGCCGCTCATTGAGCGGCCTTTTTTATGTTTTTCCTGATGGTGCTTCGCCATAGCGAATCGAGGATGCAGAACTCACTTCGATGATAAAAACGAGAGCCAAAAGGGCATTATTTTTTTGTTAAACGGTTGTGAGTGATAGGGGAGTGGTGTCATCCTGTCTCAGGACATTGAGGTCGTAGTCAATAAGGTGTGCCTCTGGTTGTGTTGTGTGGCTGCGACTTTAGTCGGTATCCCCTCTCTTTCGTTTGCATATGGCAGAAGAGAGTACGATTAATAAACTGAACACAATGACATGGAGGTTCATCATGACTGGATGGTTTGGCAGAGTGCTGTTGTTGTCCGGGTGTCTTGTATCGAGCGTGGTGCTGGCAGACGATGCGTTTCTGACGATTAAGGGTGATGGGTGTTGCAATGGCAAGGGGCAGATTAGTCTGACCCGGGCCGAGTTTGAGGCACTGCCGCAAAGCGAAGTGACCACCAAAACGCCCTGGACCGAAGGTAGTCACACTTACCGCGGTGTGCTGCTGCGGGAGCTGGTGAAGAAATACGGCCTAAAGAGCAGTGAAGTCAAGGCGATGGCCGTCAATGATTACTGGGCTGCCGTGCCTGTCGAGGATGGTGACAAGTATCCTGTGCTGGTTGCCGAGAAGCAGGATGGCAAGCCGCTGACCCTGCGCAACAAAGGACCTCTCTGGATTATCTACCCGCTCTCCGATTACCCCGACCTGAACAAGGAGCTCTATCACAGCCGCATGGTGTGGCAGCTGATTGGGCTAGAGAGCAAGTAACATGCTGCGCGGCAAGTTTGTCAGCCTGATCCTGATGGTGACTGCCTTTTTGGGGGTCGCCATCTGGTCGGTCTGGAACTATGACCGCGCATTCAATGCTGTTACTCGCTATACCCAGTTATCAGCCTGGGCGTTGGCACAGTTGGAGCTGGAAGTTCACGGTTTTGGCGAATCGCTCCAGCTCTATCGCGCCGGCTCGGTGAGTCAGGAGGAGATGAACAAGCGGTTTGACATCGCCTGGAACCGACTTGATGTTTTCCTGCACGGTGCTGAGGCAAAGCCGGTCAGGTCTCGCTTTGGTGCTGCCCAAGCAGCAGGGCAGCTGATGTCGCTGTTTGAAGAGTACGAACAGGATGTGGTGAGCGGAACGCGCGATTCGACCCGGTTAGCTCGTTTCTCGATAGAACTTGATCGCGATCTGGCGGCTATTCGTGATGTCATGGTGAAGAACTTTACCGGCCCCTCTGCCATTGCTCAGCGCGAGCTGCTCAATGAGTCGCGTACCCAGAATTTTGCCATTCTCGCCTTTCTGATGTCGGCAACTATGGTGATGCTGGTGATGCTGTTTCGCGAAGTGCGTCACCAGCAGTTTCTTGCGTGGAACGATCCCCTGACCCGTCTCCCCAATCGGGCAGCGCTTATCAAGCACCTGAAGTTGCGGGCAGCCTATCGTGGCGGCGGCAGCAGTATCACTGTCTGCCTGGTGGATCTAGGCCACTTTCGTGAAGTGAACGACAGTCTGGGATACGAGATAGGGGATGGGCTGCTTAAGCAGCTGGCCGAACGGATTCATAGCGTGGCAGCACCGGGTATTTTTGTGGCCCGCACCGGCAGTGACGAGTTTGCCATCATTATCTCCGGCGCCATGCCGACCTATCTGCGTTTCCCCTTTCTGGAGCAGTTGCGCACCGAGTTGGCCGATCTGGCCTTTGCAGCAGATCCGGCGCACCGGGTCAGGGTCTTCATGGGGGTGAGCCAATACGCTCGTCCGGTACATACTCCGGAAGAGATGTTGCTGTTTGCCGATATCGCCCTCGATAGTGCCAAGCGCCAGCGGCTTCATCGTTCGGTAGTCTTCTCCCGAGCCATGCATCAACATTACCTGCGCAACCGCCGCCTCTCGACCGAGCTGCGTGAATTGATCCAGAGCCCCGAGTGCCAGCAGCTCTGCCTCTACTATCAGCCGATAGTTCGTGGTCAGAGTGCTGTCCGGCTGGGAGCCGAGGTGCTGATCCGCTGGAATCATCCGGAATATGGCTTTATTCCGCCGCTCGATATCATAGCGCTGGCAGAGGAAAACGGTCTGGGAGAGGCGCTGGGGCTCTGGATTTTCCACCGTTTGCAGCGTGATCTTTCCATTTTCCCGCAAGATCTGGTGGAGCTGCTGGAGATCTCGGTCAACCTCTCCAGCTCCATGTTCAATATGGGGCTGGCTGCCAATGTCGAGGAAAGGATGAGTGTCGGTCCGCTCGGGTTACAGCAGTTGATCGTGGAACTGACGGAGACCATAGCGCTGGATGATATCGAGCTGAGCAAGCAGATCATCGCCTCACTGCGCCACATCGGGGTGCGGGTGGCGCTCGATGATTTTGGAACCGGCTGGTCCTCATTCTCATATCTGCGTGAGCTCTATTTCGACAAGCTCAAGATTGACCGCTCCTTTATCACCGCCATCGATAACGATACTCGGCAGGCACTCTTTGTTGAGGCTATCACTTCGCTCTCTCATCAGCTGGGGGGGCGCGTCGTGGCCGAAGGGGTGGAAAACAACGATGAGCTGAAGGCGGTGCTGAGCATAGGGGTGGATGAAATTCAGGGCTATTTCTACTCCAGGCCCTTGCCGCTGCAGGACTTTCTGCTGTTCTGCCATCGCTACTTTATCAATCGGAGCATCATGCAGGAAGTGGCGCAGGGTTAGCCCAGCGGTTGGGGGATAAAGTCTCCACGATCGAGGATCCGCAGACAGGCATCCACCACATCCGCATCGAGCTGATGGCCGCGCATCTGGATGATCTGCTCACGGGCTTGGGGAATGCCGAGGGCGGCGCGATAGGGGGGGATCCGAGGACATGGATTCGACGATATCGGCGACGGTGAGGATGCGGGCCTCCAGCAGGATCTCATCCCCCTTGAGTCCCAGCGGATAGCCGGAGCCATCGAGATACTCGTGGTGCTGGTGGATCATCCGGGCGATGGGCCAGGGGAAGTCGATATCCTTGAGCACCAGATAGCCGATGGCGGGGTGTTCCTTGACCAGCTCGAACTCCAGTGGCGTGAGGCGTTCCGGTTTGGTGAGAATTTCAGCCGGTACCTGGATCTTGCCGATATCGTGCACCATGGCGCCCAGATGGATCCCCTGCAGCCGCTTCTCTTCCAGCCTGAGCTCCCGGCCGATGGCTTGGGCCAGCTTGGCCACATGTTTCTGATGGCCAGCGGTATAGGGATCGCGCTGCTCCAGCACGGCGGCGATGGCACCCAGCGCATCTTCCAGTGCCAGCTCCTGCTGGCGGGCATGGAAGATCTTCTCCTGTTGCGAGCGCAGATAAGCCTGCTGGGTATGGCGCGCCTGCAGGCCATAGGTGAGGTAGTCGGTCAGCTGGATGAAGAGTTGCTCCTCCTCCTGGCTGAACAACCGTGGTTGGTCGCTGTGAATGAGCAGCGCACCGGCCAGATCCTCCTGCAGTGGCAAGGGGATCAGCAGGCGGGATCGCAACGGGTGGCGGCCGGTATGGGGGCGCTCGTGGAAGATCACCTGATTGAGGCGCCGCTGGTGGAGGATGGCCTGGGTGAGGGCCTCATCGTTCAACCACAGCGTTTGTTCCGAGGCATCGGCACTGCCTGCCTGCGCCACGATCCTCGGCGGTTGGGTGAGTTCGGGCTGGCCTTGCAGCACTGCGACCAGCGGAAAACGGTCATCGACGGCGATGGCATCGCAGATATCCTGCAGCAGTTGTGGCTCATCGCCCGGTTTGAGCAGGGCGTGGTGGGCGCGGCTGATCGCCTGCTGGGTCCAGGTGTACTGTTGCAGTTTCTCCTGCTGCCACTTCTGCTCTGTAATGTCTTCGAAGAAGACGCCGACCCCCACGATGACCCCCGCCTCATCACGCAGGGGAAACTTGGTGGTGCTGAGCCAGCGGGCTTCTCCCCCCTTCAGATAGGGCTCTTCGATGTGCTGGTGTATCCCCTCGCGCATGACTCGGGCGTCATCCTCCCGATAGCGCTGTACCAGTTCGGGAGGAAAGAAATCGCAGTCATTCTTGCCCACCAGTGCCTCTGGTGAGAGGGCGAGATCCGCCGCCAGCAGGCGGTTGCCCGCGATGTAGCTGAAGCGGGTGTCTTTGAGCAGCACCCGATAGGGAAGCTGATCCATCACTTGGGTTAGCAACAGCGCCGAGGAGGGGAGCGCATCGGTCAGTGGGTGGGGGAGTGTACAGGAGGTGAGGAGTTCGGACATCTTATCCCGCCTTGTCTGCAAGTTGACTGATGGGAGGGCCGAAGTGGTAGCCGGTCTGCCAGAGTACGATACAGCTGTTGACCACTTTTTCATCGTAATGGATCCCGGCATAGCGGGTCAGTTCGGCAATGGCGTCACTCAGGGGCATGGCCCGGCGAAACGGGCGATGGGAGGTCATGGCGATCAGCGAGTCGGCCACCCGGATAATGCGCGCCTCCAGGATAATTGCGTTGCCCGCCAGCCCCTGCGGATAGCCGCTGCCATCGAGGTTTTCGTGGTGCTGCAGCACTATGGTGGCGATGGGCCAGGGGAAGTCGATCTGTTTGAGAATATCGTGGCCGGCCTGGGGGTGCTGCTTGATCAGTTAGAACTCCACCGGCCGCAATTCACGTGGGCGGGTGATGATCTCGGTGGGGATCTAGGCCGATATTGTGCACCATGGCCGCCAGTCCCAGCGCATCCAGCCGCTCTTGCCGCAGTTGCATGGCCTGCCCGATGGCCAGTGCCAAATCGCGCACCCTCAGCTCATGGCCCACACTGTTGCGATCCTTGTGGCTGATGGCGCTGGCGAGGGCACTGATGGTCTGGAACAGCAGGTCACGCTGGTGGCGCTCGCTCTCCTTGAGGCGGGTGATGTCGACCAGGGTGCCGATGATGCCGGCAACCATCCCCTGATGGTCATAGAAGAGATCCTTGAAACAGATGACCTGATAGCGCATGCCATTGCGGTCATGCAACTGCTGTTCGATGCACTGGGGCTGGCGACTTCGCAGCAATTCGGCTTCCCGCATGCTGTAGGCCTCGGCAAGCCCGACTGGCAGCAGCTCCTCGACTCGTCGACCCAGCAGCGCCTCCTTGCCGAGGCCGATCACCTGATTGAAGGCCTGGTTGCAGCCCAGAAATCGCCCTTCGATATCTTTGTAGAACACCGGGATCGGGATGGCCTTGAGCAGGGATTCGTTGAAGTGTTTCAGATCCTTCAGTTCGGCCTGCTGACGCAGGGCGAGCAGCTCGCTGTCTTTGCAGAGGGAAATGGCGCGGGCCAGGTTGCCGAGCACCGGGCTGAACAGATGGCAGACGGGTACGATCTGCTGATGTGGCTGGGGGGCGAGCAGCAAGATGAGATAACCCCCTTCAACCTTGAGCCGATAGGCAAACTGGTAGGGGCGGCTGCCCGGCAGGGGGAGCGTCTGTTGCAGCAGGCAGTGTTCCTCCTCGCTGACCCACCCAGGCAGGGGCAGGGTGGTGCCGGTGTGCTGGCGCAGCTGCTCGTCGCCGATCACCTTGAGCAGCTTGTATCCCTCCCGTTGTTGCTGCAATACCGCGCCAACCGGCGTGGCGCAGTGATGCATAAAACGTTGCAGTACCTTTGTGAGCAGCGCATCCAACGTCACTTCACGCCCGATGCAGAGCGCCAGATCGCAGACGATGGCCATGGCGTGGTCGTTGTTCATATCACTGCCCCGTTACAGAGAATGGCGCCGTTATGAAATTGGGGGTAATCCCCATGTCGCACGCTGCCAATTTCGCCAAGGGAGAGGGCTCCTGCCAGATCGCCGGCCCCCGAGTGGGTCAGCAGGGTGCGCAGCTCGGTCACCGTCTGCTGGTCGAAGTGCAGTTGGCGTCCCGCGCAGTAGTAGACCTCCAACAAGTGTGCCCGGGTGAGGGTTTGTTGCTGGTTGAGGCGCCTGGCCAGTGAGCAGGCATGTTCGGTGGCACTCTCCGGCGCCTTCAGCAGAGTGAGGATGCTGTGCTCTGCGACCTCGCCGGCGCAGAGCAGGGCGCCGTCATCGTTTGCCTCGACGGGGATCCTGACAATCACATCCCCGTTGGCCCGCAACAGGCCCAGTGGCATGTGCACCACGAAACGGTAGAGCTCCTCGCGCACCATAGTGTGCTGGAATTGCTGGCTGATCAGCCCCTGATATTTTTGAAAGGCCGGTTGCCAGTCGATGTAGGCAATCTTGTTCGCTTCACTGCTGGTGGCCAGCATCGGTTGGGCCGAGAGTTGGTAACCATGTTCCAGAAAGGGAAAGCTGTTGCTGGGCAGCAGCGTGCAGGTGACCCCGTAGGCAAGTTGCCGTTGATTGTCGAACAGGCAGGCAAGGGGGGTGAAGCTGCTGCTGCCTGCATTGGCGCCGGCATAGTTGGCGCGATTGGCCAGTTGCAGATAAAGCGCATCCAGAATGGAGGCGATATTGGGAATGAGGTTGTCGAAGGTCAGAAACAGGGTTGGTGGCTGCGAAGGGGTTGGCCAGGTGGCCAGCATGCTCTCCACCTGTTCCGCAATCAGTTGGGCAAGGGATGCTGCGCTGGCCTGCGGTGTCAGGGGCAGCAGTGTGGCGTGATAGGGGTTGGCTCTGGGCAGTAGCCAGGCCCCTTGCGGCAACAATCCTTGCGCACCGATCAGCTGGGGGAAGATGGCGCCATCCAGGGCGATGTTGAAGTCGCGGCACAACTGCTGCAACAGGGGGACCTGAGCGCAATCCTGTTCGGCCAGCAGTATGGTCAGCTTGCCTCCTTGCAAGGGTGCCAGCGTGGCAGCCAGTTCTGTCGGGTTAAATTGGCAAACGTAGTGTTGCTTCATCAATCTGAACTCCATTTCAGAATATAATCAATATATCAATAAGGAATTCAAGAGGGTATGAGGATCTCGCCCGGTTCTGGTTGTATGGCAAAAACCATGATGGGCATCACCCTCGCTGATTGATCTGTCATTTGCTGGCTCGCGGAGTGCGCGATGCTGTCGGTCCGCAAATAGAAAACCGGCAGCCAAGGCTGCCGGTTTTGCGGGTAATGAGGGGTAGCGACGGTAAAGGTTACTGCAATACCACGTGCTGGAACCCTTGTACCAGGCTGATGACCGGCTGGGGATAGAGCCCCAGCAACACCACCAGCACGGCAGAGAGCAGCACTACCACACCACCGGAGGAGAGAGCCCAGTCGGCGCTGGCATCGCGCTGCTGCATGCCCGGTTCGCGCAGATAGAGGGTCACCATCACCTTGAGGTAGTAGTAGAGACCCAGTGCGCTGCCGAGCACGATGGCACCGGAGAGCCACCAGAGCTGCGCCTCGACGGTGACGCCGATGAGGTAGAACTTGCCGATAAAGCCGAGGGTCATCGGGATGCCCGCGAGTGACAACATCATCACCGTCAGTACGGCAGTCAGATAGGGGCGCTTCCAGAACAGACCGCGATAGCTGTGCAGGGAGTCGGCATCCTTGCCGCGATAGGGGCTCGACATCATGCTCACCACCCCAAAGGCACCCAGGCTGGTGAACAGATACATCAGCAGGTAGACCCCGGCTGCTTCCACCGGCATCTGGCCGAATCGGCTTGCCACGATCACCGCCAGCAGGTAACCGAAGTGGGAGATGGAGGAGTAACCCAGCATCCGTTTGACGTTGGTCTGCACCAGGGCCAGCAGGTTGCCGACCAGGATGGAGATGACCGCCATGGCTGCCAGCAGCCAGTGGATCATGGGATCGCTCGCCGCCGGTACCGCCAGATAGAAGCGCAGCAGCACGGCAAAGACCGCCACCTTGCTGACGGTGGCGAGGAAGGTGGCGACCGGTGCCGGGGCACCTTCGTAGACATCCGGGGTCCAGAGGTGGAAGGGGGCCAGGGAGAGTTTAAAGGCAAAGCCGACCAGCATTAACCCCAAACCGCCCATCAGCAGCGGATGGTGAGCCGGGCTCTCGGCCAGAGTCTGCCCCAGGGCTGCAAAGCTCAGGCTGCCTGCCTGCGCATAGAGCAGCGCCATGCCAAACAACAGGAAGGCGGTGGCGGCGGCAGAGAGCACCATGTATTTCACCGCGGCTTCCAGCGAGTGGCGCTCGCGGTAGGCGTAACCCACCAGACCGAACATTGGCAGGGTCAGCATCTCGATCCCGATAAAGAGAGAGGCGAGGTGACGGGAGCAGGCCAGCACCAGACCACCGGCCGTGGCGATCAACAGCAGCAGGAAGAACTCCTCCCGGTTGTCCGGGTAGGCTTTCAGCCACGATTGACCGAAGGTACAGGTGGCCAGGGCGCCGATGAGCACCAGTCCCATGTAGAAGACGGCGTAACTGTCCACTTGCAGCAGCGGGGTGATCCCCTGATCCCCTTGCGCCATCACGATGGGCAGCGAGAACAGAGCAAGGTTGAGGCCAACAATGGTCACGGTAAAGGCGGTGGTGACACAGCGGCGCCAGGCGATGGCCAGCATCAGGGCCGCCATGGCCCCGGTGGTCAACAGCAGGGGAAGCAGTGCCAGCAGTTGGGAAGCGGAGAAAGTCATTGCAGGGCTCCAGCAGTCGGCAGCAGATACCAGTGCAGCACGTTGATAAGGCTGCTGCTGGCGGTGTCAATCACGGGTTGGGGATAGAGGCCAAGCAGAACCAGCAGGCCCGCGATCACCATCATCATGGTCAGCTCGCGGCGATCCAGTCCCTTGAGCATGCTCTCATCCTTGGCGGGGCCAAAGCAGGCGCGCTGCAACATGATGAGAGAGTAGACCGAGGCCAGTACCAGACCGAAGGTGGCGACTGCCGTGATGACAGGGGCAACCTGGAAGCTGCCGATCAGGATCAGGAATTCGCCGACAAAGTTGCCGGTGCCCGGCATGCCAAGTGACGCCACCGAGAAGAACAGCATCACACCGGGCAGATAGCGCAGGCGTCCCCACAGGCCGCCCATCTGGCGCAGATCCCGGGTGTGCAACCGCTCGTAGAGCTGACCGCAGAGGATAAAGAGGCCGGCAGCGGAGAGACCGTGGGCGATCATCTGCACCACGGCGCCCTGCAGGGCCAGCTCGCTACCCGAGTAGATGGCGATCATCACAAAACCCATGTGGGAGATGCTGGTGTAGGCTACCAGCCGTTTGATGTCGGTTTGGGCAAAGGCCACGATGGCGCCATAGACGATACCGATCAGGCCAAGCACCATGGCGTAGGGAGCAAATTCGGCGGACGCCTCGGGGAAGAGCGGCAAGGCAAAGCGCAGCAGACCGTAGGCGGCGGTTTTGAGCAAAATACCGGCGAGATCCACCGAACCTGCGGTCGGCGCCTGACTGTGGGCATCCGGCAGCCAGCCGTGCAGCGGTACCAGCGGCATCTTGACCGCGAAGGCGATAAAGAATCCCAGCATCAGCAGCCACTGAACGCCCTTGCTCATCGGGGTATTGAGCAGCTCCAGATAGTTGAAGGTGAAGACTCCGGTGGCATGCTGGTGGGTCAGCACCAGCCCGATGATGGCCACCAGCATGATAAGGCCGCTCACCTGGGTGTAGATGAAGAACTTGGTTGCGGCGTTGATCCGTGATTTGCCGTCAGTGACCGAATGGCCCCAGAGCGCAATCAGGAAGTACATGGGGACCAGCATCATCTCCCAGAAGAAGAAGAAGAGGAACAGGTCCAGCGCCATAAAGACCCCGAGCACACCGCCCAGGATCCAGAGCAGGTTGAGGTGGAAGAAGCCGATGCGCTGTACGATCTCTTTCCACGAACAGAGAATGGCCAGTACTCCGATAAAGCAGGTGAGGATAACCATCAAGAGCGACAGGCCATCCACCGCCAGATGCAAAGAGATGCCGAAGCGGGGGATCCACGGCAGGCGCCACTCGGCGGCCCAGGCGGAGGCAGCACCAGAGACGCCCGCGCTGTCGAGGCCCGTGGTGGCAAGGGAGAAGTCTCCACTTAGCCAGATGGCACAGGAGAGCAGCAGGCTGGCGCTCATGGAGAGCAGGGCTACCCAACGGACAAACTGCCCGCCGAGACGCTCCATCTGCCAGCAGAGCAAGCCGCCGATAAAAGGAATTAGCAAGATCCAGAGTAAGGTCACGGTATCAGCTCTCGTTCAAGTTCATATGAGATTGCGCTCCCTGTTCCATCAGGGAGAGCAAACAGCCTGGCTGTATGATTGTCCGGTTTTTCATCGCGTTACCCCAGCAGCAACAGCGCCAGCACCAGCACGGCGCCGATCCCCATGGAGGCGGCATACCAGCGCAACTTGCCGGTCACGGTCCAGGCCAGCAGCTGGTTGCCACGCAGGGCAAGCCAGGCGGGCAGGCCCATCATCCAGTCCAGCGGATCCTGCCCGACCAGACGGGTCGCCAGCAGATAGGGTTTGACCCACAGCTGGTCATAGAGCCAGTCAAAGCCCCAAGCGTTGAACCAGAGGGTGCTGAGCAGGCGGCCCGGCGCGCTGTTGGCAATGGAGGTGGCCAGACGGCGCTCACCAAGGAACAGAAACGCGGCCAGCGCGATGCCAGCGATGGCGATGATGCCGGAGGCTACCTCCAGCGCATGGCGACCCTCTTCGATATGGTCCCCCGGGCCTGCGGGTAGTACACCTGCCAGTGGCGGGGTGATCAGCGCGCCTATGCCGGTGGAGAGCACCAGCAATACCAGCAGCGGCAGATGGTGAGCCAGACCGTGGCCCGCATGGGCTTTGGTCTGCTCTTGGCCATGGAAGGCGATAAAGATCAGCCGGAAGGTGTAGAGCGAGGTGAGGAATGCCCCTACCAGACCGGCCCACAGCAGCGCGCTTTGGCCAGAGGCTTCTACTTGCCACAGGATGGCGTCCTTACTGTAGAAGCCGGAAGTGACCAGCGGCAACGCCGCCAGCGCAGAGCCGCCCACCAGGAAGCAGGCATAGACCAGCGGCAAACTCTTGCGCAGGCCACCCATCTTGAAGATGTTCTGCTCATGGTGGCAGGCAACGATAACGGCACCGGCGGAGAGGAACAGCAGCGCCTTGAAGAAGGCGTGGGTCATCAGGTGGAAGATGGCCCCTTCCCATGCGCCGACACCGAGAGCCAGGAACATGTAGCCAATCTGGCTCATGGTGGAGTAGGCGAGGATCCGCTTGATATCGGTCTGAACCAGCGCGGCAAAGCCTGCCAGCACCAGGGTGATGGCGCCAACCAGCCCGACCAGATGGAGGATCTCTGGCGCCAGCAGGAACAGGCCGTGGGTACGGGCAATCAGGTAGACACCGGCGGTCACCATGGTGGCGGCGTGGATCAGCGCAGAGACCGGCGTCGGGCCTGCCATCGCATCTGCCAGCCAGGTTTGCAGCGGCAGCTGGGCCGATTTACCGACCGCACCACCCAGCAGCATCAGGCAGGCGAGCGACAGGGCAGGGGAGCCCTCGGAAAACAGGGTCGGGGCTCGAACCAGCAGCTCGTGAATATTGAGAGTGCCCAGTTCGCGAGAAAGGATAAACAGACCGATGGCGAGGAAGACATCACCCACCCGGGTCACGATAAAGGCCTTGAGGGCCGCCGCGCCGTTGTTGCGATCCTTGTAGTAGAAGCCGATCAGCAGGTAGCTGCACAGCCCCACCCCTTCCCAGCCGAGGTAGACAAACAGCAGGTCATCGGCCAGTACCAGAAACAGCATGCTGGCGATAAAGAGGTTGGTGTAGGTGAAGAAGCGGGAGTAGCCCTCTTCCCCGCGCATATACCAGGAGGCGAACAGGTGGATAAAGAAACCCACCCCGGTCACCACCCCCAGCATGGTCAGCGACAGGCCATCCAGTGCCAGCGAGAAGCTCGGGGTAAAGTTGCCCACCGCCATCCATTGCCACAGGCGCTGGACATAGACGCCCCCCTCGGGCGGGTTGCCCAGAAAGTCGATGCCCACCCACAGGGTAGTGAGGGCCGACAGGCCAATGGAGCCTACCCCGATCAGCGCAGAGGTACGCTCGCCAAACCGGCCGAGGGAGAAGGCCAACACCAGCCATCCCAGCAGCGGAAATAGAAAAGTCAGATATAAGAGGCTCATCCGCGCATCTCACTCACAGTGTCCACGTTCAGGGTGTGGTAACGACGATAGAGCAGCAGTAACAGGGCAAGGCCGATACTGGCCTCCGCTGCCGCCAGAGAAATCACCAGGATATACATGATCTGGCCATCGGCTTGGGCCCAGCGGCTACCCGCCACCACAAACGCCAGTGCCGAGGCATTCATCATGATTTCGATACTCATCAGGATGTAGAGCAGGTTGCGGCGGATCAGCAGACCGCACAAGCCGATGCAGAAGAGCACCGCGGCCAGCAGGAGGCCGTGCTCCATAGGGATTCCATTCATTGCTGACCTCCTTCTTGTGCAGAGCGGGAAGCAGAGCGCGGGACGGAGAGCACTTCACCGCTCTTCTCTTCCCGACCCAGGTGATAGGCGGTTACCAGACCCGCCAGCAGCAGGATGGAGGCAAGCTCCACCGCCAGCACATAGGGGCCAAAGAGCTCGACACCCACCTGCTTGGCGGTCACCTCGGTCACGCCGATCAGGCCCCCGGTCACCCCGAGAATGCCGTGGGCCAGAAAGCCCAGCAGGATCAGCGAGAGCAGGGCTGGGCCCCCCCAGGTCATGGGGGTGAGCCACTTTTTCTCCTGTGCCTGCGCTGAACCCAGGTTCAGCATCATCACCACGAACACGAACAGCACCATGATGGCGCCGGCGTAGACGATCACCTGCAGGGCGCCCGCAAAGGCGGCACCCAGGCAGAAGAAGATCATGGCCACGGCGATGAGGGAGATGATGAGATTGAGCAGCGCATGCATGGGATTGCTGGTGCTGATCACCCGCAGCGTGCTGTAAATGGCCACCAGGGCCGAGGCATAAAATGCCAGTTCCATGATTGACTCCTCAGGGCAGCAGGCTCTTGACATCGATGGGCTTGGCTTCGTTTTCGGCATCCCCTTTCGGCTTGCCGTCAATGGCCATCCCGCTCATGCGATAGAAGTTGTAGTCCGGGTATTTGCCGGGCCCGCTGATCAGCAGATCTTCCTTCTCGTACACCAGATCCTGGCGGCGATACTCACCCATCTCGAAATCCGGTGTCAGCTGGATGGCGGTGGTGGGGCAAGCCTCTTCACACAGGCCGCAGAAGATGCAGCGAGAGAAGTTGATGCGAAAGAACTCCGGATACCAGCGACCATCTTCCCGCTCGGATTTTTGCAGCGAGATGCAGCCGACCGGGCAGGCAACTGCGCAGAGGTTGCAGGCCACGCAACGCTCGTCCCCGTCGGGGTCACGGGTCAGCACGATGCGACCGCGGTAGCGGGGGGCGGCATAGACTGCCTGCTCCGGATAGTTGAGAGTTTCACGGGGCCGCCAGGCATGGGAGAAGACCATGGCCAGACTGCGTAACTGGGTGCCGACACCCTGAATAATGCTAACAATTTTCATATTGAGTGCCTCACTGCGTACTTATCAGTACAACTGCCGCGGTGACCAGCATATTGAGCAGTGTCAGCGGCAAGCAGACTTTCCAGCCAAACGACATCACCTGGTCAAAGCGCGGGCGAGGCAGGGAGGCCCGCAGCAGGATGAAGAACACCATGAAACAGGCGGTCTTCAGGGCAAACCAGATGAAGGGGGGCAGCCAGGGGCCGTGCCAGCCACCGAAGAAGAGGGTCACGATGAGCGAGGAGATCAGCACGATGCCGATATATTCGCCCACGAAGAAGAGACCCCACTTCATCCCCGCATACTCGATGTGATAGCCATCGGCGAGCTCCTGCTCGGCTTCTGGCTGGTCAAACGGGTGACGGTGAGTGACGGCGACACCGGCAAACAGGAAGGTGACAAAGCCCAGGATCTGGGGCACCACGTTCCACAAGTCTGCCTGTGCTTCGACGATATCCCGCAGGTTGAAACTGCCGGTCTGGATCACAATCCCCATCAGGGATAGCCCGAGAAATACCTCGTAGGAGAGGGTCTGGGCCGAGGCGCGCAAGCTGCCGAGCAATGAGTATTTGTTGTTGCTCGACCAGCCGGCGAACAGCACCGCATAGACCGCCAGCCCCGCGATGGCCAGGATGTAGAGCAGCCCCACATTGAGATCCGCCACGCCCCAGGTGGGGGTGATGGGCACCACCGCAAACGCCAGAATAAAGGCAGTGAAGGCGATGATGGGGGCCAGGATAAAGATCCGCCGATCAGCGAACGGCGGGATCCAGTCCTCCTTGAAGAACATCTTGATCATGTCGGCGGCCAGCTGGAGCAGACCAAACGGCCCCACCCGGTTGGGGCCGTAGCGATCCTGCCACAGGGCCAGCAGACGGCGCTCGATGAAGCTCATGAAGGCGCCAGCCCCCACGATCCCCACCAGCACGATCAGTGCCTTGCCCACCTCCAGCAACAGATCGATCAGCGACTCGCTCATGCGATCACCTCCTGCAGGTTAGTGATTGAGGCTTGTTGCAGGGCCGTCGGCAGGCCGTTTACCCCAAGGGGGAGCCCCACCAGACCGGTGCTCAGCTGCTCGCTCAGGCGCAGGCGCAGTTGCCAGTGGCTACCGCCCCAGGAGAAGGAGACCTGACTGCCCCCGTGGAGGGCCAGACGCTGCGCATCTGCTGGATTCAATACCAGCTCGGGTTCGTTCATTCGGGCCTGAATAACCGGGCTGCGAGCGGAGAGCTCTTCGCCGCCAAACAGCTGGGCATAATTGACCACTTGCAGCGCCTCTGCGGCCTTGAAGGGGGCGGGGATGGTGGTGAACCAGCCGAGCAGCTCCTTGCCTTCCGCCTGCGGGTCTGTTGCTTCCAGCAGACGGCGACCCGGATCGCCAGCACGCAGTTTGCCACCCACTTCATCCTGGAACTTGTTCCAGGCGGAGGGAGAGTTCCAGCCCGGCGCCCAGGCGAACGGTACTTGCGGCAGCGGCTGACGGGCTCCGGCATACCCTTCCATGGAGAAGTTGAAGGGGGAGTCGGGATCTTGCGCTACCCGTGGCTCGCTGACGTTCTGATCCGCCAGCATGGAGGTGCGACCACTGTAGCGGTGTGGCTCGCGGGCCAACCGCATGCCACGGATCCGCAAGCCTGCGTTGGGCGCCGCTTCCAGCATGGTAGCGAGCAGCGGGTGGCTGCTGGCGCAAGCGTGGCTGATCTGCTCGAAGTTCTGCCAGCGCAGCGGCTTGCGTTCGATCGCCCCTTGCAGCGCCGCCAGCCAGCGCCACCCTTCACGCACCTGAATATCGGCGTTGTAAAAGGCGGGTGCATAGACCTGGAAGAAGCGCTGGGCGCGCCCTTCCATGTTCACCAGGGTGCCATCGGCCTCGGCAAAACTGGCCGCTGGCAGCACCAGATCAGCCTTGTTGGCGGTCGGGGTCGCCTGATGGTCTATGACCAGCAGGTGCTGCAGCCGTGCCAGTGCAGCATCCACCCGGTTGCGCGGCGCGCGGCGGTAGAGATCGTTCTCCAGAGTGACCAGCGCCAACCCCTCTTCTGACTCGATACGCGCAAGGGCGGCTTCGAGCGGCTTGTCTGACAAGGTTTGAGCGCCCAGCATGGCCAGCCCCAGCGAGTTGGCCTCCTGGCCAACCAGCGCGATGCTGGCTTCCAGTCCTCGGCCTTTCAGGGCGCGGGCAATGTTGCTGGCCGCCTCAAGCAGCGCCACCTCGCGGGCACTGGAGCCTGCAATGATGAGCGGCTTCTTGGCGTTGCCGAGCAGCTCGGCCCAGCGAGCCGCTTGTGCCCGCTGTTCGGGGCAGAGGTCGCTCACGGCCGGTGCACTCGGGTCGAGCAGGTTGGCGATGGCAAAGCCAAGGCGCGCCTGATCGGCATAGGGGGCATGCAGCTTGTCGGCCGCCACATCGTCCAGACGGGTGGTGTCGAGGCTGGTGATGAGCAGCGGGTAGCGCTCGTTCTGACCCAGAGTCTGAACGGCGGCGACTTGCCACAGATCCACCTTCATCTTGCGGGCAAGCTCGCGGGCCTTGCCCTTGACGGCTTGGCGCAGCGCCAACGCGATACGGGCTGCGCTCATGGTGACATCCTCGCCGAGCAGCAGAATGGCGTCGGCCTCTTCCATGTCCCGCAGGCTCGGGGTTGGCACGCCGCCCTGTTGCAGGATCTGCAGCATCTTCAGCTGACAGGCCCACTCGGCCTGCTCGACGCCTGCGTAGAAGTTGGCTTCACCCACCAGCTCGCGCAGGGCAAAGTTGCTCTCCAGCGAGGCGCGGGGCGAGCCGATGCCGATGAGGTCGCGGGCCGTGCGCAGGGCATCGGCGGCTCGGTTGAGGGTGCCATCGACCGTGATGGTCAGCTGGTCGTTGCCATCTTTGAGCAGCGGTTGGCGCGGGCGGTCGGCCAGATTGACATAGCCATAGCCAAAGCGGCCACGGTCACAAAGGAAGTAGTGGTTGACGCTGCCGTGGAAGCGGTTTTCGATGCGGCGCAGCTCGCCATAACGCTCGCCCGGACTGATGTTGCAGCCCACGGAGCATTGCTGGCAGATGCTGGGGGCAAATTGCATGTCCCACTTGCGGTTGTAACGTTCGGAGTGGGTCTTGTCGGTGAAGACGCCGGTGGGGCAGACCTCCACCAGGTTGCCGGAAAATTCACTCTCCAGGGTGCCATCCTCGACCCGCCCGAAATAGACGTTGTCGTGGGCACCATAGACCCCGAGATCCTCGCCACCGGCATAATCCTTGTAGTAACGGACGCAGCGGTAGCAGGCGATGCAGCGGTTCATCTCGTGACCGATGAAGGGGCCCAGCTCCTGATTCTGGTGGGTGCGTTTGGTGAAGCGGTAGCGACGGCTGTTGTGGCCGGTCATCACCGTCATATCCTGCAGGTGGCAGGCGCCGCCCTCTTCACACACCGGGCAGTCGTGGGGGTGGTTGGTCATCAACCACTCCACCACGCTCTTGCGAAATTCTTTAGCCTCTTCATCCTCGATGGCGATGTAGCTGCCATCGGTGGCCGGGGTCATGCAGGACATGACCAGACGACCGCGCTTGTCATCGGCATTCTGATACTGTTTCACCGCACACTGGCGGCAGGCGCCAACGCTACCCAGCGCCGGATGCCAGCAGAAATAGGGGACGTCCAGACCCAGCGACAGACAGGCTTGCAGCAGGTTATCTGCTCCGTCTACCTCGTACTCTTTGCCGTCTACATAAATGGTTGCCATACAACTTCCCTGAAACCTGTTTTGTGAAATCTGTGGTGTCGTTACCAGCGCTCGCCCAGCAGATTGGGCTGGATCCCTTTGACCGGCTTGCGGTTATCACCGCTGCCCTTGATCCCGGCCTCGAATTCGGAGCGGAAATACTTGATCGCGCTGGCAAGCGGTTCGACGGCGCCCGGAGCATGGGCGCAGAAGGTTTTACCCGGGCCAAGGAAACTGCAGAGTTGTTCCAGAGTCGCCAGATCGCCGGATTGCCCTTCGCCACGCTCCAGTGCCCGCAGCAGCTTGACGCTCCAGGGCAGGCCGTCGCGGCAGGGCGTGCACCAGCCACATGACTCGCGGGCGAAGAACTCCTCCATGTTGCGCAGCAGGGAGACCATGCTGATGGAGTCATCCACCGCCATGGCGAGGCCGGTCCCCATCCGGGTGCCTACCTTGCCGATACCAGCGGTGTACATCTGGGCATCGAGGTGCTCAGGCAGCAAGAAACCGGTTCCCGCGCCGCCCGGTTGCCAGGCTTTCAGGCGATAGCCGCTCTTCATGCCGCCGGCGTAATTTTCAAACAGCTCGCGGGCGGTGATGCCAAAGGGCAGCTCCCACACCCCGGGGTTGTTTACCTTGCCGGAGAAGCCCATCAGCTTGGTACCGTGGTCTTCAGAGCCCGGCAGCGCCAGCCCGTGATACCAGGCCACCCCGTTGCCGATAATGGCGGGGACGTTGCAGAGGGTCTCGACGTTGTTGACGCAGGTGGGTTTGCCCCAGACGCCGGAAACGGCGGGGAAGGGCGGTTTGGCACGCGGGTTGGCGCGGCGCCCTTCCAGCGAATTGATCAACGCCGTCTCTTCACCACAGATGTAGCGGCCGGCGCCGGTGTGGACGAACAGCTCGAAGTCAAAACCGGATCCCAGAATGTTCTTGCCCAGTAGACCGGCTGCCTTGGCCTCTTCCAGCGCCCGGCGCAGGTGGATGGCGGCATCAACGTATTCGCCGCGCAGGAAGATATAGCCGCGATAGGCCTTGAGCGCCCGAGCACTGATGATCATCCCCTCGATCAGCAGATGGGGCAGTTGCTCCATCAGCAGCCGGTCTTTCCAGGTGTTGGGCTCCATCTCGTCGGCGTTGCAGAGCAGGTAACGGATGTTCATGCTCTCGTCTTTGGGCATCAGCCCCCACTTCACACCCGTGGGGAAGCCCGCGCCGCCGCGCCCCTTGAGACCGGCATCCTTGACGGTGCTGACGATCTCGTCCGGGCTCATCTGGCCGAGCGCCTTGCGGGCGGCGTCATAGCCCTGTTTGGCCTGATACTCCTCCAGCCATACCGGCTGGCCGTCATCCCGCAGCCGCCAGGTGAGCGGGTGGGTCTCGGCGGTGCGAGCCGTGCGGTTGGCGGTGCCAAGAGAGGCGAGGATTTTGTTCTGCGGCAGGCTCATGGGTAAGCCTCCAGGGTTTTCAGCAAGGTCACCGGATCGAGGCCGCCATAGGTGTCGTCATCGATCATGATGGCTGGCCCCTTGTCGCAGTTGCCAAGGCAGCAGACCGGCAGCAGGGTGAAGCGGCCATCCGGGGTGGTTTGACCGGGGCCAAGGTTCATCACCTCCTTGAGACCGGCCAGCAGATCTTCATGGCCATTGATGTAGCAGACCATGCTGTCGCAGACACGGATGATGTGACGGCCTACCGGCTGGCGGAAGATCTGGCTATAGAAGGTGGCAACCCCCTCCACGTCGCTGGCGGGAATGCCGAGCTCGGCCGCGATGGCGTGAATGGCACCGTCGGGTACCCAGCCTCTGGCCTGCTGCACGATCTTGAGCGCTTCGATGCTGGCGGCGCGGGGATCTTCGTAGTGGTGTTTCTCGTGTTCGATGGCATCGCGTTCAGCCTGGCTCAGAACGAAGTCGTCCTGTTTGCTGCTGCATGCCCCTTGCCCCTGTGGGGTCTGATTATTGTGACACTGACATTGCTGGCTCATGACTTGACCTTTGGTGGCTTGTCCTTTTACTGCTCGTCCGGCGATCCCAATTCCCGGCCATGGCCGGGAGGGCGGATCACTTAACGGTCCACATCCGACATAACAAAATCGATACTGCCCAGATAGACGATGAGGTCCGACACCATGCTGCCCTTGATCACCGAGGGGATCTGCTGCAGGTGAGCAAAGCTCGGGGTGCGGATCCGGGTCCGGTAGCTCATGGTGGAGCCGTCACTGGTCAGGTAGTAACTGTTGACCCCCTTGGTCGCCTCAATCATCTGGAACGACTCGGCAGCGGGCATCACCGGGCCCCAAGACACTTGCAGGAAGTGGTTGATCAGGGTCTCGATGTGCTGCAGGGTGCGCTCTTTGGGCGGCGGGGTGGTGAGGGGGTGATCTGCCTTGAAGGGGCCCTCCGGCATGTTCTTCATGCACTGCTCGATGATCGACATGCTCTGGCGGATCTCCTCGATCCGCACGGTGGCTCTGTCGTAGGCATCGCCATTGCTGCCAACAGGCACTTCGAAGTCAAACTGGTCGTAGCCCGAGTAGGGGCGCCACTTGCGCACGTCGAAGTTGAGGCCGGTGGCGCGCAATCCGGCCCCCGTGGTGCCCCAGGACAACGCCTGCTCGGTGGTGTAGGCAGAGACGCCTATGGTTCGACCCCGCAGAATGCTGTTGCGCATCGCCGCTTTTTCGTAATCCATCAGCCGCTTGGGCAGCCAGCTCAGCAGGTTGTCCTGCACCAGCCGCTGCCATCCCTTCGGCAAGTCGTGGGCCACACCGCCGATGCGGAACCAGGCCGGGTGCATGCGGGCACCGGTGATCGCTTCGATGATGGTGTAGATCTTCTGCCGGTCGGTGAAGGTGAAGAAGACCGGGGTCATGGCCCCCACGTCCTGGATATAGGTACCGAGAAACAACAGGTGGCTCTGGATGCGGAACAGCTCTGCCATCATCACCCGGATCATGTCGACCCGCTGCGGCACCTTGATGCCGGCCAGCTTCTCGACCGCCAGCACATAGGGGAGGTTGTTCATCACCCCGCCCAGATACTCGACCCGGTCGGTATAGGGGATGTAGCTGTGCCAGGACTGGCGCTCGCCCATCTTCTCGGCACCACGATGGTGATAGCCGATATCGGGCACGCAGTTGCGGATCTCCTCGCCATCGAGCTGCAACACCAACCGGAAGGCGCCGTGAGCAGAGGGGTGGTTGGGGCCGAGGTTGAGGAACATGTAGTCCTCATTCTCGTTGCCGCGGGCCAGACCCCACTCTTCCGGTTTGAAAAGCAGGTTCTCCTGCTCCATGTCCTGTTTGGCGGCATCGAGCATGAAGGGATCGAATTCGGTGGCGCGCGCCGGGTAATCCTTGCGCAGCGGGTGACCCTGCCAGCTCTTGGGCATCATGATCCGGGTCAGATGGGGATGGCCATCGAAGGTGATGCCCATCAGATCCCACACTTCCCGCTCGTACCAGTTGGCATTGGGGAAGTGGTTGGTGATGGTGGGCAGATGCAGGTCACTCTCGGCCAGCGCCACTTTCAACATCACATCGGCGTTACGGTCGATGGAGATGAGGTGATAGAAGACGGTGAAATCGCTCTGGGGCAGACCGTCGCGATGGCTGCGCAGCCGCTCGTCGGTGGCGCTGAGATCAAACAGCATCACGAACGGGGAGGGCACCTTGCGCAAAAAGCCCATCACATCCTGCAGCAGTTCGCGGGGAAGCCAGACCACCGGCACGCCGGTGCGCGTGGTCTGCACGGTGAAGTGCTCGGCCCCGAAGTGGGCAAACAGTTCGCCAATGACTTTGGCATCCTTGTGGTCGCTGGGTTGCCACTGGGCCATGGCGTAATTGCTGGGAAAATCACGAGTCAGTTTCATGGTCAGATCTCATCCGGCGTGCGCAGGTTGGTCACATTGATCCGTTCGCCGCGCTTGCGCTCTTTTTCGGCCTGCATTTGGGGACGGTAGATCCCCTGATCGCCCACTACCCAGGAGAGGGGGCGGCGCTCTTTGCCGATGGAGTCCTGCAGCAGCATCAGGGCTTGCAAAAAGGCTTCGGGACGGGGCGGGCAACCCGGAATGTAGACGTCGACCGGCAGGAACTTGTCCACCCCCTGCACCACGGAATAGATGTCATACATGCCGCCGGAGTTGGCGCAGGCCCCCATGGAGATCACCCACTTGGGTTCGAGCAGCTGTTCATACAGGCGCTGGATGACTGGCGCCATCTTGATGAAGGGGGTCCCTGCAATCACCATGAAGTCGGCCTGACGGGGCGAGGCTCGGATAACTTCGGCGCCGAAGCGGGCCACATCGTGGGGGGAGGTGAAGGCGGTACACATTTCCACGTAGCAGCAGGAGATGCCGAAGTTGTAAGGCCAGAGGGAGTTTTTGCGGCCCCAGTTGACTGTGTCTTGCAGCACCTCCTCGAGGCGGCCCATCATGATGCCGCGCGTCGCTTCTTGCGCCAGTGGGTCATCGACGGTCTGGCGCTGCTCCTGGGGGTAGCGCTCAACGGGTGCATCCGGGTCAATCCGGGTCAGGGTGTACTTCATGGTGCAACCTCAAGGAAAGGGTCTGTGGTTCAATCACTGTTTTTGTTGTTCAACTGCGGTTTGCGCGGTGACCAGTCCAGTGCGCCGATGCGCCAGAGGTAGATCAGGCCGATAAGCAGCAGTCCGATGAAAATGGTGGCTTCAATAAAGCCGACCCAGCCGCTCTCCCGCACGGAAACAGACCAGGCAAACAGGTAGAGCGCCTCGACGTCGAAGATGACGAAGAACATGGCGACCAGATAGAACTTGGCGGAAAAACGCAGGCGGGCACTGCCGACCGAGTCGACACCAGATTCAAATGGCTTGTTCTTGGTACGGCCGTAGGCGCGACCTCCCAGCAGGGCGGCGAGGCCTATCATCACCAGACAGATGGTGATGGCACCGATGACATAAATGGCAAAAGCCCAATGTTGAGCAGAAATATCAGCAAACATAGAGGTTTTTCCTAACCAAATTAATCAAGCGACTTAACAATAATGTTACGCATTATGACACTTTCGCACTGATTTACATGTCATTTTTACGGGTTAATTATTAATCGGTTAACCGGTAATTAAATTTTGTTAAGAAGCGCACTTTTTTGTTGGTTATGGCGGGTGAGATAGGGGGTGGCAAGAGCAATAAAAAGAGAGGCTTTCAAGCCTCTCCTGTCATCGCGTTCCGGTTTCGAGCGTGGGGCGGTCAGGGTTTATTGGCGACCAGCAAGACCTGATCCGGGTAGGCGCCAATGGAGCGAAGACCGATATCTCCCGAGGTGATATCCAGATACGCCCGCTGACCATTGGCGGAGGTTACCGTGCTGCTCATCAGATAGACATAGCCCTCATTGACCTCTTTACCGCCCCCCGCCATGGCGCGCGGGAAAATGGCTTCATTGAGAGAGGGCTTGTAGCAGGCGTGCTCGACCAGGGTCGCCAGTTCCTTGATGTCGGGCAGGCGCCACTGGCTGATACCGCCGAAGTGATAGAGAGCATGGCTGCTGTCACTGCGGATCCGCTCCGCCACTTGCAGCCCCTGCTGCCAGTAGTAAACGGTCGGTTCACCCAGGCAACTGCTGCCACTCCATGTCTGCCCCAGTTTGCAGCGCATCCAGGTGAGGCCGGTGTGTTGATCCGTGACGGTGCCGTTGCCATGGTCAAGAAAACGGGCAGAGGGGGCGGTGCGATCCATGGTGTCATCACAAATGGCAGCACCGTGGGCCAGGGGGGCCAGCAGTGCCAGCATGGCGAACGAAAAGCGATAAAGGCTCATGATATTCCTCGGATTATTGGGGAGTGGCGACCAGTCGTACCTGCATCAGCTCGATATAGGTATCTTGCTGCACCAGCGCGGGATAGGTGGTGCCCGCATCTTCTCCCAGGAGCAGGACTGTGCGTTTGCTGATGGGGCCACCGGAGAAGCGCTGGGCTGTGTTGCTGGTGGCGCTCCAGTAGTAGCCATGGTAGGTGTCATCTTCCGAGGGGGCGATATCCGGGAAGTAACGGGTATCCACGATGATGCGTTGACCCAGCGGGTCCTTGGCCAGGCTGCCGTAGTGCATCAGTGACATCAGCTCACCCATGGTGGGCAGCCGCCACTGGCTGATGCCGCAGCGCTGCTCGCCATTGAGCCACTGCTGATACGCGCGGGTGGTCAGCATGGTGGTCAGCGCCTGTGCCCGGGCGAGGGCTGCCAGATCTCCTTCGGCGGTGAGCTGTTCGATCCTGTTATGAATATGCTGGTAGGCCGCTTGCTGCTCGCCTGCGGTCGCCTTGAACTGCTCATCCTCATAGGCAAAGGGTCTGCTTTTCCAGGCCGGACTCAAGGGATCGTCCGATTTGACCTCCCACACCAGACCGGTATTGAGATCCTTGACGCACTGCCAGCTCGGCGCGTTGTCAGGGAGCGCCTGACCGCGATCATCGAGTTTGCGATAGGCAAGCTGGGGACGAGTGCGATTCCAGCTGGCATCTTGTCCCGGATAGTCGGCGGGTTCCTGTTCCAGCAGCGGGTCGTTGCCATCGCTGAAGGTGGTGACGCCGGTGACGGTCAGCAGGTTGCGTGGCTGCTGCTGCACCAGCAGGGTCAGCAGCTCGCTTTGGGTCTCTTCGGCAAACTGGCCGTTACGCTGCCACTCCTGAGCCAATTGCGCCCGCATCAGGCTGATGGCGCGATAGCTGGTGGTGAGCAACTGGGTCTCCTTGGCGGTGGCAAGGCGTGTGCGGGCCTGTTGCTGCAAGCTGATCGCCACCTGCTGTAGCGCCTGATCAAACTGGCCGAGACCTGCGAGGGCCGCACGGTCGCTGCCCGGTTGCAGCGGCGCGAGATCGGCCAGCAGCTGCGTCAGTGCGCGATCGGCGGCCACCCCTTCGGCAATGCGGCTCTGCCACAGGGTGCTGAGCAGGGTCGGTTGCAGCCGTTGTGGATCCCCTTTGGCGGCCGGATGCGCCAGCAGCAGGCCTCCGCTCCTCGGTACGAACAGCAGGGGCGAGTTGACGATGTTGGCCGAACGGCTGACCAGGGCCACCGCTCCTTCGCCGCTGACGGCAGGGTCGGCAGGATCACATTGCCAGTTCTGATCCAGATCGGCGCACAGGGTACCTGCGGTTGGCAGGGCGACATCGACCCGGTAGTCCGGGATCGCCAGTGGTGCGTTATCTTCCCCGCCGCCACAGGCGCTGAGCAGGGCTGAGAGGGTTGCAATAACCAGTACGGATGGTTTCACTTCACATTCCTTGATTCGGTCACAGGTTCACGGGGGCGGTAACCCCCGTGGTACAGGATTCAACGGCGCGGGGTGCTCCGGCGCCAGAGGCGGGGCCAGAGGGCCAGCAACAGCAGCAGGGGGGAAGCCGTGCCGCCACCCCCTTCATCCTGCTCAAGGGGAATGATGCCGGTGTTGGGCAGGGCTTCATCCTTGTCGCAGCGGGCGCCGACTTGCTGGGCTACCCGCCAGTTGCGCAACTGACCGGTGTCACCGGCGCTGGTGTCGTTGATCTCCAGCAGCCAGCGGCCAGCGAGCGGTTCGCCGTGCAGCTTGTCCAGCGATTCGAACGGTACCAGTTCACGGGGGAACTCCCCCTTGAGCCGGGTATGGCTGGCGTAACCCTTGTTCCACAGGCTGATCCGGGTACCGTAAGGGGAGGTGAGCCAGATCTCCAGCTGCTCCAGCTTGCTGTGCTCCAGATCGAGGGCGACCACGAATCCGCTGTCGATGCGGGCCTTGCTCTCGGGCAGGGTGAGAGTGAAGCGGGACAGGCCGTGCCGCTCACCGCTCACCGCATCCTTGATCTGGCCACCCTGGCCGATGGCCCGCTGCCAGAGCGGTTCACCGATCGGCAGTTGCAGGTCAAGGCGGGTCTGGCGCTCGGTGGGGCTGGGCAGGGTGAGCTGGAACTGCAGCGGCAAGGTGACTGCCTCGCCACAGGTCAGATTGCTCGCTGCTTCCAGCGGCAGGGTCCAGCGGGCGGTGCCATCGGCGTTGAGCTCTCCTTGCCAGTGATCGTCACCCATGAGCCCCTTGGTCGGGAGCAAGCTGGCGTCAGCCACGGTCAGGGGGCGGCCGCTCTGGTTGGTCAATTCGATGGCGAGGCTCTTTTTCTCCCCGGGCAGCAGGTAGCTGTCATCGGCAAGGCGGGCCGCGATGGGCGTGGGCAGCAGGGCGTGGTGGCGGAAGGCCTGCTCCAGCAGCTTGCCATAACTGCGATCCGCATAGAGGCGGTTGGCGGTATCCACGGTGACTCGCGCCAGCTGGGGCATCCGCACCTGCGGGCCGAGGCCGAAGTGGGATTCAATCAGCAGGGTATCGAACTCGTCACGGGCTACCTCGCCATACTGTTCAACGGCCTGGCGCAGCGCGGTGAAGAGCGGGGTGCCCCACAGCTGGTCGCCGTTGCTGCCGTTGATGGTGAGGTGAGCCGGATAGAGGAAGCCCGGATGATAGCGCGCCCGCAGATCATCGAGCTGACGGGGCGTCCGGCCGCTGATCCTGGCATCCCAGTTGAAGACCATGAAAGGCTCGAACTGGCGAGCCTCTGAACTACGCTGGCGCCAGCTGGCGGCCAGATAGTCGCTAAAGCCCTCGCCGATGGCGCCCCAGTCACCCTCTTCTCCCATGTCGGGCAGGATATGGTGCTGCACCGCATGGCCAAACTCGTGCCAGATCACCATGGGATCTTCCGCATCGGGTACCCCTATCCGGCCAATTTCCAACCGGCGCAGGAAGGGGTCATAGAGAGAGTTGTCCTGCTCCCCGGCATCGGTATCGATGGCCAGGGGGCCGCCCATCAGCGTTGGGTAGCCAAGGGATTCCACATGGCGCTGGGCCAGATCCAGATGGTAGTAGCCATTGATATCGAGGAAGGCGGGCTGCTGGTGATCCAGCTGGAAGCCATCGGCATCAGGGCTGCTAAAGGGGGCAGTTTCCGGCGCCGTGCCATCCACGACCCGGGCGCGTGGGCCACTCAGCTGGTAGGTGTCATCCACCTTTTGTACCCTGAGTGGGACGGTGCGATAGGCCCGGTTGTCCAGCACCAGATCGTGGCGCCACAGCAGGTTGCCATCTTGCAGCTGGGTGCGGGGATCGAGGGCAAAGATGCGGGCCTGCACCGTGGCCGCTTCCCCTGCCAGCGGTGCCGCTTCGGCACGGGTGTTGGCCTCTTGCAGCGTGCGCCCCAGCAGGGCGCTGCCATCGCAGGTGACAAACAGTTGCCAGTGGCTGCTTTTGCTGTTGCCCGGCTGGCTTTCCACCGCCAGCAGACGCCAGGCCGCAGTCAGTGTGTCGCCATCCTGCCAGTACCACGGCTGGGCTTCGTCACTGCCAGCGAATTTCCACACCGTACCATCCAGCGTGGCGGTATAGGCATCCACCCCGGCGCGGCTTGCTTCATCACATGGAGCCGTCTGTGCCTGCATCGGCCGGGTATTGTGATAAAGGCGCCACGGGCGACCCTGCTCATCGAGACTGACGGCGGCCATCAGGCCGGCGATCGGTGCGCCATTGAGCTGCTGGCGATAGTGCAGATAGTGGCCCAGCTTGCCTTGGCGCTGATAGGCCGGGGCATCACTCAGGGTGACGCCGAGTTGCTGTTCGAGCCAGAGGCGGGTATCGGCCGGTGCGTTCTGTTCGACAAAACGCAGTTCGGCGGCCTGAGTGGCAAAGCCAGCCAGCCCCAGCAAGAGGGCGGGCAACAGGGGTTTCATAGTGGTACTCCCAATCAGCGGCAGGGTCATTGGTTGATCCCCGCCAGATGCAACAAGAAGGCAAATTCACGAGCCCGATCGCCACCACCGGCGCGGTGGCCCCCCTCCAGTTCGGTCAGCAGCAGGTAGGGGCCGGAGCCCGTGCTGTGCTCCCGCAGGCGGGCCAGCCACTTGACCGGCTCCCAGTAGGGCACCTGACTGTCGTGCAGGGCGGTGGTGACCAGCAGGGGCGGGTAGGGTGCGCGGTGCAGGTTGTCGTAGGGGCTGATGCGGCGCATCGCCTGATACTCTGCGGGCTTGGCCGGATTGCCCCATTCCTGGTACTCCTGACGGGTCAAGGGGAGGGCTGGATCGCTCATGGTGCCGAGCATATCGACGAAGGGAACCTGCAACACGGCGCCGCTAAAGAGTGTCGGTTGCTGGTTGAGGGCCGCAGCGACCAGGGTGCCTCCGGCGCTGCCCCCCATGGCAAACAGGGGCAGAGGGGCTGAGTCGGGCGACCAGTGGCGCAGGGTGTTACCGGCAGCGATAAAGTCGCTGATGCCGTTCTGCTTGTGGATGCCCCGCCCGTCGCGGGTCCACTGCTCCCCCAGCATGCCGCCGCCGCGCACATGGGCGATGGCGTAGACAAAGCCCCGATCCAGCAGGCTCAGCAGCTCTTTCTGGTAGTAGGGGCGCATCGGCGTGCCATAGGCGCCATAGCCGTAGAGCAGCACGGCGCGGGGAGCCAGATCTTTGCGCCACACCAGCGAGACAGGCACCCGGGTGCCATCGGCAGAGGTGATCCAGCGCCGCTCGCTCTGATAGGGCAATGCTTTATTGCCTGCGGTGTGCTGGTCGTTGATCCAGTGGCCGCTGTTTAAATCCAGCCAGCGCTGGCCGGGGGGCTGGCTCAAGTCCTGACTGCGCACCAGAATGCGGTCGCTGGCCGGGTCATGTTCTCCTTGCAGCCAGCCGGTTCCGGCGCCACTGGCCAGCGGCAGGCGCTGGCGTTCATGGCCGTTGCGATCGAGGAGGGCGAGCCAATCCTCCCCCTGCTGGCGAAACTGCACCACCAGATGGCGATCAAACAGTCGCCACTTTTCGGGATCGCCGAGATCCTCCCCTTTGGCGGGCCACAGGCGCTGCCACTCACCGAGCGGCGTGCTGGCTGAATAGAGGGCAAACGCCCCCTCCCGGTTGCTCTTGATCACCCAGCCGGATTGGCTGTCCAGATAGTATTCCACCCCGCGCTGGCGGGGTTTGACCTGCTGCGGCTTGCCCGAGTCGAGCAGGTACTGCTCCGAGCTATCGTGGTTGTTGCCCTGCAACACCAGATGCTGGCCATCCGTGGTGCGATAGAGGCTGAGCAGCCAGGCGGGATCCTGCTCCTCATAGAGAGTCTGCTCCTGGCCATCCTGCCAGCCGCGCAGCTGCCAGGGGCGCAGGGTGTAGCGCTCATTGGCGATGCTGTAGAGGGTGCGACCATCTTGTGACCAGGCGAGATCGGCGCTGCGCTGTGCCAAACTGGCCAGCGCCTTGCCGCTTTGGAGATCGAGCAGGGTGACCTGATAGTCGAGATCGCCGCGCCTGTCTTCGGCGATGGCCAGAGTGCGGTTATCCGGGCTCAGGGCCCAGCCGCCCGCTTCGTAATAGCCCTCACCCGCTCTGGTGGGAAGCCGTTGCTGCACCTTGCCCCCGTGGCGTTGCCAGAGTGAGCCATCCGGGCGCAGTTGCCATGCCTGATCGCCGCGGACAAGCCAGTTGTCTGGCACAGATTCCCCCGCCGGATGACGGGCAAACTCGGCGCGCAAGGTTGCTTCCAGCGGCTGCTGCGCGGCGAGTTGCTGCTCGCTCCAGCGATTTTGCTGCTTGAGCAGGGCGAGAATGGCCGTGTTGCTGCGGCTCTCGTCCCGCAACCAGAAGTAGGGATCCTGGCGTACGGGATTGCCTGAAATCAGGTGTGGCTGGGACGGGATCGGGGGTGGCAGGGCCTCTTGCGCCCACGCCAACGGGACGGCCAACAGGGCCGCCATGATTGCATGATGTTTCATCACATCCCCACGAAACGGTAACTGAGGCTGGCTGACAGGTAGTGGCCGCTCTGGCTGTAGAGGGAGGTATCGCTGCCAGCCGGAAGTCCGGCCACATCCTGATAGCGGACGTAGCGGGTATCGAGCAGGTTGCCGATGGTGGCATTGACCTTGAGCGCCTCGGTGATCTGCCAGTCGCCGGTGAGATCCAGACTGAACCAGCCTGCGCTGCTCTGGCAGGCACCGTTGTAGCCAGTCTGCGCATTGGCGCACTGTGGCACCTTGGTCATGGCGGCGGCATAGTTGCCACTGAGCTCAACCCCCCAGTCGAGCTGTTGCCAGCGTAGGGTGGTGTTGCCTTCCAGCGGTGTCTGCGTGCGCAGCGGCTCACCGCGGTGATCCTTGCCATCCATCCAGGCCAGATTGGTCGAAAGCTCCCACTCGTCGCTCAGCCAGAGGCTGGCGGCCAGCTCGGCGCCCCAGGTTTCTGCTTTGGCAACGTTGCGATATTGGCGCAGGAAGACACCGTCATCGAGGCGAAAACCGGTCTGGCGCCAGTCGATGAAGTTGTAGTAGCGGTTGTAGAAAACGGCCGGTTTGACGCTCCAGTCGTCGCTTTGGCCATTCAATCCCCACTCCAGGCTGTGGCTGGTCTCCTCCTTGAGGTTGGGGTTGGCAATGATCTCGAACGGCGGCATGGCAAAGTAGTGAGGAATGTTGCCGTAAACCTGATCGTAAGCGGGGGCGCGGAAGCCGTTGGCATAGCTGAGCCAGCTGCGCCATGTTTCGTTGAAGCGGTAACTGGCCGCCACACTGGGGGAGATGTGGTCGCTGTGGTTCTCGGCCAGATTGCTGTCCGGTGCGCGCAGGCGCTGGCGGTCAAAGCGCAGGGTCGGGGTAAACTGCCAGCTGCCCAGATCGATCACATCGCTCAGCCAGATGCCATCGCGGCGGGTTTCGGCCTTGCTGAAGGGGGCTTTCTGTCCCTGGGTGGTGATGCCATCTTCCAGGGTCAGATTGCTGACCGGCCGCTCGTGGTTGGCCTGCTCCAGCTCCACACCGTAGCTGAAGGTGTGATCCAGCGAGCCGGTGCTCAGCTTGCTCTGCAACTCCAGCTCGCTGCCAAGGCGCAGCTCCTCGAACGTGGAGAGGGTGCGCTGGCTGCGATATCTGGGATAGCCGCTCAGGGCATCGTTGCGCAGCAGCTGGCGCTGGTTGGCCTCGTTGCGGGACTGATTGCCAAACAGGCTCCAGTTGAGGGTATCGACCATGCCCAGATCGTTGGCTTCCCAACTGAACTTGCCGCCCTGGGTGCGCTGATCGCCATCTTCCTGAAAACCGACCACATCCCAGCTGCCATCGGGTTGGGGCACCGCCTTTGGGCCCATCTGGCGTTTGGCGTGATCCTCGTAGTAGTCCAGCTCCAGCCGCAGAGCGTGATGGGCATTGAGGGGGAGGCGGCTGCTGGTTGAGGCACTCATGCCATCCAGATCAGCCGGAATACGGTTCTCCTCAAAGTTGGCGGTTTCGTTGCCGCGCCAGCCGGAGAGACGCAACAGATGTTCGCTCTCCAGTGCCCGTACCGCGCCGGTCATGCTGAGCTTCTTCTTGTTGCTGTCGCCACCGTAGAGGGTTTTGGCCGCCAGATAGCTATCTTGCTGTTGCAGATAATCTTCCGGCTGCTTGGTATTCATCACCACGGTGCCGCCGATGGCATCGGAGCCATGCAGGGAGGAGCCGGCCCCCTTGGCCACCTCAATCTGCTTGATGTCATCAAGGTCGAAGTTGAAGCGACCCACCTTGTCATTGATGTTGTCGGCGCCAAAGCCGTCGCTGACGCGCACCCCATCCTTGATCAGCAGGATACGGTTGCCCCCGATGCCGCGCACGCTGATGTTTTGCGGTCGCCCGGCAGAGCCGGTGACCGAGACACCGGGGATCTTGCGAAACACATGAGTCAGCTCGCTGGCGACCTGACGGTCCAGCTCTTCCTGGGTGATGACGGTGATGGAGCCGGAAACATCGGAGAGTTTCTGTTGTACCCGTTGCCCGGTGACAATGATGGTGTCGTCGCTGCGAGCCTTCTCCACAGGGGGGAGATCGGCCGCGCCAGCGGAGGCACACAAGAGTGCCGGCCATGCCTGAAGCAGTTTGTTCATAATGATAATTGTTTTTATTTAAGCCTGAGGGGCGGCATTATTGCAGAGGCCTGACCACTTGACAATAAATGGCAATCATTATCATTAAGATCTTATGATGTTGATATTATTGAGCTATTTGTTTTTAAAAAGAGGCTCCCACGCGAGGCAGGAGCGGGGGGATCAGGGCTTGAGCAGTTGCAGCGACTCTTCTGCGGCCTTGCCTTGAGAGAGGGTGATATCGACCCGGCGATTCGCCTGGCGATGTTCAGGGGTGTCATTGGCAAAGCGGGGTTGAGTGTCGGCAACCCCCTGAGCGATGACTCGTCTGGCATCCAGCTGGGGGTTGGTCAGCATGGTCTGCACGATGGAAGAGGCCCGCAGCACCGAGAGCTCCCAGTTATTGCGATAAAGCTCCACCGGCGCCTGGGAGTTGTCGGTATGACCGGTGACCACTACCTGCCCCGGGATATTGGCCAGAATGCCTGCGATCTTGTTGACCAGCGGGATGAACTGGGGCTGCAGGAACGCCGAATCGGAGGGGAATAGCGCCTTCTCGCCGATGCGGATCACCAGTTGACTGCCGAGTTGCTCGACCTCGAGATCCTTCGATTCAATCTGGGCCTTGAGTTGCTGCTCAAGCTTCTGCTTGGTCACCTGCACCCACTCCTGCTCCTTGGTCTTGTGGGGCCAGGCTTCGGTGGCGCTCGGTTTTTCCGAGGCACCTATGGTCTCGTTGAAGGGGTCCGATGCCGCCATGGGGGCATCTTTTTCCAGTACAGTCTCTTCTTTCGGGCTGCTCGGCGTGGTCTTCGATTCCGGCTCGAGAATCCCTGTTCCCCCCTGCATCAAGGGTGAGCCGGCAGGCGGGGAGATGAGGCCGATTTTACCCAGCGACTCGATAAAGCCCTGGATAAGCACTCGGGTTTCGGACTGCTTGGCCATGGCAAAGGAGTAGAGCACCACAAACAGGGCGAACAGCAGGGTCATGAAGTCGGCATAGGAGACCAGCCAGCGTTCATGGTTCTCCGGTGCTTCAGCCTTTTTCTTTTTGGCCACCGTGACCTCCCAGATAAGGTTCGAGGGTAACTTGCAGGCGCGCTTGGGATTCGCCATCAACGATGCAGAGAATGCCGGTCAGGGTCATCTCCTTGTAGTGGCGGATCTGGTGGGCAAACCCCTTGTAGCGGTTGCCGAACGGCAAGAAGATCAGGTTGGCTGCGGATACCCCGTAGATGGTAGCGATAAAGGCCACCGCGATGGCGCCGCCCAGCTTGTCGGGGGCATCTAGCAGACCCATGGCGTGGATCAGGCCAAATACCGCCCCGACGATCCCCATGGTCGGGCAGTAGCCGCCCATGGCTTCATAGAATTTGACCGTCTGTTCGAGATCTTCCTGTTCAAATTCGATCTCGTTCTCCAGCACCTCGTGTATCTTGGTTTTCTCGTAACCATCAACCATCATCTGCACCCCTTTCTTCAGGAAGGGATCCTTGATCTCGTCGATCATCCCTTCCAGCGCCAGCATGCCGCTGCGGCGGGCGTTGCCTGCCAGGGTCTCCAGTAACTGGGCCTGTTCATGCATGTCGAGCTTGAGGGGGGAGAGCAGCCATTTGAAACGCTTCATGGTGCTGCCGACGACGGAGAAGGGGAACTGAGTCAGCGCAGCACCTATGGTACCGCCGATCACGATAAGAAATGCGGGCAGATCGAGCAGTGCGCTGGGATGACCACCCTCGATCATGTTGCCGCCAAGGATGGCGATCAACGCCAGTACCAAGCCAATCAAGCTCATTTTTTACACATCCCTGCATGTTGATAATGGCTAGTGTAGCTACTTAAGTATCAGTTTTTCAAAATGAAATCCAATCGCTGAGCAATTAATGGGCGCTGGGTAACGTCCGCAGAGGGAGGTATGTTGAAGAGGAGCAAATCGATGAAGCTTGAAGGGAAATAACCAAGGGGGCGGTAATCTGATCTCCGCCATCCTCTTCAAATCTGTATCTTGGGAAAGTTGTTTCACCTCGCCACAGAATCGTCCCCAGCATTAACTCAAGGCTTCTAAATCTTCCTTACACGAGTGTGCTTTACGCTAAATACTGTGTGAGTAAGCAACCATGATTTCAACTAGAAAAGTCCTGCAAATCCATCGTTTCGTCAGTCGTGCCATTGATCAAAAACCCACTATAACCACCCAGGGTATGTTGCAAATCCTGGACTGGACCATCATGCGGGTCCAGCAAAATAAAATAAGGGAGGAGGCCTATCCCTGTATCTTTGCCAGAGGGGCTGAACTGTTTTATCTGATTAGTTCAATCCGACCGTTTAGGCGATACAACCAGTTAACCGCTTTGTGTGTTGTCGACTGGTGTGTCCGACAACATGGCTTTGGCCTCAAAGATCTGCATCTGGATGAACAGCGGGTCATAACGGAGCGCATAAGACGCGATTACCGGGAACCGGTTTTGCAGGCAAGTGACCATTTTGCTCAGGAGTACCGCTACTGGTTTTTCATGCATAGCGAGCCCATCAGTAAACAAAGAGCCAGGTCTGCTAGTGCAATTACATCCATTAGTCGCAGCTTGTTTGATCTCAACTGGTAACTGCCGCTCCTCCTCATTCTTACCACGATGAGGTGAGCAGAAACATAGCAATGAGGTGTGACCCCAACTCCCCTGGTTCAGTAACAAATCAATCGGGTGGGCTGGTCATGCCATAACGAAAGGTGGTCGTATGCAACCAATAGCTTCCCGTGCTCGAAGACATCAGCGCCGTCATAGAGAAAAACGAGCACAAGCCTCGGTAACAGGCCAACACTACCATCCCACAATCCTCTTTTTTACCGGGGCGGGCTTATCAGCGGAAAGCGGTGTGCCCACGTTTAGAAGTGAAGGCATTTGGCGTAATCATGAGAACTGGCGCTATTCCCACGCTAGTAGCATGAGTACGGATCTGGCTGGTTTCTTGGCCTTTCACAACAAACGGCGTCAAACCATGTTAGAAGCCGCCCCCTCACAGGCGCATTATCTGATAGCCCTGCTACAACAAAAATGTACTGTTAGGGTCATCACCCAAAATATTGATGACTTACATGAGAGAGCAGGTAGCCATGAAGTCCTTCATCTGCATGGTTCAATCCAGTTTTTGGTCCCCATAGGTTTTCGTAGCAAAAAATATCGGCAGCCTTGGCATGAGGATGTGGCGATCGGTGATCGCTGCCCATCCACTGGTTCACAATTGCGTCCAGATATCGTGCTATTTGGTGAAAAGATTTATGAGTATCAACAAGCTCGTCGCTGGCTCTGCGAGGCTGATACCGTAGTAGTTGTCGGCACCAGTTTGCTTGTTGAGCCTGCGAGCTCTCTGTTACAAAACATCAACCCTGGCGCATGTGTCTACTACATCGATCCAGATCTTGGTTTGTCATCCAGACTACCGTTTCCTGGTGAGCTGATTGTTGATGGGGCCTATCGCGGTATTGCTCACGTATTGGAACTGAACCTGGAGAAAATGGCATGAAATTATATCTGGACGATGAAATAAAAAATCCGGTAGGGTGGATTCGTGTCTTTTGGCCGGACGAGGCGATTGCATGGCTAAAAACAGAGATGGTGACTGAAATTAGTCTTGATCATGACCTCGGTGATGATGATAGAGGAACCGGATACGACGTGATTCTCTGGATAGAAAATGAGGTAATGACAAATCACTTTATCCCTCCCCAAATTCATATTCATTCAGCAAATGTCTCCGCAAGAATAAAAATGGAACTGGGCATTATGGCCATAAATAAATTTTTAGCGAAGTCAACATGACAAGTTCAAGGCTGTGACTAAAATCCAGAGATAGTAAATCATGTCACTATGTATACAGGGCGTTGTTTCCCAAATCAGCCAGCAAGTCATGACTTCCCCAGCCCCGGGTGACCGCTACACTCGGGGCTTTCTTACAAGCAGACCAAGGGTGTTCAGTTTGTTCATCGCGCTCACATACGCCATCACTTCTCCCACTTGACCATTGTATTTTCGCAGGGTGATTTGGCCTGCCATTAACTGTTTGAACCGGAACATCGCTGTCTCTGCCTGCGAACGAAGGTGATACCCCGACATCTTTTTCCAGTGCGCCAGCCCTTCCTTGCGCATCACCTGCACCGCCTCATTTCTCGGATGGCCCTTTTTCCATAGTCCTGCGTTTTTGCGAGGCGGGATACACGCCGTCGCCCCTTTACGCGTAATCAACCGATGGCTGGCTTTGCTGTCATAGGCGCCATCCGCGTAAACACGCCCCAGCTTGCGACGCAGAGGATTGAGCAAGGTCGGCAACACCTCTGCGTCATGCACATTCTCCAGCGACACTTCTGCCGCCACGATATCGTGAGTCACCGGGTCTACCGCCAGATGTAACTTGCGCCAGACTCGACGTTTCTCAGCGCCGTGTTTTCTGACTTTCCACTCGCCTTCGCCAAACACTTTCAGACCCGTCGAGTCGATAACCAGGTCGGTAATACGCCCCTTAGGGGGCTGCCGATAGGCCACCTTCACTGTGCGTGCGCGCTTGCTGACACAGCTGTAGTCCGGGGCACACAGCGGCACATTCATCAGCTCGAACAGGGAGTCGAGTAGCCCCTGAGTGGCTCGCAGCGTGAGGCTGAAAATCCCTTTGAGCATCAGAAAGGTACAGATGCTCTGGTCGGTGTAGAGCTGGCTGCGTCCCCGTTTTCCGTGATGGACTTGGTGGAACCAGTTATCCATTGCCTCGGCATCAACCCAGAAAGTGAGAGAGCCACGGTTGATCAGAGACCTGTTGTATTGAGGCCAATTGGTGATGGGGTGAAGCGCTTTACCCATGATGCAGACTTGAGGGGGATGGTGGTGATCAGATCACTGGGTTTTCAATTAGTTCCATTCAAGCTGCATCGATTTAGGAAACAACGCC
>NZ_JBFOCM010000008.1:0-126175 GCF_040907825.1 Aeromonas sp. s7(2024)
TGCGTTGAAATACAGAACCCCCGATGCGGTACATAGGGGGTTCTGAGTAGAGAAATGCTAGTTGAAAATGTGTAAACCTATTTCAGGACTAGACAGCGAATGGCGGGTTTACTCCACCAGGCTCATGCCGGGGATCTGGCGCCAGTAGCCGTTGCAATCGCGATTCTGCTGCAGAGCGAGGGGCTGATTGCCCTGCCGGTTGGCTTTGAAGCGGGCCAGCATCTCCAGCGTCTCCATCCCTTGCGGTGAAAGTCTGACCACATCCACCAGACCTTCCATACCAGCCAGCTCGTTACCCAGGTTATAGCAGTAACCGGACTGGGTCTGGATCCCGTTGAGATTGAACACCCGCTGACCCTCGCGGCTGTTGGCCAGTCGTCCGGTGGGGTAGTTGATGCAGGCGAGCTCGCAGTTGTCCTTGGGCTTGTCGAGGGATCGGGCGGTGAAGCAGCGCGCCGAGTAGGCGAGCGGCAGATGGCCGTAGGCAAACACCTCCACCTCAAATTGGTCGCGCAGGGAGCCCAGATCCTGATTGAGCTGGATCAGCCAGTCACGGGAGAGCTCCACCGGCATGACCCAGCGTTTCATCCCCTGTTTGAGCAGCATGCGCAGCACATCGGCGTTATAGGCGTTGATGGCGGGGCCACAGACGAAGGGGATCCCTGCCTCCCAGGCGAGTTGCACCGTACCGAGATCGTTGGCTTCGACCATCAGATCGCCATTGTCGACCAGCCGCTTAACCTCCTTGAGTTCGGAGGGGGCGGAGATAAGGGCGAGGGTCGAGAGCACCACCTGCTTGCCGGAGTTGGCGACCTGACGGGCCAGCGCAATCCAGTCATCGACTTTGAGTTCGCGCCGCTTGCTGCAGACGGTCTCCCCCAGATAGATGATGTCGGCCTGACTGTCGGCAGCGGCATGGTAAAAGGCTTCGGTATCGGCTTTGGGCCAGTAGAAGAGCAGAGGCCCGAGAGAAAATTGCATGGGTGGACTCCTTATTGCCACTGACGATGGTAGGCGCCGAGGGTAGTCTGGCTACCTTCGGAGACGCGGGCGAGCTGGGCATCCCACTCAGCTTTGACCTGATAGGCCTCGGGATTGGCCTGATAGGCATCGATGGCTGCACGCCACACCCGGGTCACTTGCTCCACATAGGCGGGGCTGCGTTGGCGCCCTTCAATCTTGACCGACTGGATCCCGGTCTTGAACAGCTCGGGCAACAGGCCCAGGGTATTGAGACTGGTGGGCTCTTCCAGCGCGTGGTAGGTCTGCCCATCCACGTCGAAACGCCCCTTGCACAGGGTCGGGTAACCGGCATTTTCGCCCGGGCCATAGCGGTCGATCAGCACCTCGTTGAGCCGCGACTCGAGACCATTCGGGGTCTCTTCCCAACGGACGAACTTGGCCGGTGAGCAGGCGCCGACGGTGTTGGGACTCTCGCCAGTCATGTAGGAGGAGAGATAGCAGCGCCCCTCGGCCATGATGCAGAGGCTGCCAAAGGCGAATACCTCGAGGCCAACATCGGTCTCGCGGGCCAGCTGCTTGACCTGATGCATGGAGAGCACCCGGGGCAGCACCACCCGTGTGACATTGAATTGCTGCTGATAGAAGCGAATGGCGGCGGCATTGGTGGCGCTGGCCTGCACCGAGACATGGAGTTCCATCTCGGGGTAGTGGCGGTTTGCATATTCCAGCACGGCGAGATCAGCGATGATTAACGCATCGGCGCCGAGGGCCACCCCGCGATCAACCGCCTGTTTCCAACGCACATCGGCCCCGGGATGGGCAAAGGTATTGATGGCAATATGCAGCTTGCGACCATGTTGATGCACATAATCCACCGCCTTCTCCAGTTTGCTGTCGGTAAAGTTGAGACCGGCAAAGTGGCGGGCATTGGTGTCATCCTTGAAACCGATATAAACGGCATCGGCCCCGTTATCCACGGCGGTTTTCAGTGCCGGCAAACTGCCTGCCGGACAGAGTAATTCCATTGGTACGCTCCGAGAGTGCATATGAAGGGCAAACGAGCCCTGATTGTATGCAGCCATGCACTCCCGCTTTTTGACCTGAGGCAGCTTTGTGTGGCTTTACCCTTCTTGAGGTAACCCTGCACAAGTTTGATTTCCAACAGGATCTTGCCACTCTCCCTGTGTTTGAATGCTAAAAAAAGGGAGTCTATCGTGTTTCAACAACTGCAACGTCGCCTGGTCGAACAGGCTCCGCGCTTCTTGCGCCATCCTCTCAAGCTGGTTCCGTTCAATCTGCAAAAGCAGCTGATGGAGAGTTTACTGGCCCGGGTTTTCAAAGAGGCTATCGAAGATGGGGATTTCGAGTTTCTGGCAGACAAGTGGCTGAAAGTAGAAGTCTCTGATCTGGAGCTGTGCTGGTTTATCAGTGAGCAGAATGGCCAGCTGGTGGTAGCTCGCGAGTGTGACAAGGCCGATGTCTGCTTCAGCGGTACCGCCAATGACCTGATCCTGATTGCCGGTCGCAAAGAGGATCCGGATTCGCTTTTTTTCCAGCGCAAGCTGAAGATAGAAGGGGATACCGAACTGGGCCTTGAGGTGAAAAACTTGATGGACAGTCTGGATCTCGATGGCTTGCCGAGCCTGATGAAGTATCCCCTGATGGATCTGGCGACGTTTATCGAACGCGCCCGCACCGAGTCAGCGCAGGCTCCGGTGCAGACGGCGCCGGGCGGGATCCCGTCTTAAGTGGACAATCACCCCATGGGCATGTCGACGATAATGGTGCCGTGCCCAGAGGCAGCGACAGGCCCACAGACAGGGCACCAAGGCGATGAGTGCCGCAGGGGCGGGCAGCTGTGACATGGCCAGCCCCGCAGCCAGCCAGATAAAGGGTTGCGCTTCATACAGCCACTCCGGCTGTAGCCAGCGTTTGCTCGGAAAGATAATCAGATCGGTACGCCGGTAGCTGGAGCGCATCATCCAGGTCACCGCTCCGGCGATAAACAGCAAGGCGCCAGCAAACCAGAGCAGGGGCTGTTCACTCAACGTAATAATGGCAATGGCTGCCAGCAGGTAGAGGCTGGGCAATCTCTCATAGATAAAGGGAGGAAGCATGGCGCGGTGTCTCCTGTGCCGTTTATCGGATATCCATCAAGTTTAGTCCCCCCCTCTCACTTCCCTCATGCTGGTTTGTTATACAAACGGGTGGTTTTGTTCTGAAATGGCTCGGCTTTTACGGTGCCAACATGGCGTTCTCTTATGTTACAATTGCGCGCCATTTTTGACTGAAGATTGACTGGGCATGTTGGATCAGATTCGTATCGTTTTGGTAAACACCTCTCATACCGGCAACATGGGGTCTGCGGCACGAGCCATGAAGACCATGGGGTTGACCCAGCTGGTATTGGTTGATCCGCAAGCCTTGCCGGATGACAATGCCTTCGCCCTGGCTGCTGGTGCCAGCGATGTGCTTGCCAATGCCCGTATCGTCCCGACTCTGGACGACGCGATCGCCGATTGTGGTCTGGTGATTGGCACCAGCGCCCGCTCGCGAACCCTGAGCTGGCCCATGCTCGATCCCCGTGAGGCCGGCGAAAAGTCGGTGGTTGAGGGGATGCAGCACCCGGTTGCGTTGGTGTTTGGTCGCGAGCGCACCGGTCTCACCAACGACGAATTGCAAAAGTGCCACTACCACGTGGCCATTCCGGCCAATCCTGATTACAGCTCCCTCAATCTGGCCATGGCGGTGCAGACTCTCTGTTACGAAGTGCGGATGCGCTGGCTGCAGGGGCAGGCCGCCGAGCCTGAAGATGAGATGGCCTATCCGAGTGCCGCCCAGCTGGAAGGGTTTTATCAGCACCTGGAACAAACCCTGATGAAGACCGGTTTTATTGCCGATGACCATCCGGGTCATGTGATGAGCAAGTTGCGTCGCCTGTTCAATCGGGCTCGGCCGGAAGCAGCTGAGCTCAACATTCTGCGCGGTATTCTGACCTCGGTGCAGAAAGCGCGCGTACCGGATTAATCCGACTGATTTACTCAACCATATACTTGACTGATTTGGTCGGGTATGTGACCATGTGCCCCATTAAATTGCTTCGCAAGACGGTAAGGCACATGAGACTGACTTCAAAAGGACGTTACGCTGTAACCGCCATGCTCGACGTGGCGCTGCATGCAGAGCAGGGGCCCGTCCCCCTTGCCGATATTTCCGAGCGCCAGGGCATCTCGTTGTCCTATCTAGAGCAGCTCTTTGCCCGCCTGCGTAAACATGGTCTGGTGAGCAGCGTGCGTGGCCCGGGTGGTGGTTATCGCCTCGGGTTGGCCCCAGGCGAGATTTCGGTTGGTCAGGTGATCACCGCGGTCGATGAGTCGGTCGATGCAACCAAGTGCCTCGGCAAGGGCGGTTGCCACGGCGGTACCCAGTGCCTGACTCACTCCCTGTGGCGCGACCTGAGTGAGCGGATCTCCAGCTTCCTCGGGGATATCACGCTGGCAGAGCTGGTACGCCAGGCCGATGTGCGCCGCATTGCCGGCAAGCAAGATGAACAAATGAAGACCGTGTTGTCCCTGGTTGATCGGGCAGAACACGGCGATGTGAGCTTGAAAGTCCAACTATAAACGTGCTTTCCACAGCGGGACTCTGTATGACCCTGACTGTGACGGAGAAAAACATGAAACTGCCTATTTACCTTGATTATTCGGCAACCTGTCCGGTGGACCCGCGTGTCGCAGAAAAAATGATGCAGTGTCTCACCATGGATGGCCTGTTCGGCAATCCGGCTTCCCGTTCTCACCGCTTTGGCTGGCAAGCCGAAGAGGCGGTGGATCTGGCCCGTAATCAAGTGGCAGATCTGATCGGTGCCGATCCCCGCGAGATCGTCTTCACTTCCGGTGCGACCGAATCCAATAACCTGGCCATCAAGGGTGTTGCCCACTTCTATGCCAGCAAGGGCAAGCACATCATCACCTCCAAGACCGAACACAAGGCGGTGCTCGATACCTGTCGCCAGCTGGAGCGTGAAGGGTTCGAGGTGACCTATCTTGAGCCGATGCCCAACGGCCTGTTCACTATCGAGATGATCGAGAATGCCATGCGTGATGACACCATCCTGGTCAGCATCATGCATGTGAACAACGAAATCGGTGTGGTTCAGAACATTGCCGCCATTGGCGAGTTGTGCCGTTCCCGCAAGATCCTGCTGCACGTAGATGCCGTTCAGAGTGTGGGCAAGATCCCGGTAGATGTGGAAGCACTGAAAGTGGACCTGCTCTCCGTCTCTGCGCACAAGGTGTATGGTCCGAAAGGGATCGGTGCGCTGTTTGTTCGCCGCAAACCCCGCGTTCGTCTGGAAGCCCAGATGCATGGCGGTGGCCACGAGCGCGGCATGCGTTCCGGTACTCTGCCGACCCACCAGATCGTCGGGATGGGCGAAGCTTTCCGCATCGCCAAAGAAGAGATGGTGAGTGAAGGCGAGCGTATCTTGGCACTGCGCCAGCGTCTGTGGAATGGCATCAAGGATATTGAAGCCGTCTACATCAATGGCGATCTGGATCAGCGTGTTCCGGGCAACCTCAACGTCAGCTTTGCCTATGTGGAAGGGGAATCCCTCATCATGGCGCTGAAAGATTTGGCGGTCTCTTCCGGTTCGGCCTGTACCTCCGCCAGCCTGGAACCTTCCTATGTGCTGCGCGCACTGGGCCTGAACGACGAGCTGGCACACAGCTCCATCCGTTTCAGCATGGGTCGCTTCACCACCGAGGAAGAGATTGACTACGCGGTCAAGCTTATTCGTGACTCCATCGGTCGTCTGCGCGAGATGTCCCCTCTGTGGGAGATGTACAAAGACGGCGTCGATCTGAACACGGTCGAATGGGCTCATCACTGATCTATCTGGTCAGTGAGCAACAGAATTAGCAGGAGTGAGATATGGCTTACAGTGAAAAAGTAATCGACCACTACGAGAATCCTCGCAACGTCGGTGGTTTCGACAAGAATGATCCCAGCGTTGCAACCGGCATGGTCGGTGCGCCCGCTTGTGGCGACGTGATGAAGCTGCAATTGAAGATCAGCGACGAAGGCATCATCGAAGATGCCAAGTTCAAGACCTACGGCTGCGGTTCCGCCATTGCCTCCAGCTCCTTGGTGACCGAATGGGTCAAGGGCAAGACCCTGGACGAAGCGGCTGGCATCAAGAACACAGATATCGCTGAAGAGTTGGCCCTGCCACCGGTGAAGATCCACTGCTCCATTCTGGCTGAGGACGCCATCAAGGCCGCCATCGCCGATTACAAGCAGAAGAAAGGTCTCTAAGCGCCGGAGAGCAGTATGGCTATTACCATGACAGATGCCGCCGCGGCACGGGTTTCCTCTTTTCTGGCTAACCGGGGCAAGGGCATTGGCCTGCGCCTCGGCGTCAAAACCACCGGCTGCTCCGGTCTGGCCTACGTGCTTGAGTTCGTTGATGAACTGACCGATGAGGATCAGGTGTTCGAGCAGCAGGGCGTCAAGATTATTGTCGATGCCAAGAGCCTGATCCATCTGGATGGCACCGAGCTGGATTTCGTCAAGGAGGGCCTCAACGAGGGCTTCCAGTTCAACAATCCCAACGCCAAAGGCGAGTGTGGTTGCGGCGAAAGCTTCAGTGTCTGAGATGTTTGACGTCAATGATCCTTCGTCTGTGGTTGAGCGGGTCGCCGATGACCCGTTCAACCACATCTCATTTGCCAGGGGCGAGTGAGTTAGTGGCGAACGTTTCCAAGAGGTTTGCATGAATCATTTCGAGCTGTTTGGGCTGGTTGAAGGCTTCGAGCTCGATACCCGTCAGTTGGCTGATACCTACCGCCAGCTGCAAACCCAATTCCATCCTGATCGTTTTGCCACCGCCCCCGAACGGGAGCAGCTGATTGCGGTGCAACGTGCCGCCCAGATCAACGAAGCATTCACCACCCTCAAGGCGCCGCTGCGCCGTGCCGAGTATCTGCTCTCCCTGCGTGGCACCGATATCCGCGGTGAACAGCAGACTCTGCAAGATACCGCGTTTCTGATGCAGCAGCTGGAGTGGCGCGAGCGTCTGGCCGAGCTGAAAGATGACGCCGACCCTGAGCGCGCCATCAAGGATTTTCGCAGCGAGATCAGGCATGATCACCAGATGTTGATGCAGCAGCTGACCGAGTCTCTTGCCGCCGGCAGAGATCTCGTTGCCGCTGATTGCGTTCGCAAACTCAAGTTTGTCGACAAGCTCCTCGAAGAGCTGGAACGATTCGAAGACTCGCTTCTCGAGTCTTGATCCTTTAACGCTGGAAGTTTCATTACCCATGGCATTACTGCAAATCGCCGAACCCGGCCAGAGCGCTGTTCCTCATCAGCACAAACGTGCCGTCGGCATCGATCTCGGCACCACCAACTCTCTCGTCGCTGCGGTTCGCAGTGGTCACGCCGATACCCTTTGCGATGAGCAAGGGCGCGACCTGCTCCCGTCAGTGGTGCATTATCAAAGCGACGCCATCCGAGTCGGAATTGATGCCAAGCGCGAAGCGGCGCTCGATCCTCACAACACCATCGTCTCGGTCAAACGGATGATGGGCAAGGCGCTGGCCGATATCGATACCCGCCAGCAGCCTTACCAGTTTGTTGCCGCCGACAATGGCATGCCGCAACTGCATACCCGTCAGGGGCTGGTCAATCCGGTGCAGGTCTCGGCCGAAATTCTCAAAAAGCTGGCCGAGCGTGGCGCCCAGACCCTGGGTGGCGATCTCGACGGCGTGGTCATTACCGTGCCCGCCTATTTCGATGATGCCCAGCGTCAGGGCACCAAGGATGCGGCCCGTCTGGCAGGTCTGCACGTATTGCGCTTGCTCAACGAGCCGACCGCGGCCGCGATTGCCTATGGCCTTGACTCTGGTCAGGAAGGGGTGATTGCGGTTTACGATCTGGGGGGCGGCACCTTCGATATCTCCATCCTGCGGCTGCATCGCGGTGTGTTCGAAGTGATGGCGACCGGCGGTGATTCGGCCCTCGGCGGCGATGATTTCGATCACCTGCTGGCGGACTGGATCAAGGAGCAAGCCGGTTTGACCGGCGAGCTGGATGCCCATCTGCAGCGCGAGCTGCTGGATGTGGCCGCGGCCGTCAAACACGGCTTGACCGATGCCGAGCAGGTGGCGTGCACCGTTGCTGGCTGGCAGGGTTCGGTGAGCCGTAGCCAGTTTGATGAACTCATCACCCCGCTGGTGAAACGGACCTTGCTGGCTTGTCGCCGCGCCCTGCGCGATGCCGGTCTCGAGCAGGTGGAAGTGCTGGAAGTGGTGATGGTCGGTGGCTCCACCCGGGTGCCGCTGGTGCGTGAACTGGTGGGCGAGTTCTTCCAGCGTACGCCGCTGACCAGCATCGATCCGGACAAGGTGGTCGCCATTGGCGCCGCCATCCAGGCCGATATTCTGGTGGGCAACAAGCCCGATGCCGAGATGCTGCTGCTGGACGTTATCCCGCTATCGCTGGGTCTGGAGACCATGGGGGGCCTCGCTGAGAAGGTGATCCCGCGCAACACTACCATTCCGGTTGCCCGTGCCCAGGAGTTCACCACCTTCAAGGATGGTCAGACCGCCATGGCCATTCACGTGGTACAGGGTGAGCGCGAGCTGGTGGCCGATTGCCGCTCCCTGGCCCGCTTTACCCTGACCGGTATTCCGCCGATGGCAGCCGGCGCCGCCCATATTCGCGTCACCTTCCAGGTGGATGCGGATGGTCTGCTCTCGGTCAGCGCCATGGAGAAATCCTCCGGCGTGCAGGCCGAGATCCAGGTCAAGCCCTCTTACGGGCTAGCGGAGCAGGATATCCTCAACATGCTGAGTGCCTCCATCGAGAATGCCCAGCAGGATATGGATGCCCGCATGCTGGCCGAGCAGCAGGTTGAAGCCGACCGGGTGGTCGAGAGTCTCAATGCCGCGCTGGCCGCTGATGGCGATGCCCTGCTCAATGCTGCCGAGCGTGCCGAGATTGATGCCGCCATCGCCCATCTGCTGACCATGCGCAACAGCGGCGCAACCCATCAAATCAAAGAAGCCATTGAGGCAGCCGATGCTGTCAGTGGCGAGTTTGCAGCCCGCCGGATGGACGCCTCCATCCGCAAGGTGCTGACCGGACAAAACGTCAACAAGGTGTAATATGCCAAAACTGATCATTCTTCCTCATCCCGTACTCTGTCCGGATGGCGCCGCCCTCGAGGGGCAAAGCGGCGAGACCATTCTGGATGTGGCGCTGCGCAACGGCATCGAGATTGAGCATGCCTGCGAGAAGTCCTGTGCCTGCACCACCTGCCACTGTGTGGTGCGTGAAGGCTTTGACTCGCTCGAGCCAAGTGACGAGCTGGAAGACGACATGCTGGACAAGGCGTGGGGGTTGGAGCCGGAATCGCGCCTCAGCTGCCAGGCAAAACTGGCGGACGAGGATCTGGTGGTGGAACTGCCCAAGTACACCCTGAACCTTGCCTCTGAACGCCATTAATTACACATGAGTGAATTGCACGTGCAGCATCCTGTGGTGCTTCAGTGATATGGTGGAAGGCCGTGACCCTCGGGGGCACGGCCTTTTTTGTATTCGTTATTCTCTCTTTGCCAATAAGCTCTTTCCCATAAAGAGTGCTTATACATAGTGCCAGTAAAAAGGAAGCAAACACGATGGCTGACATGATGAAGGTAGCGTTATCCACCCAGGCTGCGGCCGCCTATTGGGGCGAGGGCGCCCAGCTCAGTTTCAATGGCGACGAGGCACTGATCCATCTTGGTGCCGCCGGTCAGGAGAAGGATGTTCTGCGCACCGTTCAGCGCGCCGCCCGTCGCCTCGAATCGAGCGGGATCAAGCGGGTGACGCTGGTCGGTGAAGGCTGGGATCTGGAGCGTCGCTACGCGTTCGCCCAAGGGTTCTACGCCGCCAAGGGGGCGCGTGAGCTGGATTTCGGCCAGCAGAGCGACGCGGAAGCCCGTGAACTGGATGCGCTGCTCAAGGCGGCTCGCTGGGTACGTGAGATCACCAATGGCTGTCCGGAAGAGATCTACCCCATGAGTCTGGCGGAATCGGCCCTGTTACTCATTCGTGGTCTGGCCGGGGATCAGGTTACTGCCCGCATCACCGCCGGTGAAGCGCTGCGCGAGTCCGGTCATATCGGGATCTGGTCGGTTGGCCGTGGCAGCGAGCGCGAGCCTGTGCTGCTGGAGCTCGACTACAACCCGACCGGGGATCGCAATGCGCCCGTGGTGGCGGCGCTGGTGGGCAAGGGGATCACTTTTGATTCCGGTGGCTACTCCATGAAGTCCTCTGACAACATGCTGCCGATGAAGTCCGACATGGGCGGCGCGGCCATGGTGACCGGTGCGCTGGCGCTGGCTATCAGCCGCGGTCTGAACCAGCGGGTGAAGCTCATTCTCTGCTGCGCCGAGAACCTGGTCTCCGGCCACGCCTTCAAGCTGGGCGACATCCTCACTTACAAGAATGGGGTTTCGGTCGAGATCCAGAACACCGATGCGGAAGGTCGTCTGGTGCTGGCCGATGGCCTGATGGCGGCCTCCGACAGCGGTGCGGCTTATATCCTTGACGCAGCCACCCTGACCGGCGCCGCCAAGATGGCGCTGGGGCGCGACTACAATGCGGTGTTTGCCCTCGATGAGACCGAGCAGCAGCGCGCGCTGGCCGCCGCCAAGGTGGAAAACGAGCAGGCGTGGGCACTGCCGCTGGAGCCCTGGCATGCCAGCCAGCTCACCTCGGCCTTTGCCGATCTGGGCAACGTCGCCTCGGCAGAGGGCACGGCCGGTGCCACCACAGCTGCTGCGTTTCTCTCCCGCTTCGTGCGCGATGAGGGCAAGGGCTGGGTGCACCTGGATCTGGCAGCCTCTTATCAGAAATCGGGCAATGATCTCTGGGCGACCGGCGCCAAGGGGCACGGTCTGCGTACCATCGCCCGCTGGCTGCAGGAGGTGACCGCATGAATGTCTGGCTGAGTCGTGAATTTGCACCGGCCGAGTGGGGGGAGGGGGCGCTGCTCTCTCACCGCGCCGACGGCATGGTGATCCATCTGGTGACGGCCAATCCGCTGCTCGATATCCAGCAGGCGGCCCGTCGCCTCTGCCAGCAGGGGATCCAGAAAGTGATCCTGGCTGGTCACTGGGAGCGTGAACAGCAGTGGGCTTTTGCCCAAGGGCTGCAAACCCCCAAGGCGGAGGTGCAACTGCAGTGGGCCATGTCCTCGGAAGAGGACAGAGAGGAGCTGGAAGCGCGTTGGCTCTGCGGCCGCTGGGTGCGCGAGATGACCAATGCCACCCCGGAGCAGTTGGGCCCGCTGGAGCTGGCGGTGGAAGCAGCCTCCTTTATTACCGAGCTGGCGCCGGACAAGGTGAGTCATCGCATTTTGAAAGGCGAAGCGCTGCAACAGGCGGGCTGGGTCGGCCTCTATCAGGTGGGCCGCGGCAGTGCGCGCGAACCGGTATTGCTGGAGCTCGACTTCAACCCGGGGCGTGACCCCAAGGCGCCGGTAGCGGCAGCGCTGGTGGGCAAGGGGATCACCTTTGACTCCGGCGGCTACTCCATGAAGAGCTCCGAGGGGATGCTCACCATGAAGTGCGACATGGGTGGTGCGGCGATTGTCACCGGTGCGCTGGCGCTGGCTATGCTGCGCGGGCTCGACAAGCGGGTGAAGCTGATCCTCTGTTGCGCCGAGAACCTGGTCTCCGGCCACGCCTACAAGCTGGGCGACATCCTCACCTACAAGAACGGCACCACGGTCGAGATTGTGAATACCGATGCCGAGGGGCGGTTGGTGCTGGCCGACGGCCTGCAACTGGCGAGCGAGTCCGGCGCACCGCTGATCATCGATGCCGCGACCCTGACCGGCGCAGCCGTGATGGCGCTGGGTGGGCGCTACAATGCTCTGTTCGGCCTCGACAAAGGGTTGGTAAGCCGGGCCATGACCTATGCCGATGCCGAGCATGAGCCTGCCTGGCCGCTGCCGCTGGAGCCCTGGCACCGCCAGCAGTGCCCCTCCCATTACGCCGACACGGCCAACAGCCGTCCAGTGAAGGGGGGCGGGCCGGGTGGCGCCTCCAACGCGGCGGGTTTTCTCTCCCGTTTCGTTGCCAACGAAGGGATGGGGTGGCTGCATATCGATCTGGCAGCTTGCTTCAGTGACAACGGCGATGCCCTCTGGGCGCCGGGGGCCAATACCCTGGGGATGCGCACCATAGCGCGGGCCTTGCTGGCGGAAGCCAAATAGGCGAGACAAGGCACCTTCGGGTGCCTTTTTCATGCTGTTCGAATTGTGAACAAAAGATGGGGTTTTGGCGGCTTAAGGTAACTATCGTGCGCAAGCGCACATATTTTCCGGCTCTGCTCGGTCAAGATGAGTGTGGATGTTGATTGCAAGGGAGTGATGTTTAATAAAAAGTTGCTCGTTTGTGTGTTTTTCCGGTTTTTGTTTACGTATAATCGCCAGCGAACATGGATTCTAACAATAAAACTCTGTAGTTAAGGAAAGATATCAATGGCCATCGAACGTACCTTCTCTATCGTTAAACCGGATGCTGTCAGCAAGAACCTGATCGGTGCCATCTATAGCCGTTTCGAAAGCGCAGGCTTGAAAGTGGTGGCATCCAAAATGCTGCACATGAGCAGTGAACAGGCTGCCGGTTTCTATGCCGAGCATCAGGGCAAGCCTTTTTATGACAATCTGGTCAGCTTCATGACCTCTGGTCCTGTCATGGTGCAGGTGCTGGAAGGGGAAGACGCCATCCGTCGCAATCGCGAGATCATGGGGGCTACCAACCCGAAAGAGGCGCTGGCTGGTACCTTGCGTGCCTGTTATGCCGAGAGCATCGATCGCAACGCAGTGCATGGCTCCGATGCACCGGCATCCGCAGCCCGCGAAATTGCCTACTTCTTCTCTGACAACGAGATCTGCCCGCGCGGCTGATTTACGTGGATGATGACCCAAGGGAGCCTAGGCTCCCTTTGTTGTTTTCGCCGTTTACGCAATATCCCTCTATTCTCCAGGTGGAAAGCCAGACCCATTATTTGTACAATGCCGCCCCCTGACGTCGTCAGCCAATAATTGATGAAGTGTTTGAACTGAGGCCATTGATGAGCGAAACAAAAATCAACCTGCTGGATCTTGATCGGGATGCCATGCGTGCCTTTTTCGTCGAACTGGGCGAGAAGCCATTCCGGGCAGATCAGGTCATGAAGTGGATCTATCACTTTGGGTGTGATGATTTCGATCAGATGACCAACGTCAACAAGGTGCTCAAAGAGCGCCTCAAGGCGATCGCCGAGATCAAGGCGCCCGAGATCAGCCGCGAGCAGCGCTCTGCCGATGGCACCATCAAGTGGGCTCTGCAGGTGGGCGATCAGGAGGTAGAGACCGTCTACATCCCGGAAGATGACCGCGCGACCCTCTGCGTCTCCTCTCAAGTTGGCTGTGCGCTGGAGTGCAAGTTCTGCTCTACCGCCCAACAAGGCTTCAACCGCAACCTGAAAGTCTCCGAGATCATCGGTCAGGTGTGGCGTGCGGCCCGCGTGGTCGGTGGCAAGCGTCCCATCACCAACGTGGTGATGATGGGGATGGGCGAGCCGCTGCTCAACCTCGCCAACGTGGTGCCCGCCATGCGTCTGATGATGGATGACTACGGCTTTGGCATCTCCAAGCGCCGGGTGACCATCTCCACCTCTGGCGTGGTACCTGCGCTGGACAAGCTGGGTGACCAGATCGACGTGGCGCTGGCTATCTCCCTGCACGCCCCGAACGACAAGTTGCGTTCAGAGATCATGCCGATCAACGACAAGTACAACATCGAGGAGTTCCTCGCCGGTGTCCGTCGTTACCTGGCCAAATCCAATGCCAACGGTGGTCGGGTGACCGTCGAGTATGTGCTGCTCGATCATATCAATGACGATATGCAGCATGCTCACGAGCTGGCCAAGGTGCTCAAGGACACTCCGAGCAAGATCAACCTGATCCCGTTCAACCCCTTCCCGGGCAACCCTTACGGCAAGCCGAGCAACAGCCGTATCGATCGCTTCTCCAAGGTGCTGATGGAGTACGGTTTCACCGTGATCGTTCGCAAGACCCGTGGTGATGACATCGATGCCGCCTGTGGTCAGCTGGTGGGTGACGTGATTGACCGTACCAAGCGAACTATCAAAAATCGGATGCAACAGGATGGGATTTCCGTCAAAATGGTTTAAATGCTAAGCCATTGTATAGACAGGGAATGGATACACGTACATTGATCGTAGTGGCAGCGCTCTGCGCGCTGCCAGGCTGTGTGACCGAGACCACTTACGCTGGCCAGAACTCGACCCAGCGTGAAGTGGGTCCTGACCTCAAGGCGGCTGCCCAAACCCGCCTCGACCTGGGTATCCAGTACCTGCGTCAGGGCAATGCCGAGCAGGCCAAGTTCAATCTTGACCGCGCCCTCCAGTATGACCCCTCCAACCCCCAGATCCAGATCGGTTTTGCCTACTTTTACCAGAAGGTAGGAGATTTCAAGGCAGCCGAGACCCATTACAAGAACGCCCTTGCCATGGATCCGTCCAATGCTGACGCAATGAACAACTATGGTGCCTTCCTCTGTGATCGCGGCAGGTATGTAGAGGCAGATCAGGCGTTCAACCAGGCTGTAATTCAGCCAGGCTACGTAAAAATTGCCGATACCTATGAAAATGCGGCACTTTGTGCGCTGCAAAATCGCAGAAATGATAAAGCAGGCGAGTACTATCGCCTGGCCTTGGGGTATAATCCCCGCAATCCAGGGTTATTGCTGGACTTGGCCGAGCTTTCCATGAAAGATGGCAAGCTGCCTGATGTGCAATCCTACCTCGCCCGTTTTGCCGATGTGTCAGACGAGAACGAGGAGAGTCTCTGGTTGAGACTTCGGCTGGCACAGGCGATGGACAAGCCGGCATTACTTCACCAATTCGGGACTGAGCTGGTAAGGCAATATCCCACTTCGCAACAAGCCAAGCGTTATTTAGCCAATGACTATTGAACAGCCACACGATTTCCAAGACGACTCCCAGGCAGTAGGCCCAGGCCAATTGCTGCGCAACGCCCGTGAACAGCTTGGCTGGACACGAGAACAGGTTGCGTCCCGCATTCACCTTCGTCTGACCCTGATCGCCGCTATCGAATCGGATACCTACGACAAGCACACCTCCCATACCTTTATTCGGGGCTATCTGCGTACCTATGCCAAGCTGGTCGGGATCCCCGACGAGACCATTCTGGCTGCTTACGACAAGCTGGGTCTTACTCCTCCCGACAATATCGACATGCAGAGCTTCTCCCGTCGCTCCCGCCAGCAAGCCAACGACAGTCGGCTCAAGGTGGTGACCTGGCTGGTGATCCTGGTGTTGATTGCGCTCTCGGTCGCCTGGTGGTGGCAGAGTACTTCCCGTCGCTCCGCCGGTGATGAAGCGCTGGCAGCCACCGAGATGAGTGCAACCGGTTCGACTCCGGCTGAACCTGCCATCACGCCGCCCGATGCGATCAACACCGCTCCGGTGGAAGGCGCTGCCATCGCACCGGCCGCCACGGACGTGGCTGCCCCTGCGGTGGTCTCCGATGCGACTGCTACCCTGGCGCCTGCTTCTGCGGCTGTTGCCCCGAGCGATGTCAGCGCGGCTGTCGGCACTGCGACCGATGCAGCGGTATCTGGCGCCAATGGCACTGAATCTGAAGAGGCTGTCGTTGATCCGGCGACGGCGCCGCAACTGAAGATGAGCTTCACCGCCGATTGCTGGCTGGATGTGAAGGATGCCAACGGCAAGACCCTGTTCAGTGGTCTGAAGAAGGCCAACGACGAGCTGGTGCTGGAAGGCGCCGAGCCCCTGAAGTTCATCATTGGCGCGCCCATGGCCGTCAAGCTTGACTACAAGGGTCAGTCGTTTGATATGAGCCGTTACAACAACGGTCGTACAGCCCGCTTCTCACTGCCGCAGGAGTAATCTGTTTCCCATGTCTTCTCACGAATCTCCCATCATTCGTCGTAAATCCAGACAGATCATGGTTGGTAATGTACCGGTTGGGGGCGATGCCCCCATTACCGTGCAGACCATGACCAACACCAAGACCACAGATGTTGCTGCGACCATCGAGCAGATCCAGCGGATCGAACGGGTCGGTGCCGATATCGTCCGTGTCTCCGTGCCCACCATGGAAGCGGCGGAAGCCTTCCGGCTGATCAAACAGCAGACCCGCATCCCCATCGTGGCCGATATCCACTTCGACTATCGCATCGCCCTGAAAGTGGCCGAGTACGGTGCCGATTGCCTGCGTATCAACCCGGGCAACATCGGCAACGAGCAGCGGGTGCGCTCGGTGGTCGATTGCGCGCGCGACCTCAATATCCCGATCCGTATCGGGGTCAATGGCGGGTCGCTGGAGAAAGATATTCAGGAGAAGTACGGCGAGCCGACCCCCGAAGCGCTGGTGGAGTCCGCCATGCGTCACGTGGACTACCTCGATCGCCTCGATTTCCAGGACTTCAAGGTGAGCGTCAAGGCCTCTGATGTGTTCCTGGCAGTCGGTGCCTATCGCCTGCTGGCCAAGCAGATCGAGCAGCCGCTGCACCTTGGCATCACCGAAGCGGGCGGTTTCCGTGCCGGCGCGGTGAAGTCTGCCATCGGTCTGGGCATGCTGCTTACCGACGGCATCGGCGATACCCTGCGTATCTCGCTGGCGGCGGATCCGGTGGAGGAGGTAAAGGTCGGTTTCGATATCCTCAAATCCCTGCGTATTCGCTCCCGTGGCATTAACTTTATCGCTTGCCCATCCTGCTCACGGCAGGAGTTCGATGTGATCGCTACCGTCAATGCACTGGAAGAGCGGCTCGAAGACATCATCACCCCGATGGATGTTTCCATCATCGGCTGTGTGGTGAATGGCCCGGGTGAAGCGCTGGTCTCCGACCTTGGTCTGGCGGGGGCCGCCAACAAGAGTGCCTTCTATGAAGGGGGCCAGCGGGTCGATCGGCTCGACAACAAGGATCTCATTCCAACTCTGGAGCGCCGCATTCGCGCCCGCGCCGCCATGCTGGATCCCGCCAACCGGATCCCGATGGACAAGGAGTGAGCGAAACAGGGCCACATTGGGTGGCCCTTTTTCCAGGTGACTGATTTTAAATCCCGCATCCGGATTCCCTGATTTTACCTTGGGGGGAAAAATCCCTATAATGCGGCCAAATTTTACCTCTTTTTCTCGAGTATCAACGTGGCAAAACAGATCCAAGCTATTCGCGGTATGAATGATTGCCTGCCGGAGCAGAGCCCGGTATGGCAGAAGGTTGAACAGATCCTGCGCCAGGTCGTTGCCAGCTATGGCTACAGCGAAGTGCGCATGCCGATTGTCGAGCAGACTCATCTGTTCAAGCGCGCCATCGGTGAAGTGACCGACGTGGTCGAAAAAGAGATGTACACCTTTGAAGATCGCAATGGCGACAGCCTGAGCCTGCGTCCGGAAGGGACCGCCAGCTGCGTCCGTGCCGGTATTGAACACGGTCTGCTCTACAACCAGGAACGCCGGATGTGGTACATGGGCCCCATGTTCCGTCACGAGCGTCCCCAGAAGGGCCGTTACCGCCAGTTCCACCAGTTTGGTGTCGAGCTCTTTGGCATCAACGGGCCGGACATTGACGCTGAACTGATCATGCTGACCCACCGTCTGTGGCGTCTGTTTGGCATCAGCGAGCATGTCACCCTGCAGCTCAATACTCTGGGTCAGAGCGCCGAGCGTGCCGCTTACCGCGATGCGCTGGTGGCCTATCTGGAGCAGTACAAGGATCAGCTGGACGAAGAGAGCCAGCGCCGCATGTACAGCAACCCGCTGCGGGTACTCGACTCCAAGGATGAAAAGGTGCAGGCCATTCTGGCAGATGCCCCGCGTCTGTTCGACCATCTGGGCGAAGAGAGCCTGGCCCACTTCGAGGGACTCAAGCGCCTGCTCGAGTCTGCCGGTATCAAATACGAAGTGAACGAGCGTCTGGTGCGTGGTCTTGACTACTACAACCTGACCGTGTTCGAGTGGGTCACCAGCAGTCTGGGTGCCCAGGGCACCGTCTGTGCCGGTGGCCGCTACGATGGTCTGGTGGAGCAGCTGGGCGGTCAACCGACCCCGGCCGTAGGCTTTGCCATGGGCATGGAGCGTCTGGTGCTGATGCTGGAGACCCTCGAGCTCAACGCCGATATCCGCCCGGCGGTGGATGTCTATCTGGCGATGGTGGGCGAGGGGACCGAACAGGCTGGCTTCCAGCTGGCCGAGCGTCTGCGCGATGCCCTGCCGGACCTGCGCCTGATGAGCCACTGCGGTGGTGGCAACTTCAAGAAACAACTCAAACGTGCCGACAAGAGCGGCGCGGCAATCGCCCTGATCCTTGGTGAGACCGAGGTGCAAAACGGGGAGATCACTATCAAATATCTGCGTGGTCAGGCCGAGCAACAGACCGTCAAGGTTGACGCCGCCATTGCCCTGCTGGCAGCCAAAGGAGAGTAAGCTGTGGAAGTCTATACCACCGAAGAACAACAGGTTGAGGTTATCAAGGAGTGGTGGAAAGAGAACGGAACCTCGGTGATTGCCGGGACCGTGATCGGTCTGGTCGGTCTGTTCGGCTGGCGCTATTACAACCAGCACCAGCAAGAGACCATGGAGGCATCCTCCCACTCTTACAACCAGGTGATTGAGCAGCTGGCCAAGGGCGATACCGCCGGTTTCGAGCAGGCACAGCAGTTTGTCACTGCCAACAAGGGTGACTCCTACGGTGAACTGGCCGCGTTGCAACTGGCTGCCGCTGCCGTCAAGGCGGGCAAGCTGGATCTGGCTGCCGAGCAGCTGGAGCTGGTGGCGACCACGGGTGACGAGAGCATTCGTCCCATCGCGGCGCTGCGTCTGGCCCGTGTGCTGAATGATCAGGACAAGGCAGATGAAGCGCTGGCCAAGCTGGCGACCATCCAGAATGAGGCCTTCAAGGCGCAGGTAGCCGAAGCCCGTGGTGATGTGCTGCAAAAGCAGGGCAAGACCGAAGAGGCTCGTGATGCCTATCAGGCGGCGGCGGATGCCGGCGGCCTGCAGGGTAGCGCCGAGCTCAAGCTGAAAATGGACGATCTGGCCCTGCCGGCCGTTGCGACTGGTGAGGCACCGGATGCGTAATCTATTCAAGATGGTGGCGCTGGGGGCTGCGGTCTCCTTCGCTCTGCAGGGGTGCTCCCTGTTCAGTTCCGAAGAGGATCTCAACCCGATGGCGCCGCTGCCCAAGGTTGAATCTGCCTTCACTGCCGACACCGCATGGTCATCTACTGTGGGTGATGGTATCGGTGACTTCTACTCCCAGCTCAAGCCGGTGGTGGAAGAGGATCGCATCTACGCGGCGGCCCGCGACGGCGATGTCAGCGCCTTTGACCGTGCCAGTGGCGATCGCCTCTGGAGTGTCGATCTGGCCGACCTGCCGGTCAACGCCGACAAGCGCAGCGCCCGCCTTTCCGGCGGCCTGGTCTCCCGTTACGGCAAGCTGTTCCTCGGCTCCGAGAACGGGGTGGTCTACGCCCTGAACGAAGAGAACGGTGAAGTGCTGTGGCAGACCAATGTGCCCGGTGAAGTGGTGGCAAGCCCCGCGGTGGAAGATGGCCGCGTGGTGGTGTTGACCACCTCCGGTCGCCTGATCGCCCTCGACACTGATGAAGGCAAGATGCAGTGGTCGCTCTCCGAAGAGCAGCCGCCGCTGACCCTGCGCAGTGCCGGTGCACCGGTGATCACCAACGGCGCCGTGATTTACGGTCGTGCCGATGGCAAGGTGGGCATCGCCCTGCTGAGCAATGGCCAGCCGGTGCGTCAGTCCAAGGTGGCTGATCCGCGCGGTGCTACCGAGCTGGACCGCATGGTGGACGTCGATGCCAGCCCGCTGATTGCCGGTGATGAGCTCTACGCCATCGCCTACAACGGTCAGTTGATGGCGCGCAAACTGATGACCGGCGATGAAGTGTGGAAGCGCAAGTATTCCGGCTATCGCGATCTGGCGATGACTGGCAATGCCATCGTGCTGACCGACAGTCGCAGCCACCTGTTTGCCATCGACCGTCGCAACGGTCTGGAGCTGTGGTCAAACACCCAGCTGGAAAATCGTACCGTCACTGCACCTGTCATCTTCGGTGACTATGTGGTGGTGGGTGATGTGGAAGGATACCTGTATTGGCTTGATCGTACCGACGGTACCATCAAGGCGATGCAGCAGCTCGATAGCAGTGGTCTCTACGCCGCCCCGCTGGTGGATGGCGAGACCCTGTATGTGCAGAGCCGTGACGGCAAGTTGTACGCCCTCAAGCGTCCTTGATCGTCCGATAATGTGAATATCCGGCTCCTGGTCTTCGGACCCGGAGCCTTTGTCGTCTTGAGAATGAGGCTTTTATGACTCCTGTAGTAGCCCTGGTGGGCCGCCCCAACGTGGGGAAATCCACCCTGTTTAACCGCTTGACCCGTACTCGGGATGCCCTGGTTGCCGATTTTCCCGGTCTGACCCGGGACCGTAAATACGGTCAGGCGAAGTTGGGCGAGCTGGAATTTATCGTGGTCGATACCGGCGGTATCGATGGCACCGAAGAGGGGATCGAGCTGAAGATGGCCGAGCAATCTCTGCTGGCCATCGAAGAAGCGGACGTCGTGCTGTTCATGGTGGATGCCCGTGCCGGTCTGACCGCGGCGGATCAAGCCATCGCCGAGCACTTGCGCAAGGCCCACAAAAAGGTTTTTCTGGTGGCCAACAAGACCGACGGTATCGACGGTGATTCCGCGGTCTCCGAGTTCTACGGTCTGGCGCTGGGCGAGGTCTACCAGATCGCGGCCGCCCACGGTCGTGGCGTGCTGAGCCTGCTGGAACTGGCCCTGGCTCCTCATCTGGAGACCCTGGTCGACTCTGCTACCGATGAAGATGCGCAGGATGAGGAAGAGGAGGACTTCGACGAAGAAGCCCTGCTGCGCATGGTGGCTGCCGGTGAACTCGATACCAAAGAGGACACCAAGGAGACCCCGTTCGCCGACCTGCCCATCAAGTTCGCCATCGTTGGTCGTCCCAACGTCGGCAAATCGACCCTGACCAACCGCATGCTGGGTGAAGATCGGGTCATTGTCTATGACATGCCCGGCACCACCCGTGACTCCGTTTACATTCCGATGGAGCGTGACGAGCAGAAGTATGTGGTTATCGACACCGCCGGTGTGCGTCGTCGTGGCAAGGTGCACGAGACGGTGGAGAAGTTCTCCGTTATCAAGACCCTGAAAGCCATCGAAGATGCCAACGTCTGCCTGCTGGTGATCGACGCCCAAGAGACCATCACCGATCAGGACTTGAGCATCCTTGGCTATGTGCTCCACGCCGGTCGCTCCGTGGTGCTGGTGGTGAACAAGTGGGATGGTCTGGATCAGAAGGTGAAAGAGGATGTGAAGAACGAGCTGGATCGTCGCTTGGGCTTCATCGACTTCGCTCGTGTCCACTTCATCTCCGCCCTGCACGGCAGCGGCGTCGGCCATCTGTTTGAATCCATTCAGGAGGCTTACCAGTCCGCCACCCGTCGTACCAGCACGGCCATGCTGACCCGCATCATGCAGATGGCGCAGGAAGATCACCAGCCGCCGATGGTCAACGGTCGCCGCGTCAAGCTCAAGTATGCTCACGCTGGTGGCTACAACCCGCCGCGCATCGTGATCCACGGCAACCAGCTGAACGACTTGCCGGACTCCTACAAGCGGTATTTGATCAACTACTTCCGCAAGTCCCTCAAGATTATGGGCTCGCCGATCCGGGTCGAGTTCCAGGAGTCGGTCAACCCGTTTGAAGGGAAGAAGAACACCATGACCCTGAGTCAGGAACGTCAGCGCAAACGCCTGCTGAAAATGAAGAAGAAATAAGTCCTTGCGGCTGCCCTCACCGGCAGCCGCTTTGTTATCCTCGCCATGTTAAGGTGAGGAATAAGGGGAGGGGGATCTGCCATGGAACAAGACCATGGCAGATCCACTTTCGAGGAGTTGATTATGGAAGCCCTGCTTTGTCCATCATGCCAGGCTGAACTGGATACCCGCAGCAAGGAGCAAACCTGTGGCCAGTGCCAGGCCCCTGTTTGCGTTACGGCCATCTGCCCCACCTGCCAGCAGGAGCTGGAGCGTCTCAAGGCGTGCGGCGCGGTGGATTACTTCTGCAACCACTGCAACTCGCTGATCTCCAAGCGGACTGTACAGTTCAAGGCGGCGCTGGTGTAAGACGATATTCAGGTGAGAAAGAAGATAAAAAAACCCGGCGAATGCCGGGTTTATGCTGTGTGCTCTGCAATAAGCAGGGTATAGGATCGATTTCTGCGCCACAGATTGCGCTTGATGTCATTAAGCTTGAGTTTGCGTCTGGGGCTCCAGCTGCACTTCGCTTTTCTGACCAGACTGATTTTTCTACGTTTTTGCATCTTGGTCTCCTCCCAACTCAGGTGGCCATCCAGGCCTTGGGTCATTGATGGAGCCCATCCGAAATTGCTGTTATTTAATCTCTCAACATAATGAAAACAATGCGATTTCGGATAGGCTCCGATGTGAATCGATGGTAACAGAGAAGTTTGCGTGAAAACAGCCGAATAATGGCTGGTTAGCGCATGGTGATCTGATTGACCACTTCGGCGATGGCGGTGGGGCGCTCGGCCAGCTCGGGCTCGCTGTCGTTGTCGAGACTCTCCCGCTGATGTGCCTTCTGTTGCTCGTTGTCGAGCCAGAGCAGACTCTGGTAATACTGGCGCACGTTGTTGACATAGTTGCGCGCCTCGCTGCCACGGGCATAGCCGTAACGTACCTTGCGGTGCCAGCGCGCCTGTTGCAGCAGCGGCAGCACCTCTTTCACGTCGCTCCAGGCGTCGGGATTCTTGCCGAGCTCTTTGGTCAGGCGGCGGGCATCCATCATGTGGCCGTAACCGATGTTGTAGGCGGTGAGGGCAAACCACACCTTCTCGTCATCGGGCACCGAATCCGGCACCTTCTCCATCATCTGTTGCAGATAGAGGGAGCCACCCTTGATGCTCTCTTCCGGATGAAGCCGGTCGTTGACTCCCATCGCCTTGGCGGTGGGCTCGGTCAGCATCATCATGCCGCGCACGCCGGTGTAGGAGCGGGCCTGCGGGTCCCAGTGGGACTCCTGATAGCTGATGGCGGCGAGCAGACGCCAGTCGATATTCTTGGCGTGAGTCTGGAACAGCGGCTGGTACTTGGGCAGCAGGCTCTTGGCGCGCTTGAGGAAGGTGCGGGTATCGACAAAGTCGAAGTTCTGCACATGGCCGAAGTACTTCTCGTCCAGCTTGGCGATGGCACCATCCATAAAGCGCTGACCGAAGAAGTCGATCACGCTGGCATAGAGGCTGTCATCGGGCAGCTTGCTCATGGCCCAGGCAACGGTCTGCTTCTGGGCCAGGGTCAGCCCCTCGGTGAGCTCCGGGTAGTAGCGCTGGGTACGTGCCAGCACGGTATCCTGCACCACCGTGTAGTCAATCTTGCCATCCACCACCTGCTTGAGCAGCTCCTCCACATCGGCGTTGTCGCTGGTGCTCCAGGCTAGTTTCGGATTGTCTTTGCTCATCTCTTTGAGCAGATCTTCCCCGGTGGATCCGGCGGCAACGACCAGCTTGCCCTTGATATCGTTTAACGAGGCCGGCTTGGGTTTGCCGTTGCGGTAGACCAATTTGGGAGAGACCTGGTAGAAGCCCGGGCCGAAGCGAAACAGCTCGCGCCGTTCGGGGGTTACCATGATGGCGGCAGCCGCCAGATCGAGTTTGCCCTTTTTCAGCAGGGTGACCAGCTGGTCAGTGGTGTCGACCGGGATGATGGTGAGTTTCACCCCCAACCAGTCGGCATAATTTTGCGCCAGCTCGTAATCGAACCCCTGGGCGAGGTCGTCACGCTGGTAATAGGAGGTGGGACCATAGATGGTGCCAACCCGGATCTCGCCACGCTGGCGGATCTGCTCCAGCTGGCTGGAGGGGGTATAGAAGTCGCAGCCAACCAGCGTCAGCGTCAACAACAGCCCGATAAACAGTCGAAAAATGCAGCGCAAGTAGGTGAGTACCTTTGTTGAAAAAATCGGCATTTGTCAAAAAAGAGGCACCTTTATACCAGAGAGTGTGCGCAGAGTCACACTGCACGAAGTGAGAAAAACGTTTGTCCGCTGTGAGCCAGATCCCTATAATACGCGCGTCTCAATTCCCCCCCACTTTAAAACTTGGTGAGAAAGGTCATATGGATATCTTGCGTGGTGCCCCAGCACTGTCTGATTTTCGTGTCCAAAAACTGCTGCAACGCTTCGCACAGATGAGAAACGAGAGTGGAGTAGAGAGCGGAGTAGAGATAGAGGATGTCTATGCCGAATACGTGCACTTTGCCGAGCTGACAAGCCCCCTCTCTCCCCCCGAGCGAGCGACCTTGGGCCAGCTCTTGCGCTACGGCCCGACCATCCCCGAACACACCCCCAGCGGTCAGCTGTTTCTTGTTACCCCCCGCCCCGGCACTATCTCCCCCTGGTCTTCCAAAGCAACCGACATCGCCCACAACTGCGGCCTGAAACAGGTCAAGCGGCTGGAGCGGGGTATTGCCTATTACCTGACCATCAAGGGGCAGGGTGAGCTGAGTGCCGCCCAGTGCAGCGCCATTGCCGCCGTGCTCCATGATCGAATGATGGAAGTGGTGTTTGCCGAGATGAGCGAAGCTGCCGCCCTGTTTGCTCACCACGAGCCGCGCCCCTTCACCCAAGTGGATGTGCTGGGCGGTGGTCGCGCAGCCCTGGCCGAAGCCAACGTGGCGCTGGGTCTGGCGCTGGCCGACGACGAAATCGACTATCTGGTGGAGAACTTCACCAAGTTGGGTCGCAACCCCAACGACATCGAGCTCTACATGTTCGCCCAGGCGAACTCCGAACACTGCCGTCACAAGATCTTCAATGCCGACTGGACCATCGATGGTGAGCAGCAGCCCAAGTCGCTGTTCAAGATGATCAAGAACACCTTCGAGCAGACGCCGGATCATGTCCTCTCTGCCTATAAAGACAACGCCGCCGTGATGGAAGGGAGCCAGGGTGGCCGCTTCTTCCCGAGCCCGGCCAACGGCGAATACCAGTATCACCAGGAACAGGTCGACATCCTGATGAAGGTGGAGACCCACAACCACCCGACCGCCATCTCCCCGTTCCCGGGCGCAGCCACCGGCTCCGGCGGCGAAATCCGCGACGAGGGAGCCACCGGTCGCGGTGCCAAGCCCAAGGCGGGTCTGGTCGGTTTCTCCGTCTCCAACCTGCGCATTCCCGGCTTCGAGCAGCCCTGGGAGCAGGATTTCGGCAAGCCGAGCCGTATCGTCAGTGCCTTCGACATCATGCAGGAGGGGCCGCTCGGCGGCGCCGCGTTTAACAACGAGTTCGGCCGTCCGGCCATTCTCGGCTACTTCCGTACCTTCGAAGAGGAGGTGCCGAGCCACAACGGCGTCGAGGTGCGTGGCTACCACAAGCCCATCATGCTGGCAGGCGGCATCGGCAACATCCGCACCGAACATGTCCAGAAAGGGGAGATCCCGGTCGGCGCGGCGCTGATCGTGCTGGGCGGCCCGGCGATGAACATCGGTCTGGGCGGTGGTGCCGCATCCTCCATGGCCTCCGGCCAGTCGGCCGAAGATCTCGACTTTGCCTCGGTGCAGCGTGATAACCCCGAGATGGAGCGCCGTTGCCAGGAGGTGATCGATCGCTGCTGGCAGCTGGGTGACGACAACCCTATCGTCTTTATCCACGATGTGGGGGCGGGTGGTCTCTCCAACGCCATGCCGGAGCTGGTCAACGACGGTGAGCGCGGTGGTCGTTTCGATTTGCGCGCCATCCAGAGCGACGAGCCGGGCATGAGCCCGCTGGAGATCTGGTGCAACGAATCCCAGGAGCGTTACGTGCTGGCGGTAGCGCAGGACAAGCTGCCGCTGTTCAAGGCGCTGTGCGAGCGTGAGCGCGCACCCTATGCCGTCATTGGCACCGCGACCGAAGAGAAGCATCTGACCCTCTCTGACAGCCACTTTGACAATCAGCCCATCGATCTGCCGCTGGATGTGTTGCTCGGCAAGGCGCCCAAGATGCACCGTGACGTGGTGACCCTGCCAGCACAGGGCAAAGCGCTCCAGCTCGATGGCATCACTTTGAGTGACGCGGCCGAGCGGGTACTGCGCCTGCCGACCGTGGCGGAGAAGTCCTTCCTTATCACCATCGGCGATCGTAGCGTAACGGGCCTCGTCAACCGCGACCAGATGGTTGGCCCCTGGCAGATCCCGGTGGCCGATTGCGCCGTCACCGCTGCCACCTACGACAGCTATCACGGCGAAGCCATGTCGATGGGCGAGCGTACCCCGGTGGCGCTGCTCTCCCACGCCGCCTCCGCTCGTATGGCGGTGGCGGAAGCGCTCACCAACCTGGCGCCGGCTCATATCGGGTCGCTGAAGCGGGTCAAGCTATCCGCCAACTGGATGGCCGCTGCCGGTCATCCGGGTGAAGATGCCGGGCTCTATGAGGCGGTCAAGGCGGTGGGTGAGGAGCTCTGCCCGGCCTTGGGTATCACCATTCCGGTGGGCAAGGACTCCATGTCCATGAAGACCCGCTGGCAGCAGGATGGCAAGGAGCACAGCGTCACCTCGCCGCTCTCCCTGCTCATCTCCGCCTTTGCCCGGGTCGAGGATGTGCGCAACACAGTCACGCCACAACTGCGTACCGATCTCGGTGAAACCGACCTTATCCTCATCGATCTTGGCAACGGCAAGCAGCGCCTCGGCGCCTCGGCGCTGGCGCAGGTCTATCGCCAGCTGGGTGACAAGGCGCCGGATCTCGACAATCCGGTCCAGCTCAAGGGCTTCTTCAACGCCATTCAGGCGCTGGTAGCCGATCGCAAACTGATCGCCTACCACGACCGCTCCGACGGCGGCCTGTTCGTCACCCTGACCGAAATGGCGTTTGCCGGCCACTGCGGCCTCGACATCCAGCTCGATCGCATCGGCGGCGAGCTGCTGCCGGCGCTGTTCAACGAAGAGCTGGGCGCCGTCATTCAGGTGCGTCGTGAAGATAAAGAGGCGGTGATGACCCTGCTGGCCGGTCACGGTCTGGCGGCCTGCTCCCATGTGCTCGGTACCGTGCGCGAAGGGGATCTCATCACCTTGCAGCGGGGCGGTCAGGAGGTCTATCGTGCCAGCCGTACCTCTCTTCGCACCATCTGGGGCGAGACCAGCTGGCAGATGCAGCGCCTGCGCGACAACCCGGCGTGCGCCGACAGTGAGCACGCGGCCCGTCAGGACGCCACCGATCCGGGTCTGCATGCCAAGCTGACTTACAACCCGTCCGAGGATGTGGCTGCTCCCTATATCGCCCGTGGGGTCTCCCCCCGTCTGGCGGTGCTGCGCGAGCAGGGAGTCAACTCCCATGTGGAGATGGCGGCGGCGTTCGATCGTGCCGGTTTCGCGGCGGTCGATGTCCATATGAGCGACATTCTCTCCGGTCGCATCAAGCTGGAGGAGTTCCAGACCCTGGTGGCCTGTGGCGGTTTCTCCTACGGTGACGTGCTGGGGGCCGGTGAAGGCTGGGCCAAGTCCATCCTGTTCAATGACAACGCCCGCGAGCAGTTCCAGCGCTTCTTCGAGCGTGGCGATACCCTCTCTCTGGGTGTCTGCAACGGTTGCCAGATGATGTCCAACTTGCGGGATCTCATCCCGGGTGCCGATCTGTGGCCGCGCTTTGTGCGCAACCGCTCCGAGCGCTTCGAAGCGCGCTTCAGCCTGGTGCAGGTGCAGGAGTCCCCGTCGGCCTTCTTCGCAGGCATGGCAGGCTCGGTGATGCCCATTGCCGTCTCCCATGGGGAAGGACGGGTGGAGGTGCGCGATGCCGCTCACCTGAGCGCGTTGCAGGCCAGCGGTCTGGTAGGGCTGCGCTTTGTCGATAACCGCGGCAGCGTGACCGAGCAGTACCCGGCCAACCCGAATGGCTCACCGAACGGTATCACCGCCGTGACCACCACCGATGGCCGCGCCACCATCATGATGCCGCACCCGGAGCGGGTGTTCCGTACCGTGGCCAACTCCTGGCACCCGGACAACTGGGGCGAGGATGGGGCTTGGATGCGGATGTTCCGCAACGCCCGGGTTCGTCTGGGTTAATAGAGAGAGCGCCAGCGCATAAAAACAGAAACCGGCCAATTGGCCGGTTTTTTATGAATAGTTCAGTTAGATGCTGACTTTACATATCAGAGCACCATGGCGGCAATCCAGCCGAAGATCACCAGTGGGATGTTGTAGTGAATGAAGGTGGGCACCACGCTGTCCCAGATATGGTCGTGCTGGCCGTCGGCGTTGAGGCCGGAGGTGGGGCCCAGCGTCGAGTCGGAGGCCGGTGAGCCCGCATCCCCCAGCGCGCCTGCGGTACCGACCAGTGCGATGATCGCCATCGGTGAGAAGCCAAGCTGCAGACAGAGCGGCACATAGATGGTGGCGATGATGGGCACGGTGGAGAAGGAAGAGCCGATCCCCATGGTGATGAGCAGACCCACCAGCAGCATCAGGAAGGCGGCGATGCCTTTGTGCTGACCGATGCCGGAGGCGACCACCTGTACCAGAGAGTCGACCCCGTGAGTCGCCTTCATCACGGCGGCAAAACCGGCAGCGGAGATCATGATGAAGCCGATCAGCGACATCATCCGCACCCCCTGGGTGAAGGCATCCTGGCTTTCGCGAAACTTGATGACGCCGCCGCAGGTGAAGATGACAAAACCGGCCAGTGCACCCAGTACGATGCTGTTGGTCATCAGTTGCAGCCCCAGCGCTACGCCAATGGCCAGCAGAGCCACCCAGATGTGGGTGAGGTTGAGCTCGACCGCTTCGGGCTCGGCATCCAGGATCTTGGCCAGATCGTACTGGCGCGGTTTGCGATAGCTGATGAATACCGCAATCAGCAGGCCCAGTACCATACCGGCGACCGGAATGGCCATCGCCAGCGGGATCTGGCTGGTGGTGATGGGCACGCCGTTATCAATCAGGTTCTTGGCCAGAATGTTGTTCAGGAAGATGCCGCCAAAGCCGACCGGTAGCACCATGTAGGTGGCGGTCAGACCAAAAGTGATGACACAGGCCACCTGACGACGGTCGATCTGCATCTGCGCCATCACATGCAGCAGCGGCGGGATCAGGATGGGAATAAAGGCGATGTGAACCGGGATCAGGTTCTGGGAGGAGATCGCTACGGCCAGTACGGAAGAGAGCAGCAGGGTTTTGACCCACATGATACGGGTCGAGCTGGCATCCTTGCCCAGCTGGTTGATCACCTTGCGGGCCAGCAGGTCGGTGATCCCGGAGCGGGAGATGGCAACCGCAAAGGCGCCCAGCATGGCGTAGGAGAGAGCAATCTCGGCGCCACCGCCCAGGCCACCGCTGAAGGTGGTGAGGGTATCGGTCAACGACAGCCCACCGACCAGGCCGCCAGCAATGGCCCCCAGCGCCAGCGAGACCACCACATTGATCCGCAGCAGACTGAGCACCAGCATCAGCCCGACTGCGATAACAACTGGATTCATTTGATTTCCTTATAGTTTGTTATTGCTGTCTGTCATGTGAAGGGGAGTTAGTTTGCGAAAAATGTGACAAATGTCGAGAAAAAAATCAGTCAAACCCCTCATATCGCAGCAGCATGTGGCACAAGGTTGCTCAACATGAGGGTTTGTGACCTGTTTGTCTCCGTGCATCCCGTGCGCAGCGGTGGATAGTGACGTTGATGGCGATTTCCGGTGCGCCGTGCAATCAATCATTTCCCCAAAAAGCGAAGGCTGCCAGTGGCAGCCTTCATCCGTTTATTCTTGCCCCTCATCATCGGCAGGAGCATCGGTTGTGTCATCATCCGGATGCGCTGGCGGCCACCCCCCCATGCTCTTCCAGCGGTTAACGATATGACAGAACAGCTCTGTGGTGCGTTCGGTGTCATAGAGGGCCGAGTGCGCCTCTTTATTGTCAAACGGGATGCGGGCGCTCTGGCACGCCTTGGCCAGCACGGTCTGACCCAGCGCCAATCCGGAGAGAGCTGCGGTGTCGAAGGTCGCAAACGGGTGGAACGGATTACGCTTGAGGCCAGCACGCTCGGCGGCAGCCATCACGAAGCCGTGATCGAAGGTGGCGTTGTGGGCCACTATGATGGCGCGGCCGCAATCCTGCTCCTTCATCCCCTTGCGGATCCCCTTGAAGATCTCGGTCAGTGCCTCTTTTTCCGAGACAGCGCCACGCAACGGGTTGTAGGGGTCGATGCCGGTGAACTCCAGCGCGGCCTTTTCCAAGTTGGCCCCTTCGAAGGGCTCGACATGAAAGTGGAATACCTGATCGGGAACGAGCCAGCCCTGCTCATCCATTTTCAGGGTGTAAGCCGCGATTTCGAGCAGGGCATCGGTCTTGGCGTTGAACCCGGCAGTTTCAACATCGATGACGACGGGGTAAAAACCACGGAAACGGCCCTTGAGGGTATGAACTGCGTCGGTCATGGGATCTCGGTCGGGATAAAATGAGGCGGCATTATGGCAAAAAAGCACAGGCTTGTCCTCCCATCCCACGCAGTCGGCTGCGGCAAGGTGGCGCTGGATTCAATATCTGTGCAGCCACCAGCGGGCGGCAATCAGCGCCGTGAGCGTGCCCAACAGGGCGCTGGCCAGCACATCCACCGGCCAGTGCATCCCCATTACCATGCGCGACAGACCAACCCCTAACGCCCACAACGGCAGCAGCCAGACGCCCGTGGGGGCGCGGGCCAGCCAGATAAGGCCAAAAAATTGGGCCAGGCTGATGGCGGCGATACTGTGGCCAGAGGGGAAGGCGTAGTTCACCTCGGCCTGCCAGTGGTGGCCGAGCCACTCTGGCAGGGCCAGCAACTGGCTGGCGGCGTGAACCTGTTCGCTGCGCACATCGACGCTACTGGCGTAGAAGTGCTTGATGGCCGGGATCAGCGACTGACTCTCAAGCCAGAGCAGATAGGGTCTGGGCTCTTCGGTCAGGTGCTTGATCAGGCTCTTGAGCACCCAGTCGCTGGAGAGCAGGGCTGCCAGCGCGCATCCCAGCGCAATGAAGGGAGCCAGCTCCAGTTTGAGTTTGTAGCGGGTCAGCAACAGCAAGAGGGCGCCACTGACCCCGATCCCGGGAAGATCGACCATGCGGGTGAGGGCGTATGACCACCATAACCAGCCTGATTGCAGGGAGCCGGTCAGAAAAGGCTGCCAGGGCAGGGTGGCGAGCAGTAACAGGGGCAGGATCAACAGGGTAGTGAAGCCAAGCACCTGGCTGCGGGTGAGTGAGGCGGTTGACGTTGGGAGCGACGAAGCGTGTGGCGGCATGGTGGGTATGGGTGATCGCGAAAAAAGAGGGGCATTGTGCCACCGTGACACGCCCGGACAAAGCCGAGCAGCACGTTTGTTACCTCTGCTTACACATTTGTGGCCACATTCTCTGTTTGAGTGGGCGGATGGAGCGGCTGCCGCGCAATGTGGTCCCCTTTCGCGCCGGATTGCATCACAGGCTGAAATCTCGGGCGGCTTTGCGCTAGAATGGCGCCCCCGTGGCGGTTGTGACCAAAGAGAGCCCGATGAAGATAGTCGTTGATGAGAATATGCCCCATGCCGTGGAGCTGTTTGCCGAATTTGGCGAGGTGATCCCCTTGCCCGGACGGCAGATGCAGGCCCGCGATCTGCTGGATGCCGATGTGCTGCTGGTGCGTTCGGTCACCCGCGTCAACGGCGATTTGCTGGCGACCAGCCCCAAACTCGGGTTTGTCGGCACCGCCACCATAGGCACCGACCATGTGGACAAGGCGTTGCTGGCAAGCCGCAATATTCCCTTCTTCAGCGCCCCCGGTTGCAACAAGTATTCGGTGGGGGATTATGTGCTCTCCGCCCTGCTGGTGCTGGCGGAGCGCTACGAACTCGACCTCTCGGCCATGACGTTGGCGGTGATTGGCGCGGGCAATACCGGCGAGTGCGTGGCTGGCAAGGCCCAAGCGCTCGGCATGCGGGTACTGCGCTGCGATCCACCCAAGGCGCGTAATACCCCCGATGCGGGCTTTGTCGATTATCAGACCGCTCTTGGTGCTGATATCGTCAGCTTCCATGTGCCCATTACCCGCGAAGGGCAGGATGCCACCTACCATCTGCTTGATGCCGAACAGATTGCCGCGCGTCCTGCCGGGCAGATCCTGATCAACGCATCCCGTGGCGAGGTGTGGGATAACCGGGCCCTGCTGGCGCGCCAGTTGGGCGATGCGCCTTTGCGACTGGTGATGGATGTGTGGGAGAACGAGCCCGAGCCACTGGCTGCGTTGGTGCCCCATACCGAGATTGCTACCCCCCATATCGCCGGTTACAGCCTGGAGGGGAAGGCTCGCGGTACCTGGATGCTCTACCAGGCGCTCTGCCAGCAGCTGGGACGCCAGCCTCGTCAGGATTTGAGTAAGCTCCTGCCAGCCCCCGATGTGCAGGCGGTGGTGCCGGGCCGTGCGCCGGATCAGGCGCTGATCAAGCAGCTGGTGCATCTGGTTTATGACGTGCGCCGCGATGATGCCCGTTTCCGTGCCCAACTCGGCTTGCCCGGCAGCTTTGACGAGCAGCGCAAACACTATCCCGAGCGCCGTGAACTATCCTCCCTGCAGGTTGAGGGAGTGTTTGCCGACCAGGCGCTGGGCGAGCTGGGATTTGCGCTGTCACGCCCCTGAATCGGGGGCTAAGAGTTGGAAGATAACCGGAAGGGGTGAGCCGTACTGCCTACCTCGCCCCCATTTTTTTACTGAGCTGGCGCAGATGCTACTGCGCCGGCTCAGCCATATCAGGCTGCGTCATCTCGCCGTGCGGGAGCCTGCCGACCATGGCGCCACCCGGCGCCATTGCAGCATTATCAGAGGAGAACAGAATGAGCCAGCAGTTTAACGTAGCGGTATTGGGTGCCAGCGGCGCCGTGGGTCAGGCGATGATCGAGATCCTGGAAGAGCGCGAATTTCCGGTAGCGACCCTCTATCCGCTGGCTTCCAGCCGCAGCGCCGGTGATACCGTGCGCTTTGGCGGCAAGAACCTCGAGATCCTCGATGTGGAGGAGTTTGACTGGAGCCAGGTACAGATCGCACTCTTCTCCGCCGGTGCCGAGGTCTCGGCCAAGTGGGCGCCAATTGCTGCCGAACACGGCTGCATCGTCATCGACAACACCTCCTGCTTCCGTTACGACGAAGATATCCCGCTGGTGATCCCGGAAGTGAACCCGGATGCGCTGGCCGATTTTCGTAATCGCAACATCATCGCCAACCCCAACTGCTCCACCATCCAGATGCTGGTGGCTTTGAAGCCGCTGCACGACGAAGTGGGCATTGCCCGCATCAACGTGGCCACCTATCAATCCGTGTCAGGCTCCGGTAAAGAGGGGGTCAGCGAGCTGGCGGGACAGACTGCTCATCTGCTCAATGGTCGCCCAGTGGAGCCGACCCTCTATCCGCAACAGATCGCCTTTAACCTGATCCCGCAGATCGACAGCTTCACTGACAACGGCTACACCCGTGAAGAGATGAAGATGGTATGGGAAACCCAGAAGATCCTGGGGGATGCCAGCATTGCCGTGAACCCCACCTGCGTGCGGGTGCCGGTCTTCTACGGCCACGCCGAGGCGGTACACGTTGAGCTGCACCAGCCGCTCGATGCCGAACAGGTCAAGGAGCTGCTCCGCAATGCGCCGGGTGTGACCCTGTTTGATGACGAAGGGGACTATCCGACCCCGGTGCGTGACGCAACCGGCAAGGATGAGGTGCTGGTGGGTCGGGTGCGCCAGGATATTTCTCATCCAAGTGGTATCAATATGTGGATCGTGGCCGATAACGTTCGTAAGGGCGCGGCAACCAACAGTGTACAGATTGCCGAGCTGCTGGTTCGCGACTATCTGTAAGGCCGGTCAGATGCCACAGATGCGCAGCAGGGAGTGCTGCGCATCCGGCCTGTGATCAAACCGGGGTGTGACCCATGCCGCACTCCGTCACTTCAAGATTCTGTTGCGATATCAACTGATTAAGTTTTTTCCTACACTCAGGGTCAAGTTGGGTGCTAAATGTGTCGGACTGCTGGCTTGCCAGGCGAGCCTGATTTATATTGAACCGACTGTTTTGGGGTAACTATCCAGATTTTTCAATGTGATAGGGCCGTCATACGAAGGAACGAATATGGGACATTCCCGCATAACATTGGCAACGCTACTCGCATTGGGTCTGCTGGGCACCGTCCAGGCTGAAGACTCGGCGCGGGAGCCTTTTTTTGTCGAGCTAAAAGGCCCTGACGAACCCGCACCTCCCGCCGTCAATTCCCAGCCGCTGGCGCAGCCGGTCGCCAGACCCGTCGCACAACCGGTGCGTGCAACCGCCCAGCCGGTGACGCCTCAGGTCACTGCCAATGCCGGTAGCTATGGCCCTGTTCGTCCGACCGATACCCTCTGGAGCCTGGCGAGCAAATATCGCCCCTCCAATCGGGTCAGCGTCTACCAGACCATGGTGGCGATTTACGAGAAAAACCCCCGCAGTTTTGCCGATGGCAATATCAACCACATTCTGGTGGGCTCCCGCATTCTGCTGCCGACCGCGGCCGAGGCGAGCGTCATCACTGATGCACAGGCCCGCGCCAAGTTCCGCAGCGACAACGCCAGCTGGAAGGGGTTAAGCCCCAAATATCTGGCTGACAAGCAGGCCCATACCGCCAAGCCGGCTGCCGCCAAACCCGCGAAGGTGGAAGCCGCCAAGACCGAGCCGGTGAAGGCTGCGCCTGCGCCGCTGCCAGTGGCGAAAGCCGCCCCCATTCCCGCCCCGGTGGTGGCACCGCAACCGGCTGCTGAAACCAAAGAAGTGGCCAAGGTGAGCGAGCCTTCGCCGAAAGAGGCGGTAGCACCTGCTCCGAGCGCAGCAGAAGGCACCACACCGGTGCCTCTGCCTTCCGATCTGGATAAACCAGTGGGCAAACCGGCCACCGAGATGGCGCTGGCACTGGAAGATGCCAATGCCCAGCTCGGCCAGGTGACCGAGATGAACCACAGGCTCAAGCTGCGTCTGCAATCCCTGACCGAAGAGGTGGAGACCCTCAAGGCCCAGCTGCAGGATCAGACCGCGCTGCAAAAAGAGATTGCCGAGCTCAAGGCTCAACCGGTCCCGCCGGTGGCAGCCGAGCCTGAGCCTGAGAAAAACTGGTTGATGGATCTGCTCTCCTCACCGCTCAACCTCGCCATGATCATTCTGCTGCCGGTGCTGCTGGTCTTGGCGCTGGTGACCCTGTGGCTGCGTGCCCGGGCCCGCCGCGAACTTGAAGAGCAGGAGAAGAGCCTCTCCGAATCCACCGCCATGATGATGGATCAGGAGCAGAGCGAGTTTGATGATCTGCTGAGCGTCGATGTGACCGACAACGAGCCGGTGCGACCGGTGCCGGATCTCAACACCCCGGATGGCTTTATGCCGATGGAGCCTGACGAGCCGGCCGCCAAGCCGGATGTCGATCTGGTGTTCAGCGACGACGGTGAGATGGAGCTGCAGGGCTTCGAGCCCGAGCGGATGGCGGCCCAGCCAGCCAGTCGTGACCCGGATCTTGTGCCGGATCTCGATCTCTCGCTGGATGAGCCCATCGCGCTTGCCAACGAGCCCGCCATGGATCTGGCCAGCGAGTTCAACCCCAAGCCCAAGGCCGCTGACGAGATCATGAGCGAAGAGGAGCTGCAGGCAGCCCTGTTTGCCGAGCTGGATGCGGATCTCTCAGCCGACCTCGAGCCCGATTTGAGCTCCATCGACGAAGTCGGCGCCGCTGACGACGATCTGGCCAGCTTCGATCTCGGCGATTTCGACAGTGCCCTCGACGAGCCTGCTGCTGGCAAAGATGATAACGCCATTGATCTCAGTGCCGCAGAGGACACCGACGAGAGTGCGGATGCCATGCTGGCCGAGCTCGGTCTTGAGCCTGTCAAAGCGAAGGAAGCCGAGCTGGATCTGGAGTGGGACCCCAACGAGCTGGCGCTCTCCGATTTCGAAGACGCGTTCGCCGAGGTGGAGTCTCATCCGGCAGATCTCCAGCCCCGTGAGCAGGCACAAGAGAGCGGCTACGTCGAGATCGACAAGCTGCTGGCCGAAGCGGATGCCACCGCGCCGGAGCAGGAGCCTTATCAGGGCTTCTCGCTGGATGTAGGGCTCGATGGCTTCCCCGAGGTGCTGCCGGAATCCACCGGGTTTGATGTGGATGCCGACGACGGCGGTGTGGGGGCCAAGCTGGATCTGGCCCGTGCCTACCTCGAGATTGACGACAAGGATAGCGCCCGCGAGCTGCTGCAAGAGGCGGCGGAGCAGGGCAGCGATCACCAGCGTGCCGAAGCCGAGAAGTTGCTCAAGCGGTTGAGCTAAAGCATTTCCCATCACGGGGTCAGCAAAACGGGGGCAGCCAGCAGGCTGCCCCTCATATTTTGGCGATTTGTTATGGGGTGAGCATGGCCGCGCAGGCTGACCATCCAGGCCAATTGCGGCGTGTGGTGGGACTTTTCAGGCTGAGCGCGTATAATCCGCCCCGTTTCTTTCACTGCGTTTTCACAACAAGACAAGTTTATCCATGCGAATTGCCCTAGGTATTGAATATGACGGCAGCCGGTATTTCGGCTGGCAGCGTCAGCGTGAAGTGATCAGCGTGCAGGCTGAACTGGAGACGGCGCTGAGCCGGATTGCCAACCACCCTGTCTCCATCCAGTGTGCCGGGCGCACCGATGCCGGTGTCCATGCGACCGGTCAGGTGATCCACTTCGATACCGAGGCGAACCGTGCCGAAGGGGCCTGGACCCTGGGGCTCAATTCCAACCTGCCGCCGGATATCGCCGTGCGCTGGGTCAAGCAGGTGGACGAGAGCTTCCACGCCCGCTTCAGCGCCACCGCCCGTCGCTACCGCTATGTCATCTACAACCACAACTACCGTCCGGCGATCCTCGGCAGTGGCGTCAGCCACTACCACGAGACCATCGATGCCGAGTTGATGCACCAGGCGGGCCAGAGCCTGCTTGGGGAGCACGACTTCAGCACCTTCCGTGCCGTCGCCTGCCAATCCAACACCCCGTGGCGCAATGTGACCCATCTGTGTGTCAGCCGCTCCGGCCCCTACATCGTGCTCGACATCAAGGCCAACGCCTTCCTGCACCATATGGTGCGCAACATCACCGGCTCCCTGCTGCTGGTGGGGCAGGGGCTCAAACCGGTGGAGTGGATTGCCGAGGTGCTGGCTGCCAAGGATCGCAATCTGGCCGGGCCGACCGCCAAGGCAGGTGGCCTCTATCTGGTCGACGTGGATTACCCGGCCGAGTTTGCTCTGCCGCAGTTGCCGCTAGGCCCGCTGTGGCTGCCAGACTCGGCACCGGGTACGACCAGTTTTTAGTAACTGCGCCCGAAAAATTGTGGTTTAATGACCCGTCATTTGTTGCCATCGAGCTATTAAGTCATTGAACAATCTAGGCTCGATGCGTTTTGTCAGGCACAAAAGCATTAAGGAATTCCATGAGCTGGCTTGAGAAGATTCTTCCCAAGAGCAAGATCACTGCGCCCCGTCGTCACAACATTCCGGAAGGGGTGTGGACCAAGTGCAGTGCTTGTGAACAGGTGCTCTACCGGGCAGAGTTGGAGCGCAACCTCGAAGTGTGCCCCAAGTGTGATCATCATATGCGCATCAGCGCCCGCGCCCGTCTCGAGAGTTTCCTCGATGAGCAGGGTCGTACCGAGATCGGTGCCGAGCTGGAGCCGCAGGATGTACTGAAATTCAAGGATTCCAAGCGCTACAAGGATCGTTTGTCTGCCGCTCAGAAAGAGACGGCGGAGAAAGATGCGCTGGTGGTGATGAAAGGGACCCTCAAAGGGGTACCGGTTGTCGCCTGTTCGTTCGAGTTCTCCTTCATGGGTGGCTCCATGGCCTCCGTGGTCGGTGCCCGCTTCGTGCGCGCCGTCGAGGAGTGCATCAAGGAAGGCCGTGGTCTGGTCTGCTTCTCCGCCTCTGGTGGTGCTCGCATGCAGGAAGCGCTGTTCTCCCTGATGCAGATGGCCAAGACCAGTGCGGCGCTGGACAGACTCACCAAGGCGGGCCTGCCCTATATCTCCGTGCTGACCGACCCAACCATGGGTGGCGTCTCTGCCAGTCTGGCGATGCTGGGCGACATCAACGTGGGCGAGCCCAAGGCGCTGATCGGCTTTGCCGGCCCGCGTGTTATCGAGCAGACCGTGCGCGAGAAACTGCCGGAAGGCTTCCAGCGCTCCGAGTTCCTGCTGGAAAAGGGTGCCATCGATATCATCATCGATCGCCGCGAAATGCGTAACCGTCTGGCCAGCCTGCTCGCCAAAATGCTGAATACTCACGTCATCGAAGAGTGAAGATGAGTTCAAACATGCAACAATCCCAAAGCCGGTCGCTTGTCGACTGGCTTTCTTATTTGGAGCAGCTCCATCCGGTCAATATCGACATGGGGCTGGATCGGGTCGGTGCTGTCGCCCGGCGCATGGGTCTCACCCAGCTGCCGTTCAAGGTGATCACGGTGGCGGGCACCAACGGCAAGGGCTCCAGCTGTGCCATGGCGGCCAGCATTCTGATGGCCGCAGGCTATAAGGTCGGCATCTACTCCTCGCCCCATCTGCTGCGCTTTACCGAGCGGGTGCGGGTCAACGGGCAAGAGCTGCCCGACATCGATCACTGCGCCGCCTTTGCCGAGGTGGAAGCGGCTCGCGGCGAGATTGCCCTTACCTTCTTCGAATTCGCCACCCTGGCCGGCTTGTGGCTCTTCTGCCGCGCCGCACCGGATGTGCTGCTGCTGGAAGTGGGGCTGGGCGGTCGGCTCGACGCCACCAACGTGGTGGAGTCCGATGTGGCGATGATCACCTCCATTGCCCTCGATCACTGCGACTGGCTGGGTGATACCCGCGAAGCTGTGGCGGTGGAGAAGGCTGGGGTCTATCGCGCTGGCAAGCCCGCCATCAGTGGCGAGCCCAATCCGCCTGCGACTATCGCGAGCGAAGCCCAGCGTCTTGGCGCCAACCTGCGTCAGGTCGGTATCGATTTTCGTGGCGATGAGCACGAGAGCGGTTGGGATTATCACGGCCTCAACCAGTGGCGGGATCTGCCAAAACCGGCGCTGCCGCTGATGAACGCGGTGACCGTGCTGGCGGCGCTGGAATCCCTCGGCTTGCCGCTGCCGGAGTCCGCCATTCGTGACGGGCTTGCCAATGCTCGGCTGGCTGGCCGGATGCAGCAGCTGCAAAGTGCGCCGCTGGTGATCGTCGATGTTGCCCATAACCCCCATTCGGCAGCCTATCTGGCAGCGCAATTGCGCAAGATGCCCTGCTCGGGTGTACGCCGCGCCGTGGTCGGCATGCTCAAAGACAAGGACATGGCGGGGTCCCTTGCCGAACTCGATGGTCTGATCGGCGAGTGGTATCTGGCCAGCCTCACCGGCCCGCGCGCCGCCACCGCTGCGCAACTGGCTGCGGCGTTGGGGGAGGGCAAGGGGCCTGCCAGAGAGTTTGATGATGTCAGCGCCGCTTATCAGGCAGCGTTGGCCGCATCGAGTCCGGACGATATGGTCATTGTGTTTGGTTCGTTTTACACTGTCGCCGACATTCTGGCGGGTGTCGCCGTCTAGGCCACACCCCGGCTCCCTGGCCCTCGGGCGGGGAGCCAAATCGCATATTGAGTTACGTAAAGGTAGGATTCAACTTGGCCTCGAAGTTTCAAAACCGTCTGGTGGGCACCGTCATCCTGGTGGCCCTGGTTGTTATTTTCCTGCCGGACTTGCTGGATGGTCACAAGCTGGCACAAAAGGAGGAGGCCTTTGCCAAGATCCCGCTGCGTCCCGAGCTGGAGCCTGCCAAGCCTGCGCTGCAGGTCTCGGCAGCCAGCAGCCTGCCAGCCGATCATCTGGCCAGCCAGCAACAGGCCTCTGCGGCCCAGCAGTGGCAAGTGGAAGAGGTGGCTGACCCCATGACCCTCGCCGGTCAGGGCAACGGTGCGCTGCCGGCGACAACCCCTGCCGCACCGGCACCGGTTCAGCCGCAACAGAATGCCCAACCCAAGCCACAGCCCAAGCCGGAAGTGGTGGCCAAAAAACCGGTCGAACCGCCAAAGCCAGCACCCAAGCCGACGCCAGCCAAACCGGTTGAAGTTGCCAAGGCACCCGCACCGACCAAGCCGCAGGCGGGTCAGATCAAGTCCCTCGACGATCTGATTGAAAGCAAGATGACCCAGCCGACCACTCCCGCGCCTGCTGCGGCACCGGCGCAGGGCAGCTGGATCCTTCAGCTTGGCGCCTTCAAGAACGTCGACAGCGTCAACGCGCTGGTGAGCAAGCTGCGGGCTGCGGGCTACTCTGCCCACACTTCGCCGCGCACACCGGTGCAGGGTCAGCTCAACCGGGTCTTTATCGGGCCGGATGTCTCCAAGGCCAAACTGCAGGGGATGCAGGGGCGGATCTCCCAGATGACCGGCCTCAGTGGCTCGGTGGTCTCTTACAATCCGTGACGGCTTGCCGTTGGCAATGGCCCTCTGAAACAAACACCGCGCCCCGTGCGCGGTGTTTTTTATCTGGCTGTCGTGATTTTTAAGGACGGCGTCGTACAGGTCACCCCCCGGTTGGGATTTTCGGGCAGTTGGGGTAGTCTGAGCCCTTCTGCTACTCAAGGAGTTCAAGATGATCCTCTCGACGACCCCCACGCTGGAAGGCAAAACCATTCGTGAATACCGCGGCATCGTGGTTGGCGAAGCCATTCTCGGCGCCAATATTTTCAAGGATCTCTTTGCCGGGATCCGCGACATCATCGGCGGCCGCTCCGGTGCCTATGAAAAAGAGCTGGCCCGTGCCCGCGAGATCGCCTTCGATGAGCTGAAAGAGCGCGCAGCGGCCCTTGGTGCCAACGCAGTGGTCGGCATCGATATCGACTACGAGGTGGTGGGGCAAAACGGCAGCATGCTGATGGTCAGCATCAGTGGCACCGCCGTGGTGGTCTGATCGGGCACCAGCCTCTGCATGGGCAATGAGCCGATAACCGGGTTATCGGCTTTTTTATTGCCTGTCTGATACGTGGCGGCTGGCAGGGTTATTACTCAACCCATTGATTTTAAATATTTATATTTATTAATAATTCCACTGACCGGTTTTATTTTTTTTAACTGGGTGGCCCGAGAGGGTCAAGCTAGAGTGCCGCCATCAGGAACGACACCGCTCACGGACGAGGTTCTCTTCTCTTGAAGGCGTATCAGTATGAATCAAAAACCTGCTCTGCTGACCCTTGTCATGTTGGCCATGACCGCCCATGCCGGCAGTGCCCTCGCGGCGCTGCCCAACTTCAGCGCCACTTGCCCCACCGATATCCGGGTCAAGTCGCAAGGGGGCAACGTCTTTATCAATGGCAAGAAGGCGACCCTGAAAACGCTGGCGCCCGCCGCCTATTCGGCCACGAGCGGCAAAGTGGTCATCGGGATCACCTTCGATCTGCCCGCCAGCGAACCCACCCTGGATTACGTCATCAAGCATGATCGCCGGGCTCATGGCTTTTGCACCGTGCACGCCTGGTCGGCGGGCAAGGCCGCCGCACTGCCGATGGCCAAGGGAGACTCGCCCTATCAGGGCAAGTGGATCGCCAAGAACCGCGAGACAGGCGCCACGGTGGCCAATATTCAGGTGGATGGCAAGGAGCAGGTGTGGGTCAACGGAGTCAAGGTGAAGGCGAAACGGGCCGATGGCGCGCTGCAGTTTCGTCAGGGCACCATCCTCTATACCTTGCAGGGGGATCCGCGTATTCGCGATGAGAGCGACTGGAATGACAGCGATGTTCAGAACACCGGCCCCATCCGGCTCGAGTAACAGACGCGCCGTGCCACGGCTTGGTCATTGATGCAAAAAGCCGAGAGCGGCATGGCCGTTCTCTGTTTTGTTGTCTCTATTGGATGATAGTCGTGCGGGGTTAGATGCCGTGGATGGCGTTGGCTTCCCCATACCAGTCCAGCTTGTCGGCCAGAGTGACCACGGTGCCGATGATGATGAGGCTCGGGCTCCTCACCTGACGGGCCAGTTCGGCCAGCTGCTGCAGCTCGCCGCGCACCACCCGCTGACTGAGCTGGGTGCCTTGCTCCACCAGCGCCACCGGGGTGTGACCGGGCATGCCGTGGGTTTGCAGCGCATCCTGAATACGGGCGGCGTGGGCCAGCCCCATGTAGAACACCAGGGTCTGGCGTGGGGCGGCCAGCGCCGACCACTCCTGGGCGATATTGCCCTCCTTGTCGTGGCCGGTGATGAACTGCACCCGCTGGGCGTGATCGCGGTGGGTGAGGGGAATGCCGCTGTAGGCAGCGCAGCCTGAGGCTGCCGTAATGCCCGGTACCACCGAGAAGGGGATGCCCGCCTCGGCCAGGGTTTCCAGCTCTTCGCCACCCCGGCCAAAGATAAAGGGATCGCCCCCCTTGAGCCGCACCACCTGTTTGCCCAGCTGTGCTTGTTCCAGCAACAGCTGGTTGATCGCCTGCTGGGGCACGCAGTGGCGGCCCGCCTCCTTGCCAACAAAGATCCGCTCGGCATCCCGGCGAACAAGGGCCAGCACCTCCTGCGAGACCAGCCGGTCATAGACCACCACATCCGCCTGCTGCAACTGCTGCAGACCGCTCAGGGTGAGCAGCCCCGCATCACCGGGGCCCGCTCCCACCAGGGTTACGCTTCCCTTGCTCTGCAGCGGCTCATTCAATAGCTCTGCGACGCTCTGCTCGGCTGCCTGTTGCTGGCCGCGGGCCAGTTGGCGGGCGAGGCGATCGTGGCTAAAGAGCCGCTCCCAGAAGCGGCGGCGGGCCAGCTTGTCCGGTATGGCCTTGACCCGCTCGCGCAGCTTGCCCGCCAGCACCGCGAGCTGGCCGAGGTGTTGCGGCAGCAACGCTTCGAATTTTTCCCGTAGCTGGCGGCTCAGCACCGGTGCCGAACCTGCGCTGGAGATGGCCACCATCAGCGGCGAGCGGTCGATGATGGCGGGCATGATGGCGCTGCAGTGGGCCGGAGAGTCCACCACGTTGCAGAAGATCTGGCGCAGGCTCGCTTCGTTGAAAACCTGCTGGTTGACCTCGGTCTGGTTGGTGGCGGCGATCACCAGCCATTTGCCATCGAGCAGCTCGGGGTGAAAGTCGGCGGCGCAGACGGTCAGCACTCCCTGCTCGGCCCAGCTCATCAGCTGGGGCTCGAGATGGGGGGCATTGATGGTCACCCGGGCTTTGGCATCGAGCAGCAGACGCGCCTTGCGCACCGCGACTTCGCCGCCACCGACGATAAGCACCGGCTTGTGTTGCAGCTGACAGAAGAGAGGGAGAAAGTCCATAACAGGCTCCGGATGCTGGCCCGCTCGCAATGCCGCGCCGGGCGAGATAGCAGGGCGCGCCGTGACGCACCCCGGATGGTCGGGGGAAAGATCCCCCGACGGGAATAAAAAAGGGGAAGGGTGATCTACGCCCGGGCCAACGACAGATCCCCACCGGTGTCGGCCACTTGATCACGCTTCCCCAAACGAGGTTTTTCCTATTGCACCGCTTTGACGTGCATGTTGGCGACGTACTGATCTTCGGCCCAGAAGATACGGTCAGCGACCATGGCTTCCGGATTGAGGGTGACGCCGCGCAGCACCCGCTCCTTGAACTTGTGATAACCGGCCCGGTCGATAAGGTGACCCATGTGCAGGTAGATGGGTTTGCCATCCAGCATCTCGGCCTCGAACTCGAACAGGTTCTTGATCACCGCATGCAGCACCTCTTCGGTCACCCAGTTGAGGAACAGCTTGCCGGTACGAGGCGTCTTCTTGCTGGTGCGTCCCCCCAGCTTGACCATGTAGAGCTGCTTGGGATCCCGCTGCCAGGCCAGGGTCGGGCAGGCCAGCACGCACTCGCCACAGCCGATGCACTTGCTCTCCTCCTTGACCGCCTTGCCATGCTTGATGGCGAGGCAATCGACTGCGTGGTGGCTGCACGCCTTGACGCAGGCGCCGCAGCCGATGCAGCGCTCGGCATTGAAGTGGATCTTGGCGATGCCGAGGATACCGAAGTCGGCCATGTTGGCCTTGGCGCAGTCGTTGGGGCAGCCGGCGATCACCATCTTGAGGTGATAGGGGTTGGGGTAGAGGTGTTTCTCCATCCGCTGGGCCAGCCCGGTGCAGTCGATATTGCCCTTCTGGCAGATGGTATTGCCCTGACAGGCAACGATGTTGCGTCCGCCGATGGTCTGGTAACCGGCTTGGGTATCCTCCACCTCGATGCCGCAGGTCTCCACCTCGATCTCCTTGATAAAGGGTTCGAGGGCGGCGTTGACCTTGTCCATGTCCTGATACTTGATACCGGGCATCGCCAGCTTCTGGCGGGTGGTGAGGTGGATCAGGCCGTTGCCATACTGTTCGGCGATCTGCTGGGCTACCGCCAGCAGGTGGGCGGGCATGATCCCGCCGGGAATGCGTACGCTGATCATCGCTTCGCCACGCACCTTGGAGAGGCGGTATTCGTTCTTGGCGCGGGCTTTGATGATGTCGATATCGAGACTCATGGTGTTCTCCCTCAGTCGATCAGATGCTGGGCCTGGTCAAAACGAAAGACCGGTCCATCCACGCAGATATAGGTGTCGCCCATCCGGCAGTGGCCACACTTGCCCACGGCACAGGCCATGCGGCGTTCGTAGTCGACCCAGATGCGATCCTTGGGGATGCCCCGTTCGAGGAAGGCGAGCACCACGAAGCGGATCATGATGGGGGGGCCGACCACGATCACCTGGATATCCTCCTTGTCAGCGAGATCCAGCTGGTCGATGTAGTCGGTGACCCGGCCGATGCGAAACTGCTCGCTCTCCTTGCCCTCGTCCAGGGTGACGATGAGGTTCTGCTGCTCGGCCCAGAGCGGCATCTCGTGGCGATAGAGCACCGCCTGCTCGTTCTTGAAGCCGAGGATCATGTCGAGGGACTTCACCTCTTCCGGGTGTTTGCTGAAGCGGCGCAGCAGCCCCTTGACCGGGGCGACGCCGGTACCGCCCGCCACCACGATGAGGTGCTGGTTGCGGTAGGTTTCCAGCGGGTAGCCGTTGCCGTGGACGCCGCGCATCCACACCTTGTCGCCCACATCGAGAGCAAACAGCGCATCGGTCACCTTGCCGACCTTGCGGATCAACAGATCCACATAGCCATCGCCATAGTCGGAGACCGAGATGGGCGCTTCGCCGACGGTGGGCAGAGAGATCTCCACAAACTGGCCGTAGTGAACATCAAAGTCGCGTGATACTCGAAAGTTCCACTCAAGCTCGGTGTGGCGCTCGATGGCCAGAATGGTGTAGGCCTTGGGCAGCAGGCGGTTTTCGACTGCTCTCTGCTGCGGTTCTGCTGTTGCGGTTTGCTGGCACTGGCACATATCAGTTCGCCCCCTGCGCGTTGTCGGCTGCGATGGTCTGTTCGACCACATCGGTCATCTTGTTGATGATGTTGCTAAAGGAGATGTAGTGAGGGCAGCGATCGTCGCAGCGGCCACAGCCGACGCACATGTGCTCCTCTCCCTGACGGGCCTTGTAGTCGTTGACCTTGTGCAGGGCGCGATAACGCAGGCGCTCGCCATGTTTGGCGCGAAAACCGTGGCCACCGGCCATGTCGCTGAAGCCATCCACCATACAGCTGGCCCATTGGCGACGGCGCTCGCCCTGCTTGGGGTTCTCCGCATAGGTGAGGTCATGCACGCTGTAGCAGCTGCAGGTCGGGCAGGAGGTGGTACAGCGGCCGCAACCGATGCAGCGGCTGTCGTACTCGGCCCAGACCGGATGGGCGGTGAGGATCTGGCGGATCCGCTGGGGGTCGTCACAGACGCTGTCCGGGGTGCGTACCTTGACCGGGTTGCTCTGGACAAATTCCGGGGTGAAGTCGTCGGATTCACCCAGTTCGGCAAAGTAGCCGAGCAGCTCGGGATCCTTCACCTCAATACGGGCACCCTCATCGCTCAGACGAATGGCGGCGGCGTAGTCCTGGGTCTTGTTGCTGCCCATGGAGACGCAGAAGCAGTTCTCGAAGCTCTCGCGGCACTCCAGCAGTACCAGCTTGAGCTTGCTGCGCAGCCGGGCGTAGTAGACGTCGCTGTTCTGGCCGTTTTTCAGGTAGACCTGATCCAGCCTGCGCAGAGCGTGGATATCACAGCTGCGCAAGAACAGCAGGGTGGGCTTGGCCTCCACCTTTGATTCGCGCAGCTCCAGATTGTCGAAGTGGAACAGGGTCTGGGTGATGGGGAGCACCACCTCTTTCGGGGAGAAGTGGGACTTCTCCTGCCACACCAGATCGGCCGGATGGCGGATGCTGTGGTAGGTGACGTTGTCGGTGTCGGAGAAGCGGCCGCCCCGATATTCGGCCGCGGGCGCCATGATCCGGTAATCGGGCAGCAGCCGCTCGAACAGCTGCGCCAGCGCGGGATGGGTGAGAAGAAACGACATAAATAAACACCTTGTATGAGGGTGAGATGCCCTGGCATAGGGATGAGGAGCTGGCTAGTCAGGGGGTCTGGCACCGGTTCTGGCCGCGCTTGCCTCGCCACGGTCTGTTTTTATGACTCATGTTGCTCAACTGACCCGATTGTTATTGTGTTGGCGGCGCGTGCGTCGCGGCAGGTCGGGTCATGCCTGTAAAATCCTTATCAATTGAGCAGGGCGGCCTGATAGCCTGCGCACTTGCCCATCACGTATCCCATCTCCAGCTTGTTGATATCGCGGGTGAAACGGGAGACGGGGAAGTAGTCGGCCGGGGCGATCACCTCGATCTGGCAGTCCTCCGGCGGATTGGCGATAAAATCGAGCGCCTCGTTGTAGCTGCGATCCCGCTGCTCCAGCGCCTGTGCCAGCGCGGGGCGGGTCTTGAGCAGGGTACGGATCATCCAGGGGAAGGGCATCGGCTTGAGCCGATAGCCGAGCGGCTCGGAGAGGATCACCGTCAGGTGACGGGCACCGCGGCGGTAGGCTTCGATCACCGGGATGGAGTCGGCCACCCCGCCATCTGTCATCGGTACCCCGTGTACCTCCGGGTATTCGTGGGAGGCGAGGGGAATGGCGCAGCTGGCCGGCAGCACCTCGTTCATGTTCTCCGGCTTGACCCGGATGTACTCCGCCTTGCCGGTCAGGGTATTGGTCACCACCGCATAGAAGGGGATGCCGGTCTCCCGGTAGGCGTGAATGTCGAGGGGATACTTGCGACAGCTGGTGTTCCACAGCCAGTGGATATCCACCAGATTGCCCCCCTTGGCAAAGCGCAGGGGATCCATAAACTGCTGGCTGCACGCCAGTTTGGTCAGGATCTCGTGGCTGCGGCCATGCTGGCTGGCGAGATAAGCCAGCAAGTTGGTGGCCCCCGCCGAGACGCCGATGGCGAAGTCAAAGGGGCGATAGTCATGCTCGATAAACGCATCCAGCACGCCGCTGGCAAATATGCCGCGCATGGCACCGCCTTCTACAACCAATGCGCTGGGGGATGCGTTTTTGTTCATGACAGGCACCTCATTGATAAGTCAGAGAAAAAAAGTGGGAAAGAGAACGTCCGGGCTGTCAGGCCGACCATTCTGACAACCAACCGGGGTTGGCCATCGCAATGAGGTCATTCTAGGAAGGGGATGGTGTTTAGAATATCTGTTAATAATGAATCAAGTGTTTTGTATTTCTAAACGACCGTAATAAACCCGTTGTGATAAAAGGGGTTGTGTAGGAGTCTCAACGACTCTGTGATGGCTGGATATTGGCAAGGATGAGTGTGTCATGACGTTATTGGTTCCCCCGCTGCTCCAACGTGGCGATACCATCGCTTTTTTCTCCCCCTCCAGTGCAGCGACCGCCTGGGCCCCCAACCGTTTTGCCCGTGCCAGGGCGTTTCTTGAAGGGCAGGGTTTCAAACTCAAGGCCGGTAGCCTCACCGGCCAGCAGGATCACTGGCGTTCCGGCTCGATTGCTGCTCGGGCCGAAGAGCTCAACGCCCTTATTCGCGACCCCGAGGTGCGTTGCATCATGTCGGTGATTGGCGGCAGCAACTCCAACTCCCTGTTGCCCTACCTCGATTTTGAGGCGCTGAGGCGCGACCCCAAAATCATCGTCGGCTATTCCGACGTGACGGCGCTGCTGCTCGGTATTTATGCCCAAACAGGCTTGGTTACCTTCTATGGCCCGGCGCTGGTGGCTTCTTTTGGCGAGTTGCCGCCGCTGGTGGACGAGACGCTGTCGGGCTTTCGCCAGATCTGCCAGACCGGTGGCGCCGCCGTGCCCCACACAGTGCCGACCCCGGTGCAGTGGAGCGATGAACGGCTGGATTGGGAAAACCAGACTCGGGCCAAGCAGTGCCAGCCCAATCGGCTGCTCTCGGTGGGTTCTGGCCGGGTAGTGGGGCGACTGATTGGCGGTAACCTCAACACCATGGCGGGGATCTGGGGTTCCCCCTATATGCCGCCCATCGAGCGCGGTGACATTTTGCTGCTGGAGGACAGCCTGAAATCAGCCGAGACGGTGGAGCGATCCTTTGCCCATCTCAAACTGTGCGGGGTGTTTGATCTGATCGGCGCGCTTATCCTCGGCAAGCACGAGTTGTTCAACGATCAGGGTAGCGGCAAGCGCCCCCTCGATATCCTGCTGGAGGTGGTGGGGGAGCCGAACTTCCCCATTCTGGCGGAGTTTGACTGCGCCCATACCCACCCCATGCTGACGTTGCCGCTGGGTATCGAGGTGGCGCTTGATCTCGACCGCCAGCAGCTCACCTTGCTGGAGCCCTGGTGGCGAGCAGAATGAGGGCGAAATGAATGTCCAACAACAAGGCCGCTGATGCGGCCTTGTCTATTTTTGTGGGGCTTGATCAGGGCAGGGCATCGGGCCGGAAGCTGGCGCGGATCTGCGGCACCAGGCTTGAAGGGTCGAAGCCTTTCTCCTCCCCCAGCACCGGATGGAGCAGGGGCTTCTCTTCGATGGGGGTGATATCCCCCGCCAGCAGCTGTCGGGTGGCCTGACCCATCTGGTAGAGCTGGCGCACCGGCGCAAACTGGGTCGCCAGATTGAGGGGATCATCGGCGCGGGTGAAGGCCATCATGGGGATCTGGTAGGTGGCATCGCGTGCCGGCTTGTCACCGTGAATGCCCTTGCCGGCAGACATCAAAAACGGCTGGTGATCGCCAAAGGCCACCACCAGATAGCGCTTGCCCGACTGGTCGAGGGTCTTGAGCAGCCGCTCCAGCGAGGCCATGGCATCCACCACCCCTGTGTAGTAGGTGTTGAGCAGCTGGGTGTCACTCTCGCTCTGGTTCGGGCAGGCGCCGCTGCGCTCCTGCCCCTGATAGCGGGGGCCATCGAAGGGGCCGTGCCCCTGCATGGTGACAGCATAGGCAAACAGCGGTTTGTCATCCTGTTCGCTGCGCTTGAGTATGTGGTCGATGAGCGCATCGTCGGAGATATAGAGCCCCTTGTGCTCAAGGGTGGTGAAGCGGGTATCGAACCAGCGCTCCTCATAGCCAAGCGCCGGGATCGCCTTGGCGCGGCCCCAGAATTTTTCCACATAGGGGTGGGCGAACAGGGTCTGGTAGCCGCTCTGTCTGGCGCTCTGGGCCAGCCCCGGCACCTGCTGCGAGAGGTAGTAGTAGGGCACCACCCCCTGCTTGAGCAAGCCCACCGGCAGGCCGGTGTTCATCTCGAACTCCGCCAGCACCGTCATGCCGCCGGTGGTGGGGGAGTGGATGGTTTTTTGCCACTGCTGCACGCTGGCGGGCAGGGAGAGGGTGGGAGCCGGTGCGCAGATCCGCCCCTTCCAGTCGAGCCAGAGCGACTCATATTGCAGCACGATCACCAGATCCCAGCGCGGCGCAATGCCCTGGGGCGGATAACTCAGCTGCGGGGCCAGCTCGTTGATCTGCAAGGGGTAGCGAAACACGCTGCCGCTATGCAGCATCTCGTCCACCAGATTGAACAGATAGAGGCCGGGGCCGGAGCGGATGATGTCCCTGTGGTAGTTGACCGCGCGATCCACGTAGCGAATGTTGGCTCCCAGCAGCTTGTTGCCGGTCTGGGTGGCAAAGACGCACAGGGCAAAGAAGGCGACGGTGGCAGCGGCAGTGCGCAGCACCCAGCGTGACAGGGCAAAGCGCCAGCAGAGAAACAGTGCCAGCAACACGGTGAAGATGGGCAGGATGGGGTGCTGGTCGAGCAGGATCCGCAGCAGCGCCAGCAGGTTGCCAAAATCGTCCCCGCCGAGCGGCACGCCGTAGATGGCGATCTTCATAAAGTTGGCCAGCAGCCCTATGCCTGACAGCGCGGTAAAGACCAGCCCCATATAGAGGTTGAAGCCCGCCAGCGCGCAGAGGCTCCAACCCAGCACCATGCTGCCCCAGGCCAGATAGTAGTGCTCTGGGCGAAAGCCTGACCAGAGCAGAAACTCCCCCAGCTTGAACACCACGAAGCCGTGCAGCAGCACGAAGGTGAGGTTGCCGAGCAGCAGGCTACCGATGATCCGCCAGCGCAGGCTGCGGCGCAGTTTTGGCAGCACCGTCTTGAGCACGGCGGCGCTCAGGGCCAGCACCAGGGTCAGGCTCACCACCAGATAGGTGAGGTTGAAGCCCTGCTCCGGCAGGGTTTGCAGGATCTGGCTGAAATTGCCGCTCTCGGGGCGATCTTTGAGCAGCAGACCGATGCGCAGCTGATAACGGCTGGCCAGCGCGTCATCCGGGGCGCGCAGGGTGCTGTTGAGATCCAGGGTGCAGCGGTTATTGCGGCACACCTGACGTTTATCCACCGCTTGACTGAGCTGGTCAATCCGCTCCCCCTTGTCGTTGAGCAGCTCCACTCGCACCTTGTCCCCCGCTTGCAGCGGCCCTCGCAACTGCCACTGGCTGCGCACCACCAGATAGAGGCCGCGGCTGTCGCTTTTATAGAGCAGTGCGTGGCGGGTGAGGGTGGCCAGTGGATTGTCGGCGGGGCCCAGCACCAGCGGCTGGGCACGGCCCAGCCAGCTACCGGGATTGATCAGCGGCAATAACAGGGTCAGCAGCAGCAATCCGCCCAGCAGGGCAAGCAGCAGAGAGGGCAGACTCAGGACGCGGGGGCGGCCTGAGGAGGGGCGATTCATATAAGCTCATCCTTTGAGCGAGTGAGGGAGAGATCGTTCATCCGCATAGAGTTTGACCCGATGGTGCGGGCCTTGTTTCAGCTTGTCAATTTAATGACCACTTAATGAATATTTGGTTACAGCTCAACCTTGCAAATTGTGATCCCGATCGAGGGGTTGTTCGGAATATGTGATGAAAGCGTCATCATGGGGTTTTGCCACTGGCTTGGGAGGGGTCTGCTGTTTAGTCTCTCGATAGCGACTGGAGGTACATGTATGAATCCCAAAGTGATGGCACGTCAGGCCAGATTGCTGCGCATGCTGGAGAGCAAGGAAGAGATCCGGATCGGACGCGAGCGCGACTGCCCGCTGCCGCTGGCCCAACTGGTCAAGCTGAAGGATAGCCATCCGGCTGTGGTCAAGGTCTATCGCCACGGTCTCACCGCCGAGGTGTTTCACCTCAAGGTGGAGGGGCATCACTGGTGCCTCAAGCGGCGCCGTCAGGATTCACTGGTGGCCAACCTCGATGGCAAGACCGCCTTTCTGACCGAGCTGGAGCGGCGGCGCGAAATCGAGGCGCTGCGCGAGCTGCATCCTACTGTCCTCTCCCACGTGGTCTGCACCAGCTTTGGCTCGGCGCGGGCCGGTGTGCTGGTCTCCCCCTGGTTGCGGGGTGTGCCGGTCCATCAGCTCAACGAGCGCAATCTGGCCCAGATGCTGGAGGTGCAGGGTGAGCTGGCCCGCTGGGGCTGGTTTGACTGGGACCCGAGTCCGGGCAACCTGCTCGATGACGGCGAGCAGATCTGCGTGTTCGACTTTGGCTATATGTGGACCTTCGATCCCCGCTTTGAATACAACTCCAATGGTCTGGTCGACCCGCAGTTCCATGTACCGGAGCGGTTGGAGACCCGCACCCTCTCGGGGCTTTGGCTCGATGAGGCCGATCCTCTGCCGCAATTTCGCTACTGGCGCGAGCTTTGTCTGAAATGGGTGAAACGGGAGATCCACCACCTGATCCGCGAAGGAGCCAGCGCGCCAGTGCTGGCCCGCCTGCACGCCCTGCAAGGGGAGTGGAGCGCCGCGCTGGCGAGCGACGAGGCGCTGGTCGCCAACTGGTGGCGGGACATGTATCGCAGCCACCGGCTCGATGTGGCCGATGATCTGAGCGGCCAGAGCTGCGGCCCGCTCACCCTGCGTCGCCTCGACTGGTTGATGCAGGCAGTGACGGATCACTATCCGCTGCTGGTGGACAATCTCTCGCCTCAGGAGACGGAGCTCGGCCAGACCGGGCTGCTGGCCCGCTTGCAGCAGCTGCGCCGCGAAGCCATCGCCTGTCAGTTGCCAGCCACCAGCCTTGCCTGAGCCAATACCTTTGCGGAGTACAAATGAACAGGGCGCCTTGCGGGCGCCCTGTTGCGTGTTCGAAATTGCCTCGGGTGAGGATCAGTCCAGCAGCTCCTGATGGAGGCGGTTGACGATATTGCCCGCCTCGCTCTCCTTGACCAGGAAGCAGAGGTTGTGGGCGCTGGCGCCATAGCAGATCATCCGGATGTTGTGCTCGCGCAGGGCGTCAAAGACCTGACTGCCCACCCCGTTCACTTCGCTCATCCGGTTGCCGATGAGCGCCACCAGTGCCAGACCGGTTTCCACCTCCACCTTGCAGAGCTGCCCCAGCTCGGCCAGTACCTTGTCGCTCAGGATCGGCTCGCCGTTGCTCTGGCTGCCGGTGTGATCCAGCGTCAGCGATACGCTCACTTCCGAGGTGGTGATGAGGTCGACCGAGATGCGGTGACGGGCCAGAATGCCGAACACTTCCGCCAAAAAGCCGTAGGCGTGGAACATGTTGAGGCTGTGCAGGGTTACCAGCACCTGCTGGCGGCGCAGGGCGACGGCGCGAAACAGCGGGCTTGAATCTGTGCTGGCGCGGATCCAGGTACCACCGGCGGCAGGATCCTTGGCGGAGCCGACAAACACCGGAATATTCTGGCGCACCGCCGGTTGCAGGGTGGCGGGGTGGAGCACCTTGGCGCCGAAGGTGGCCATCTCGGCCGCCTCGACAAAGCTGATTTCGGGGATGGGACGGGCGCGGGTGACGAGGCGCGGATCCGTGGTGTAGATGCCGGGCACATCGGTCCAGATCTCGATACTGGCGGCATCGAGTGCTTCGGCGAGCAGGGCTGCGCTGTAGTCAGAGCCGCCGCGCCCCAGCGTGGTGGTGCGGCCATCGCCATCGGCACCGATAAAGCCTTGGGTGATGATGAGGCTGTCGCCAAGCTGCGGGCCCAGCGTCTGCTGGCAGAGAGTGCGGGTGGTAACCAGATCGACGGTGGCCTTGCCAAAGCGGCTGTCGGTGCGCATCAGCTGGCGCACATCCTGCCAGTGGGCCTTGACGCCGCGCTGGCGCAGCAGCTCGGTAAAGAGGCGGGTAGACATCAGCTCGCCGCAGGCGATGAGGCGATCGGCCAGCTCTGCATCGGTATGCTGGTGGGCTTGCTGGGCCATGAGGCGAATTTCGTCCAGCTGGCCATGAATGAGGGCGCTCACATCAACGGGGTTGCCGAGATCGGCCAGAATGGCTTGCTGGATCCCGGCCAGTTTGGCCAGCTGCTCGTCGCGGCCCGCTTCGTCCAGCTCCCCTTGAGCCAGGGCGACCAGCAGGTTGGTGACACCGGCGCTGGCACTCAGTACCACCACCCGGGTGGCGGGATTGGCCAGCACGATATCGGCGCAGTGGTTCATGGCCGGGAAGTTGGCGACACTGGTTCCGCCAAACTTGGCGACATTGATCGGGCTCATTGCTTACTCCTGTCTTATTTTAAGATTCCGGTTCCATCGGGCAAAAAAGAGAGGAGGAGGCTGAAAATGGCAGGAATGAACGAAGCTATCCCGGCCAGAAGCACTCCACCTGCAGAGCCCATCCCGTACCGCCCCTGACAGGGCGCGGTGGGGGATGATCACTACCGATGACAACCCGGGGGATTCAGCCCCCGCAGCCGACGTTGAGGTTACCAGTCTCCTCACTCGTCTCGGCGCTGCTCCCCCTGACCCAAGTTCACCGGACGCTGGCGTCCTCCCTTGGGCTGCCTGGGCAGCGCTCCTCTTCTGGCTCCACCAGGGCGGTGGAGTGCATTTAGAAATAACCTGCGTTGGATTGCACTGTCAATCGAGTTTGTGAAAAAGTTCAAATTGTCGGCTAACTCAACGCAGAATCAATGGCTTAGGCAATGGTCTTTGACAAAACCTTGGAACGGCGCTGCCAGTTGTAGAGACGCTGGCGCGCCACCGGCAGATCTTCCACTTCCAGCGGATCGAAGCCCCGCTCCCGGAACCAGTGGATGGAGCGGGTGGTGAGCACGAACAGGCGGTGGATCCCGAGCCGCTTGGCCCGCTCGGCCACCTTGGCCACCAGCTGATCCCCCCGGTTGGAGTTGCGATAGTCGGGGTGGATGGCGACGCAGGCCATCTCCGCCATCGCCTCTTCCATAAAGCAGTAGAGGGCCGCGCAGCCGATGATCAGGCCATCGCGCTCGATGATGGTGAACTTGTCGATCTCCATCTCCAGCTGTTCGCGGGAGCGGCGCACCAGAATGCCTTCCTCCTCCAGCGGGCGGATCAGATCCAGAATGCCACCGATATCTTCGATGGTGGCGGCGCGGGCCTGCTCGGCACTTTCCCGCACTATCTGGGTACCGAGGCCATCACGGCTGAACAGCTCCTGCAGCATGGCGCCATCATCCTGATAGCTCACCAGATGGGAGCGGGGCACGCCGCCACGGCAGGAGGCAATGGCCGCGCGCAGATAACGGGCGGTGCCGGACATCTCTTCCCCCGCCTGTTCCAGCTCTACCAGCAGCTCTTCGGCCTGCTCGGGGAAGAGCTCGGAGATGGCCTCGCCGCGTCTGTCCATCACCCCCTGGGTGCTGCTAAAGCAGATGAGCTTGTCCGCCTTGAGATCGACCGCTACCCGGCGGGCCACCTCTTCGGAGCTCAGGTTAAAGCTCTCGCCGGTGACCGAGCAGCCGATGGGGGAGATAAGCACCAGACTCTTCTGGTCGAGCTGGCGGGTGATCCCCTCCACGTCGATGCGGCGCACCCGGCCGCTATGGCAAAAGTCGATGCCATCATCCACCCCCAGCGGCTGGGCAGTGACGAAGTTGCCGCTCACCACGCTGATCCGCGCCCCCTGCATGGGTGTGTTCGCGAGCCCCATGGAGAGCTGGGCTGTGATGTCATATTGCAGGCCGCCACACACCTGCTTGATGATGGTGAAACTCTCGTCATCTGTGACCCGGATCCGCTTGTGATACTGGGCCTCGATACCGGCGCGGGCCAGTGCTTCATCGTTTTGCGGACGTGAACCAAACACCAGCACCAGGCGTATGCCCAGTGTCTGCAGCAGGGCGATATCGCTGACGATATTGGCGAAGTTGGGGTGGCAGATGGCTTCTCCCCCCATCATCAGCACAAAGGTGGCACCCCGATGCACATTGACATAGGGGGTGGATTGCCGGAAGGCATTGACCAGACTGGGTTCGCGTTCACGCACTTGATATTTCTTCCATAAAAAAACAGCGATTGGCTCAATATATGAAAATTAATTCACAAATCAAGACTAAATATTGATTTTGACCGTTTCTGGTCTACGAGGGGCGGGTTGGCCGTGCGGATCGGGAAAGAGGGACGGACGGTGCAGACGGCCGCCGGGGCGAGCGGGGAGGGGCCCGCCGGTTGATCCGGCGCGATAAACTGCTATCTTCGATGCTCCTTTTCGTCAGCTGTGTGATTTCACAGGGTTTTATACAAGGACAGAATTCATGGAACAGATTATTTCACCGGCAGATGCCCTGCCGGGACGACGCGAAGCGATGGTGATTGGTCAGCAGCATGCGGTGAATGGCAACCCGACCCAGGGTCCCTGGCCCGAGAACATGGAGATCGCCTGGTTTGGCATGGGTTGTTTCTGGGGCGTGGAGCGCCTGTTCTGGCAGCAGCCGGGCGTCTACTCCACCGCGGCAGGTTATCAGGGCGGCGTGACCCAGAATCCCACCTACAAAGAGGTGTGCAGCGGCCTGACCGGCCATGCCGAGACGGTGCAGGTGGTGTTTGATCCGGCGGTGATCAGCTATGGCGATCTGCTCAGACTGTTCTGGGAACAGCACGACCCGGCGCAGGGGATGCGTCAGGGCGGGGACATTGGCACCCAGTATCGCTCGGTGATCTTCTATGGCGATGAGAGCCAGCAGATCATTGCCCAGCAGAGCATGGCGGCCTACCAGCAGGCGATGGCGGCAAGCGGCGACAGCCGTGCCATTACCACCCGCATTCTGCCGCTGGCGCCCTTCTACTACGCCGAGGATTACCATCAGCAATATCTGGAGAAAAATCCGGATGGCTACTGCGGATTGGGTGGCATTGGAGTCTGTTTGCCGCCCAGCCTGAACCGCTGAACAGGTTTGTAGTCGATTTCTTAATAAAAGTGAAAATAAATGGTCGGAGGAGGGAACTTATTGCGACCAGTCGGGACTAACTAGGTAGCGTCCAGGGATCGGATGCAAAGTCCAGACACATTTCTTGCCTTGATAACCGCCTGATGAATGAACGCACTGGCGGGTTGAAAATGATAGCAAGCAGGGCTGCCCACCAAGGCGGCCCTTTTCCTTATCTGCTGCTTTGAAATCTTGCGTTGGGCGGGAGAACCGGACGGCAGATCAGCCGATGGCGCTGTCGAACAGGTTCTTGATGAGATCGATAAACTCGATGAGGAAGGTTTTCTGTTCCGGGGTCGGGGCGCGCAGCCAGACGGCGGAGAGCACCTCTTCCAGATCGGCGACCACGGCGTCGGCCTCCTGCATGATGGCGAAACGCACCTTGGGATCGAGCTGGGGGTTTTGCTCGCAAATGGCCATCAGGTTGCTGGCAACACGGCCACTGACCAGATCTTCGATGGTCTCTTCCCCATCGTTCTGCTGTTGGGATTCAAACAATCCCAAACTCTCCACCAGATACTCGATCAGCGAGATATAGCCTTCACTTTCTACCACCATGGTTGCTGCCTCAATACAGTAACAATACGAAAATTAAGCGTATTTTAGTGGCTTGCCCTAGCTTGGCAAGCAGCAGTGCAGGCGATGGCGAGTAAAACTGACTCCGCCCCGCTCCACGCACTCCAGCCCGGTCAACGTAAAGCCATGTCGTAAAAATAGCTCATAACTGAAGGCGCTGGCCTCGGTGGTAATGAGGGTCAGACCGAGCCCTCTGGCCCCCGCGAGCGCCGTGGTGAGCAGCAGATTGCCCAATCCCTGGCGCTGATGGTCGGCGCTCACATAGAGCAGACTGAGGTGGCCATCGTGGCTCAGAGTGACAAAACCGAGGGGCACATTTGCCTGCTCCGCCACCCAGCCGTGGTGCTCGCGCAGCTGACTGACAAAGCCCGGATGTTGTGAACCGAGGGCCCACTGCTCCACCTGTTCGGCGCTGTAGTGCTCGGGGCCGCTGCGTCGCACCGCCTGCTCAAACAGGCTCACGAGGGCGGGGATATGTGCCTCACCAAGGGGGACAATACAAAGTGCTGGATTAAGTGCTGGGGTCATAAGGTTGGGTCGTCAGTGGGGGAGAGGGGGCGCGGCGCCTGTGGCCGTTTGGCTTTGGGCAGACCCGCGACAACCCGCTCATAGGAGTGATTCACCCAGCCCTGCCACAGATCATCTGGCAAGGTGCTGTTCAGGGTCACTGTGTTCCAGTGTTGCTTGTTCATATGCCAGCCCGGTTTGACCTCGGGGTGGATCTCGCGCAGCAGCAACGCCAGCTCGGGCTCGCATTTGAGGTTGATGGTAAGCGGCTCGGCCTGCCAATCCACCAGCGCGAACATCTTGCCCGCGATGCGGTAGACCAGGATCTCCGGGCCAAACGGGGTATCTTCGGTGGCGCCCGGCAGGGTCAGCAAAAAGTGGCGCAAACGGGTCAAATCCATGGTGGGTTCTCGCGCAAGGGGTGATCCGGGTCATGTCAGGCGCATATCTATCGGCGGGCCTGTTCTGTTAATATGCGCGCAGCCGAGTATACCCCCCATCACCAAGGGAGCCTATTGGATGTTGTATCACAAGACTTTCGAACTGGGTCCCGAGCGGGATTGGGTGGTGTTTGTCCACGGTGCCGGTGGCAGCTCCTCCATCTGGTTCAAGCAGCTGCGTGCCTATCGCGAGCACTTCAACGTGCTGCTGCTGGACTTGCGCGGCCACGGCCAGTCCCACCAGCTGCAACAGGTGGTCAAGGGCCACTACAGCTTTCGGGAAGTGACCGAAGATATCGTTCGGCTGCTCGATCATCTCGATATCCGCCGCGCCCACTTTGTCGGCATCTCCCTTGGCACCATCCTTATTCGCCATCTGGCCGAGCTCTGCCCGGAGCGGGTCAAGAGCATGGTACTGGGGGGCGCCATTTTGCGGCTCGATATCCGCTCGCGGGTGCTGGTGCAACTGGGCCGACTCGGCCAGCACTTCCTGCCCTATATGTGGCTCTACCGGCTGTTTGCCTTCATCATCATGCCGCGCCAGCACCATCAGGAGTCGCGCAACCTCTTTGTGCGCGAGGCCCGCAAGCTTTGCCAGAAAGAGTTCAAACGCTGGTTCCGCCTCGCCACCGAGGTTAACCCGCTGATGCGTTACTTCCGCGAACGCTCCCTGCCCATACCCACCCTCTATGTGATGGGGGAGGAGGATCATATGTTTCTGGCGCCAGTGCGCGAACAGGTGGCCCGCGATGCCAGCTCTTCGCTGGCGGTCATTGAACAGTGCGGCCATGTTTGCAATGTGGAGCAGCCGGAGCAGTTTAATCGCCGCACGCTGGCGTTTATTCAATCGCTGGGAGCTGTGAGAAAATAATTTGTGATCCGCTTGTGTTGAGTCACAACAGATTGCCGCATAGGTGAGATAAATAAAATTCCAGCATTGAATGGATCAGCTGGATTTATTGGTTTATTAAACTGATGTACTTATTAGTACATCAGTTTTCTAGTTATACTATCTCGGTTTAGGTAAACAGTCTGAATAGTGAGCTATTACTGAAAAAATTTCATTTTGAATATTTGGTATTCCAGTAAGTATGCCCATTTCCTGAAAGGCGAGAACATTTAATCCATTACTGATACGGAATAATTGTTCGATGAGTTCTGGTGGTGCTTGGTACTTTGTCCAAAAAACAGCATGAATGCCTGAATGAACAAAAGAGTTTAATGGCAACCAAGAGCTTTCTTTAAATTCATGGAGCGAGATTAGCAAGTTTTCAATCTGAGGAATGTTATCTAGTTCACCAAGCATAGCATTGACAGTGGGGATGTTTTTACTTGCTTGTTGAGATTCTGCATTTAAAACAGCATCTAGCTTTTCAATTTGTAGATCTGTAGCGCAATATAGAACCCAGACACTTCTTACAAGGGCTTCATATTGGGAGCGGAGTGTGGTACCAACCCCTAGAATCAGCCCCTGTGAGCATAATAATCTAACAGCATTGGAAAATTGCATTGAGCTAATAACTAATGTTAAGGCGAGTCTTTTTCTTGAGTCAGAATCGTATACTGGGTGGTCAACAACGTCACTTAATCTTGCGAAAAGTTGATCAGTCTTGATGAAGTTCATGTTACCAACCTTATGTAATATATGCTTTATTAAATGATAGTCTTTTATTGATACTTATATGAAGGTATCGGGATTGCAGTCGATAATATCTATTTTTTAGCCCGGAATTGTAGTTGGCAATAATTCAATCGCGCAAAATTAGCTATCGTATTATTGTAAACACAGCATTATTAGCATGCTGTTTAATGTATTGTGTGGCTGACATAAAAAATACAATAGTGCTCTAGATATAAACATGCTTACTTTCTACTGTGCTCCCGCATTAATTAATGAGAAAGCACAGCACTGATCTCCACTCAGACTACTGCTCGCTCAAGAGGGTTGGAATCCCAAGTCTTCTGGTTTTGTTTATACAGAAATTTTGATAGACATAATGGCGTGTCAGCATATTGACTTAATTCTGAAATGCAATTCCCTTTTGATAGTAGTAGCCTCACATTACCTTTGTTTTTGAAGATTTTTCTAGAGTCCTTTCTACATCTATCTACTTTTATTTTTTCGATGAATACTCTAAAAAACTCTAAGTTCTGTTTTCCTCTAAACCAAAAGTCACCACCTAATCTTTCATAAAATTGCTTAGAGTTATCGAGATTTACAATCAGGTCTTCAGGTAGTTCTGGGAATATCGATGCTGGTTTTTTCTCATCATAAACCTTATCAACAAATCCAAGATCTATTTTTACTAAGTCTTCAATTTTGATATTGTTTATATTTAACTTCCCATTTAATACACCTCGCTTTTCCATGAAACGAAGTTCACGAATAAGAAAGTTGAATTCTTTTATTGCATCGATATAAGCTGACATGGTTTGTTCAAAAATTTTAACTGCATGTTTAAAGCAAGTACTATGTTCGCTTGTCTCACTAACGCCAAATTCAGAGTTTAACACTCTAGTGTAAGCGTCTAGGCTAACGTAAAAATTTTCTATTGAATAGCATGGTGTTACATAAACATCATGAAGATTAAGAAGTGAGGAATTATCGTCGAAATCCGCATCAATGAAAAACAAACAAGGCGCCAGAGAATATGTCCTATGCTCTCTTACTTTCTGTCTAAGTTCTACTACATTTGACTTGCCTCCACAATTAATTCCAGACCATTTAATATCTGGACGAATGTTGTTTATTCTTATGGAATAGTACTTCTCGTCCTCTCCCTCAAAGAAAATAGCATATTTCTCCTTGGAGACAACCCTCGTAAACTCCATGAATTTAACCGATAAGTTGCCACGGGATTTTATTAATGCATCAACCCTTGACATTAAAGCTCCTCGATATATTCAGATAAATCCACAGTGTGTGACTCTAGATCATTTTCAAAAATAAAGGGAGAATGTGTTGTCGAGAACAAAAACTTGCATTTTCCAGAAGATACAATATCCGGAAGAAGAGTTTTTTGCCATTCCATAGACAGGGATAGTTCTGGCTCATCAAAGAATATAGCTAGGTCTTCTTTTCTCTGGAGGTACAGCAAAGCAAACAGAGATATAATCTGTTTTTCACCTGATGATAGACTTTCAATGTCTACTGTGCGGCCATTCTTCTTTCTTATGATTTCAATAGTCACATTGCTCTCATCATAAACAACTTCTTTGTCAGTTAAATATTTGTTGCTTACTTTTGTAAATTGCTGTATTGCTTCATCATTATCTTGTTGTTGCTCGTATACTTTCAATAAATTACTTATGAAATAAATTAATGGGTCGTGTCCTCGAAGGATTTCTCGACTTTTAACAAGAGATAGAATTTGTTCTTTGTGAGAAGGTGAAATGTTTTTACCTATACGCTCCAATACAATTTCAACAGCTCTTGGACTAGATATAGAAGCTCTCATTTCATCTGTTACTGCGAACCCATTTACCAGCTGAGATAGCATCTGGCCGTTTATTTTTGAAAACCACTCGATAGACGAGTTTAAAATTTCGGATGTGATTTTTTCAATGCTAAGCTTCACATCCCCCATTCCAAAGTTAATAGATGACAGTCTTGATTGTGACCCATCTTTCACCTCACTGAAAGCTCGTATATCTTCTTCAACACGACGGTAAGTTGGGAGATGTAATGTTTTCAAAGGGAATTTGGTTTTGATGTAATCTAGTTTGTCTTGTGTTGAAGAGTTGATTTTTTTATTTGGCCTACTGCTTCTTATTTCTCTTAAATAATCTCTTAGTATTGAAGGAGGAATATCTAGTGAATTTGTAGCATGCCTGAATAAATGCGATCTTTCCATCGAATGAGAAGGGAATTTTCGTACATCATCTATTAATTCAAGGATAAAATCTTCACCAAGTCGCTTCTCAAGGTGTACAAAAAAATGATGACCTTTTATAAACTCAAGGTCTGCTTCAAAATCTGATTTTTTAAATGAAATGCTTTCTCCGTCTGAAAATACTATACCAATAGAGTCGAAGACAACCTTTCTCAACTTTGATATATCTCCTGATACGAGGGCATAAAAAGAGTTTAATATGGTTGTTTTGCCATAGCCATTTTCAGCAACAATTATTTTATACTCTGAATCGAAGGGGATTCTAACATTCCGCTCTTCATACAAATTATTTATGAAGAATTCTTTGATCATATATACTCCATGTTACAACATTTATTTATTACCAACTGATAAGCTTTGTTATTTAACAAGTATCATGGCTACCGCACGGGGTTACAGCTCCCCGAGTGCTGCTTTTAACCAGATTGAAAATGGGTAAATCATGGGCTGACCTCGGTTGCTTTTGGGGCTGCGGGTGCCGGATGAGAAAGATATCAAACAGAGAACAATTTAAGTGAGTGAAAAGTTATTTATCGCTCGGATTTTGAAAGGATTTTTGACAGGGATCAGACTTGAGCCAAGTTGGCAGCGGGGTGAGTGGGTGAGGGTGTTTGATAAATAAACAGATAAGGCATCCTTGACGACTGGCGCCAAGTGACAGAAATGGCTGGGCAATATCACTGTGATGCCCTGTTATAAGGGCGATTTGTTTTTAGGTCATCGAGCAGACCGGCCACGTTTGTCGAGGGTGTTCAGTAGCCGGTCATCTCCAGATAGCCGACCCCCTTGGCATCCCCCGAGACAGAGACAGCTCCCTCCCAGTAGTCAAAGCGACCTGTCATGGCCTGATTGGGCTGACGGGCTTTGATGGTGAGGCTCATTCCGGCGGCGTTTAGCTGCCACTCAACGGGGTAATCCTGCCCCTTGGGGCCGCGCCAGGTGTTGCCCGGCGTAAGGCGAATCGCGTCGGGGGCGAGCACCCGGCTGCTGCCGTCCCGCTCAATCAAAATACCGTAGCGGTTCTCGGGCTCTGCGCGTCCCGATTTGGTGCGCAGGCGAAACAACATCAGCTCGCGGCCATCGGCCAGTTGCAGGGAAAACCAGTCCCAACCCGATTGCCACTCGGCCAATACCGAGCTGCTCCACTCGTGATCAAACCAGCCTTGTCCGGTGACGGTGCGGGTTTCGCCATCGCGAGTCAGGGTGCCGCTCAAATGCAGGCGTGGGTAGGAGTAGTAAAAGGAGGCGTTGCCCGGGCTCTTCTCGCTGTAACCGGCCTTGCCTTGCAGCACCAGCGGCTTGGCGGCAGTGACGGTGAGGTTGAGCTCGCCTATCTTGCTCTGCACCTTGAGGGTGGCGGGGAACAGCGCTGCCCCTTGCGAGGCAAGCCGCCACTCCCTGAGCCAATATTGGCCGCCGCTGGCCCCCGCCAGTCCCGGCCCCTGCCGACTGGCCCGTTCATCTTGCTGGTGGCTGCCACGGTCGAGGTCCGTGATGGCAAATTGGGCCAGCCAGAGCTGGGGGGTGAGCCAAGGGTTGCCGGTGCGGAGTTCTTGTTCGATCCCTTGGCGAAACAGGGTCCACTGCATGCCATATTCGCGCCCCTGCTCATCCTTGAGGTTGCCGGTGAGATACCACCACTCGGAGCGGTAATCGGGGTGGGCGGCGTGATCCTCCGGCAATTGAATGGTTTGCCCCGGCACCACCTTTTTAAAGCTGTCGCTGCCGCCGCCGAGCAGGGCGCCCAGATCGCTGGCCTGCGCGCTGCCGCTCATGGCAATCAGCGGGAGCAAGAGGACGGCGAGCCACAGGCGCCGTAAAGAGGACAAGCTTCCCCTCACCCTGGCCCTCTCCCGAAGGGAGAGGGGATGGTTCGATGTCGCACTGTGCTCTTCTCTGCGCTGACAAATGGGCGGAGAGAGGGAAGTGGTCAATGGGAGCTGCAAGCCATGATTGAGCCAGTGCGCTAACCGATATTTCATACCACTCTCCTTGCCGCATACCAGGATGCCAATGCGCCACAGACCGGTGCCAGCAACAGGGCGGTGACCGCATGAAGGGGGGCGGCCTCGAAGGCGAGGCGCCAGCCAAAGGCGCGTGGGTTGACCACCTCGATCAGCACCCAGGCAAGGCCATACCCCACCGGCAGGGCCAGCAGGGCGGTGAGCAGCCCCAATCCTGCCCCTTGCCACACCAGCAGCTGGCGGCAGTGGCGGGGGCTCAAGCCCAGACTCTGCAAGGTCTGCAGCTCGCCACGGCGCGCCAGCCCCAGCACCATAAAGGCCGAACCAATGCCGACAAAGGCGATGCCGAGGATCAGCAGTTTCAATAGCTCGGTCACCACAAAGGTCTGGTCAAACACCTTGAGGGCCGCGCTGTGAATGGCGGGGGCGGAGAGCAGATTGAGCTGCTCGCCAAAGCGCTCGCGCAGGCGGTCGGTCAGCTGCTCGGGGTCGTTGCTAAAGAGGGCGAGGGATTGCACCGCCCCCGCCTCGAAGGCGTGCAGGATCTGCCCCTTGTCGCTGCCGTAGTCCTGATAGACACCGGTGACGGTGAACTGCCTTGGCCCCTGCTCGCCGCTGATCGCCAATGTCTGGCCCACCTTGACCCCGAGGCGCACCGTCAGGGGTTCGCTCGCCAGCACCTCGTCGGGGCGGGTGGGCCAGCGCCCGGCCAGCAGCGGATAGGCCGCTTTAAGCTGGGGGATAAAGTCCATCTGCGCCCACTCGATGGGCTGCCCCTGCCAGCGGGCCGGATGCACCGAGCGGCGCGAGGCGGCGCTTACCAGCGGGTTGGCGAGCAGGGGCTCGAGGGTGGTGTCGCTCAAGGTGCCCTTGTTGCCCGCCACCCCCTTGGGGGCGGTGACATAGAGGTCGGCGGCCAGACGCTGGCCGAGCCAGATCTCCACGCTGGAGCGAAAGCTAGACACCATGACCCCGATGCCGATGGCTGCCGCGATGGCCAGCTGCAACGCCATCACCGCGATGGCGGTGCGATCGAGGTGATAGAGGGTCTCGGCCACCCCGAGCCGGGCGGTAAGGTGGCCGCCCTCGCGCCGTCGCAACCAGCCAAGCAGGCCGCGCAGGGCATCGGGCAGCCAGAGCGCCATGGCCAGCAGCCAGCCGCCGGCGATAAAGAGGGCGCCGGTGAGACCTGTTTGCGGCAACCACAGGCATAGGGCGCACAGCAGCAAGATGGCGATGGCCAGCACGCGCCGTCGCCACGGGTGAGCGGGGGGGCGGCTGCTTCCCGCTCGCAGTTCGAGGGGGGATTGGCGCAGCAGTTGCCCCCAACCGGGCAGGTTGGCGGCCAGTGTGCCGAGCAACCCGATCAACAGCGCCTTGAGCAGGCTCACAGGGGAGAGGCGCAACAGATCGATGGGGTTGGGCCCATAGAGATCGGCCAGCGCCTGGGTCAGTTGCCCCATCAGCGCCAGCGCCAACAGGCTGCCGAGCAGCACCCCGAGCAGGGTGCCGATGGTGGCGAGAATAAGCAGCTCCAGAATGAGCCAACGTAGCACCCGACTCGGCCCCATCCCCAGAATGATCAACTGGGCCAGCTGGGGGCGGCGCACGCTCTGGACAAATCGCTGGGCGTTGAACACCAGAAACAATCCTACCGCCATGGCGAGCAATGAGAGTGCCGTCAGGTTAAGGGCCAGCGCATCGCCAAGCTGGCTGGCATCGAGCGCCGGGCTAATGGGCTCAAGCCACAAGGGCTGGTTCGGGTAACGGGTGTGCAGAGTGGCCTGCAGGGTACGAGCCTCGGCGTCGCTTAGCTTGAAGACGATGCGATCGAGCCGACCCGCTTTGCCCAGCAAGGGCTGGGCGAGGCCGATGTCGGTTATCAGCAGCCGCTCCATGGGCACGGCGCCCGGTTCAAAGGTACCCGCCAGCGTCAGGGTCAGGGTTCGGGCGCTGGCGCCATCGCTGCCGCCCAATACAAAGCGGCGGCTCTGGCCCGCTTGCCAGCCAAGGCGCTCCGCTTCGGGGGTTGCCAGCCAGATGCTGTCGGCGCGGTTGAGGGAAAAGTCGGGCTCGCTCGCGGGTTGGGCGCCAAACAGCTGGCGCAGGGGGCCGGGGTTGAAGAGATCCATTCCCAGCAGTTGAAAGCTGCGCCCCTCTTCATCTTTGAGCCAGCCATGGAGCTGGGGCATGGCATCGAGGGCGGGCTGGCTGGTCACCAGCTGCACGTAAAGCTGCTCATCCAGCCCGCCAGCGGGGGCCAGCCGGTAGTTGGCTTCCCCTGCCAGCTGGCTGCGGGCGGCGACAAAATTGGTGCGGGCACTGTGATTGAGCAGCTCGATGGCCACCACCAGCGATACCCCCAATACCAGCCCGGCCAGACTCATCAGCAGCAACCAGGGGTGACTGCGATAGAGGCGCAGCAGCGCTTTGAGTGGCAGCATCAGCGTGCTCCCGGCAGTGGAAGTCGCTGTTTAGTCATGACGGGGTCCCTTGAGCTCGATAAGTTGCCCCCCTTCGAGGCGCAGCACTCTGTCTGCCAGCGCAGCATAGGCGGGGTTGTGGCTCACCAGCAGCAAGCCTGCACCAGTGTCGCGCACCGCCGCGATCATTAACTCCATCACCTGTTCGGCATTGTGTTCATCTAGGCTGCCGGTGGGCTCGTCGGCGAGCAGCCAACCGGGTTGATGGATGAGGGCGCGGGCCAGCGCCACCCGCTGACGCTGACCGCCGGAGAGCTGCTCCGGCCAGGCATGGCGCTTGTGGCTCATATCGAGCCGGTGCAGCAACTGGTCAATCCTGGCCTCATCCGGTGGCAGCGCGTTGATGGCGAGCGGCAGTGCCAGATTCTCGGCCACGTTCAGGGTCGGCAACAGGTTGAAATCCTGATAGACGATGCCGAAATGGCGACCCCGCAGGCGCGCCCGCTCGTCGGGGGATCGGGTGTCGATCCGGGTCTCCCCCAGCCAGATTTCCCCTTCGTCCGGTGCAATCAGCCCGGCGATCAGATTGAGCAGGGTCGACTTGCCGCAGCCGCTTTGGCCCAGCAGCAGGGTGATCTCGCCAGCGGGGAGGGCGAGATCGAGATGGTGGAACAGCGGCAGTCGTTCACTGCCGTTATCGAAGCTCTTGCAGAGGTTGCGCAGGGTCAGCATGGGATAACCGTTTGATGGTCAATGGCTTTCATCATGCTTGGTACGCTAGCACGGCCGGCAATGATCAACACCCCTTACGGTTGATCAAGAGTGCCAGTTAGTGATCAAGGCGGCAAAAGAGCAGTGGATCCTCGCTGGATCCCGCTTGCCCGAGGTGGTTAGAATAGGGGCTTCCATGGGTCACAGGATGAGCAAGGATGTTACACAAGCAAGTCAGTTTTATCATCGATAGCAAGGGCAACAAGCAGGCTGCCGTCGTCCCCATCGAGATCTACAACGAGCTGATGACCCTGCAAAAGGCACTCTCCGACAACCGGCCGGGGGAGCGCGAGCTCTACCACTTCAACGGCAAGGGGGCCGAGGCCCACGGTTATCCGGTGGGCAAGCGGCAAAATCCGGGCTTTATGGTGCTGGCCGGTTCCACCGCCAATGGCGAGGATGCTGCCTCCCTGCGTGAAGCGGTGATCGAGCTGCGTCACGAACTGCTGGAGAAGGGGGTCATAGTGCCCCGCAGTCAGGGCGGCTTTGTCTTTACCGCCGATCAGCTGTTCAACAGCCCGAGTCTGGCGGCCAGTCTGGTGGCGGGCAATAACCGCAGCGGTCTGGATGCCTGGCAAAACAGCGCAGGCTATACCCTCAAGCAGTCGGGTTTTGGCAAGAAATAATCCCGCGTTTCGACAGCAAACCAATTAAGCGTTAATTGACCTGGATGAATTTTTCTTTTCATCCAGGTGCTAGCATCATTGCCAGATGGTTCTAAAAGGAAGAGACCATGTCTGCGCTCACCCCTGTTATTTTGCTGCTGTCCCTGTTTATCCCTCCCGCCCATGCCAGTAGTGGCCCTGTTCTGTTGACATCCTCCTCAATCGGACTTTTTTGTGTCGGATTGTTTGTGTTGGCCTACGCCCTGGTGATGGCTGAAGAGTATCTGCAACTGCGCAAGTCCAAACCCGTGCTGGTGGCCGCCGGGGTGATCTGGATCCTGATCGGTATCGCCTATGCACAGCAGGGGATGAGCCCTGTCGCCGAGCAGGCATTTCGCCATACCCTGCTGGAATATGCCGAGTTGATGCTGTTCCTGCTGGTGGCGATGACCTATATCAACGCCATGGAGGACCGGCGGCTGTTCGATGCCCTACGCGCCTGGTTGGTGCGATCCGGTTTTCACTTGCGCACCCTGTTCTGGTTGACTGGCGGGTTGGCATTTTGCATCTCGCCGGTGGCAGACAACCTGACCACTGCGCTCTTGATGTGCGCCGTGGTGTTGAAGGTGGCCAACGGTGATCGGCGTTTTGTCAATCTTGCCTGCATCAACATAGTGATCGCCGCCAACGCCGGAGGGGCGTTCAGTCCCTTTGGCGATATCACCACCCTGATGGTGTGGCAGGCGGGCAAGGTGCAATTTGGCCAGTTCTTCACCCTGCTTATTCCCTCCCTGCTCAATTTTCTGGTCCCGGCCATCCTGATGAGCCTGATGGTGCCGCGTCATGTACCGGAGGCTGATAACGAGGTGGTCGATCTCAAGCGGGGGGCCCGTCGCATCGTCGCGCTGTTCTTGCTGACCATCATCACGGCGGTGCTATGCCACAGTTTCCTCCATCTGCCGCCTGTGCTCGGCATGATGCTGGGACTCGGTTATCTGCAGTTTTTCGGGTTTTATCTGCGCAAGTCGCTGCCGCGCTCCCTTGCCCGCAAGCGTGCGCTCTACGAACGCAATGGTGATGAGGTGCGGTTGCGCAGTCTGGGTTCTGTGGTGCCATTTGACGTGTTCAACAAGGTGGCCAAGGCGGAGTGGGATACCCTGCTCTTCTTCTACGGGGTGGTGATGTGTGTCGGTGGGCTGGGCTTTATGGGGTATCTGGAGCTGGTGTCACACTGGTTGTATGACGCTGAGGATCCCACCATGGCCAACATCTTCATCGGGGTCTTGTCCTCCGTAATCGACAACATCCCCGTGATGTTTGCCGTGCTGTCGATGAACCCGGACATGGCGCTGGGACAGTGGCTGCTGGTGACTCTGACCGCCGGAGTGGGCGGCAGCCTGCTCTCCATCGGCTCTGCGGCCGGGGTGGCCCTGATGGGACAGGCCCACGGCATGTATACCTTTTTTGGCCACCTGAAGTGGCTGCCTGCCATCTTGCTCGGTTATCTGGTGAGCATAGGGGCGCACCTCTGGCTCAACAGCGCCCAGTTCTGAACGTCTGGCCACCAGTACGAAAAGAGGCTTCCGTTGACGGAAGCCTCTTTCGTTTTTCTGACCGGGGAAGGGGGATCAATCGCCTCGCTTGCCGGTCAGCAGCCAGTAACTCAGGGTTGAACCCACGCCGCAGCAGGCGATGGCAATGGCCATGGGCAGCGGCGAGTGGGGCGGATTGAGGTTGACCAGAATGCCGACCAGGGCGCCGATGCCAAAGCGCAGGGTGCCCGCCAGTGCCGAGGCGGTGCCCGCAGATTGCGGGAAGTGGCCCATCAGGCCGGTCATGGCGTTGGCGCCCACCAGACTGATATGGCCGACAAACAGTACCACCGGAATGACGATGCCCCACAGACCGCCGGTCTGGCTCCAGGCGTTGTAGACCAGCAGGGCGCCCGCGCAGGGCAGCACCAGCAGGCCGTATTGCAGCATCCGCTCGGCGCCCACCCCTTTCACCAGTCGGCTGTTGACGAAGGTGACCACCATCATCAGCAGGATATTGAGGCCAAACAGCCAGCCGTAGTGCTCGGTCGGCACCTTGAAATACTCGATATAGACGTAAGGGGAGCCGCTTAAGAAGGCGAACATGCCGGAGCTGGAGAGGGAGCCGCACAGCACATAGCCCATGGCGCCGCGATGGGAGAGCACCCCCCAGTAGTTCTTGAGGATCTGGCCCAGATTAAGGGGCTGACGGTGCTCCGGTTTCAGGGTTTCCTGAATTTTCCACTGCATCACCAGACAGATCAGCAGGCTGATCCCCACCAGCAGCCAGAAGATCACCCGCCAGTCGGCGTGGGCACTGATATAGCCGCCCACCACAGGCGCTACCAGCGGCGCCAAGGTCATCACCAGAATGACGAACGACATGGCGCGAGAAAACGCATCCTTCTCGAACAGATCGCGCAGCAGGGCATTGACCACCACAGAGCCGGCCGCACCGCCCGCCGCCTGCAGCATCCGATAGGCCAGCAATTCGGGCAGGGAGTCCGCCATGGCACAACCGACCGAGGCGATGGCAAACATCACCAGCCCCGCCAGGATCACCGGCTTGCGGCCATAGCTGTCGGCCAGTGGGCCGTAGAAGAGCTGGCCGATGGCAAAGCCGCCCAGAAAGGCGCTGATGGTGAGCTGGGCGCCGTCGATGCTGGTGGCCAGATCCCGGGCAATGGCCGGAATAGCGGGCAGATACATATCCACCGCCAGCGGGGTCAGACCCGCCAGGGCGCCCAGCAGGATAAACAGGAAACGGGGGGAGAGGGCGGCAGCCTGAGCTGTTGGCGATTGGGGCATAGGGTGTCCAGTTGATGCGAAACGTCGGGTTGAAAAGCGCGAAAAAAGCAGTCTATCAGTTTTGTCGCGGCTATGGATCCGGTATGGCGAGCCAGAGGCTGGGCTCGGCGGCAAAGCGCGGGGCAAACCAGTGCTGGCGCACTGCAGTTGGCATCTCGCTCGCAGCGATGGGGCGGCGACTGAGGCGACAGGCTCCCTGAGAGAGTGCCAGCGCCGCATCCCCCTTATACCAGCCATCGGTGACGGCCAAGACCGTGGTCTCCCGCAGCAATCTTACCCCCCACTGGGTCACCAGTGCCGGGCACGCTTTCTCTGCCAGCCTTGCTGCCTGCACCATGGCGGGCGGACGGGGCAGGGTGAAGGTCGCGCCGAGCAGCAGCAATCCGGCGACCGCGATCACCCACTCGCCACGGCGCGGCAGCCAACCTGCCAGCAGCACGATACCGAGCAGAGTGATGGGGGCCAGATGGCGGGGATTGTCAGGGTTCTGGCCAAACAGGGTCCAGAGCAGCAGGACGAGCCAGTAGAGCGTCCAGAGCGGGGGGAGGACGGCAGGGTGTTTTTTTGATCTTTGCCACAGTGGCAACACCAGCAATGCCCCAACAGCCAAGGGCCAAAGCGGGGTGAGCTGATCGTTGAAGGTGCTCGCCCAGCTCAGCAGCCGATCGCCATGGGCTGCTGCCGTGTTGCCCCACAGGGTAAAGTGGCCGTCGGTAAAGCGCCGCCCCTCGCTGAAGTAGGCCCAGCCATCGGCTTGCCAGACAAACAGCAGGCAGGCTAGCCCAACCAGCGCGATGGGGAGCACAAACCTGACGCGCGTCTCCTTCTGCGCCATCCCCAGCCAAAGGGGCTGCAGGGCCAGCACAAAATAGGAGGGGCGTAGGGCCAGCATGAAGCCAAGCATGAGGCCAGCCAGTACGAATCTGCGCTGCTGCAAGGCCAGCAGCGTCCCGAGCCAGGCGGCGATCGCGGGCCCATCCGAGAGGCCTGAGAGCGCCAGCGTCGGGGTGAGCGGCAGGGCCAGCACCAGCAACCAAACCGGCGCCAGCAGGCTTGGCCGTTGCCACAGCTTCACCGCCAACAAGGCGGCGAGCGGAGCCAGCAAACTGCTACCGAGCAGACTTGCCCACTGCACCGCGCGGGCCGGATCGTCCACCGCCAGATTGATCAGCCGCGCCAGCCAGATAAAGGCGGGGTAGCCCGGAAAGTGGGGGGAGAACTCCAGCACGCTAAAGCGCGTCACCCCGTGGGCAAAATTGAGAGCATCGTCGGAATCGAGGGCCACCGGGAAGGTCAGCAGCCAGCCGAGCCAGGCCAGTTGCAGCAGAATGAGCAGCCAAATGGTGGTGCAGCAGGGGGAAGGCCAACGCCGGGCCATTACCTTACCCCTCATCCCCAGCCCTTCTCCCGCAAGGGGAGAAGGGGGCAAACCAGCGTCCGGGTGCATTTATCGGCAGGCCGTGCGTAGGGTGGGTAGAGCGCAGCGAAACCCACCGTTTGTCACAGCGAGGTGGCGCAATGATTGGCAGGTTGCCATCAAAGCGGCGCCAGCACGGCCATCAGCGCTTTTTCTGCATCGCTAAAGGCGGCGGCGTCGGCGGGCTTGGCGCCCACCCCGAATACCCCCGGGTTGCCGATGGCATCCAGCACTTTGGCCAGCGCCTGTTCGGCCGCCTTGCGATCCCCTTCATTGAGGGAGGGGAGGATCAAGTCGAGGAAGCGCTTGCTCTTGACCACCAGCACCTTGGCGGTCTGGTAGTCGCCAAGATTCTGGCTGGCCCCTTCGAGGCGGCGCTCGATCTCCGCCTTGTAGGCGCGGTTGAGCAGGGCGGCGGTGGCGGCGGCATCTTTGGCCTTGATGGCGGCGGCCAGCGGCCCTTGCAGCTCCACCTTGTGGTGCTGTTCCAGATAGCTCAGCTCGTCGGCAATTTCGCTCAAGGTGGCGCTGGCATCCTTGCCGTCAGTGGCGGCGCCCAGCAGCGCTTCGCGGGCGTCGATCAGTGGCTCCTTGCCGGCGGCGGCATAGGAGTAAGCCTGTGCCTGCCCGCAGAGGGTCAGCAGCAGGGTGAGGGCGAGTAAACCCGGGCGTATGGTCATCCTGTTCTCCTTACTTATGCCAAGAGGTTATGCCAATGGCGCGGCCATCACGCCACGCTCTGGGTTTCGATCACGGTGTTTTCATTGCGATGGTTAAAGATGGCATGACGTCTGTCCACCCCGTCGATCACCATGTCGGCAGCCATCATCCCCATCTCCATGGCGGTGTCGGTGAAGATGTAGCGGAATGTCCCCTGACGGCCGGTCATGATGAGGTTGCCAATCGGCATCAGCGCCTTGATGGCTTCGTTGCGGCGCGCCTGATAGCCCAAATCCATCAATGGATAGGCGTATTCGCTGCGGGCCTCGAAGGTCTCATCGCCAAGCTTGGCGGTATCGACACCGAGGCTCGCCAGATCGGCGGTGATCCGACCGCGCAGATCGGCCAGCGGCGCCTGCCAGGTGGCATCCCCCGGGTTGCAGGGGATCTCCAGCATCACCGAGGTCTGGCCCTTGGGCGCCATAAAGGGGCTGCGGCGGCGCGGCTCCTGCAGGCGGGTCGCCAGAATATGGGGGTCTGAGAGATACTGCCAGGTGTTGTCCGACAGGTTCTCTGTTTTAAGCGGCATATTGACGAAGCGAAGCGACCGGTATTGGAGATCGCACGGCAAGCCAAGATGCTGGCAGGTGAGCGGCAGCGGCAGGGTGGAGATCACCTGATCAAAGCGCTCGCTTTGCTCAACGTCATCTTGTTTCCAATACACCCGTTCGATGCGGCCATCGGCCTGCTCAAGGCGGGTGATGGTAGCGCCGGTTTTGAGCTGGGCACCCTCGGCAACCAGCCGCTCCCCCAGAGTGGTGAAGATCTGGCCGAAGCCATATTTGGGGTAGCGGTATTTGCGGGCATAGGTGCGCACCGAGATACTGCCGTTGCGCCTTGGCAGCAGGCGGCGGGCCACGTCTTTGAGATCGATCAGGCTGATGCGCTGACCGGCCCAGTCGGCGGAGAGCTTGTCCGGGTTGATGCCCCAGAGCTTGCCGGTGTAGCCCTCGAAGAACTGGCGATAGAGGGTGCGGCCAAAGTGGCTCTGGATCCACTCGGCAAAGCTCGCCTTAGCAAAATCGTCCGGCTTCTTGCTAAAGGGCAACAGCAGCAAGTCTTTTACCGCACCGGCCATCAGGGCCAGCGGCGCCGTCTTGAGCAGGTTGGGCAGGTTCAAGGGGTAGTCATAGGTGCGCCCGCCAAAGCGGATGACGCTCTTGCGCTCGGCGTGGAGCAGGTCGTCCCCCATCAGCTCGTCGATAAAGGCGAGCAGCTCGGGGTTCTTGGTGATAAAGCGGTGGCCGCCGTAGTCGAAGCGATACTCCCCATCGCGCCCCTTGAAGGTCTGGGTGGCGCACATGCCGCCGACCACCGGCTCCTGCTCGAACAGGGTGACTGCAAAACCGGCGCAGCGCAGGCGCCAGGCCGCCATCAAACCGGCGGGGCCAGCGCCCAGCACTGCAATGCTTTTCTTGTTGTTATCGCTCATGACCTATTCCGAAACTGCTTGATAGATAAGGGAACCGCGCCAAGGCGCGGCTCCCGAATGGTGTTATTAACCCGTGGCCTTGTTGCCACATGGTGAGTTGGCTCAGCCTTTGCCAGTCGCGGCGCTTACCTGCGGGCGGTAGCTGCGTTGCCAGAGGGTAACGAAGATCGCCAGATAGAGGGCCCAGGTCAGCAGCTGCAAGCCAGCGGGTGAGGCATTGTAGCCAAACAGGGCGCGCAGGAAGGTACCAAATACCCCCTGATCATCGAGAATGTGGCTGATGTCGAACACCGGCGTGGTCCAGAAGGTGATGATCTCTGCCGCCTGCAACATGTTGACGGCGGACGACAGCAGACCTGCGGCGATGATGATGATAAGCAGGCCCGTCCAGCGGAAGAAGGGGGCCAGCGCCACCTTGCGGGTGGAGCGCAGCAGCCCCCACACCAGCGCGATGGAGACCAGCAGCCCAGCCAGCGCGCCCATCAGGCCGGATTGCAGATCCACCCCTTGCCCGGAGTAGAGCAGGGCGGAGAAGAAGAGCACGGTTTCAAACCCTTCGCGCATCACAGCAAGGAAGGCGAGCAGCACCAGACCAAACAGGTTGCCGCCATCGATGGCCGCATCGATGCGCGCCGTCATGGCCCCTACCTGGGATTTGGCCTGCTTTTGCATCCAGATCGCCATATATGTGAGCACCAACGTGGCGAAGATGAGGATCCCCGCCATCAAGAGGTGGTTGTAGCGCTCGCTCTCGAACTGGCTCACCACCACCTGGAACAGGAAGGCGACGACAAGTGAGGCGATAAGGCCAAGCCCCACCCCCAGATAGATGAATTTGTTGTAGCGACTCGCCCCCAGCTTGGCGAGGTAGGAGAGGCAGATGCCGACCAGCAGGAAGGCTTCCAGCCCCTCGCGCAGGGTAATCAGAAAACTTGCAAACATCAGGATTGAGGCTCCGTAGCGGGCGTGACGTGGAGAGGCTGCAAGGTAAGTTGCAGCCGATTGAGTAGCACTATGGGTGGCTCCGGCAAGCTCGGCTCGGCGGCGCGCACCGCATCATTAACCCACTTGGGGTAGGTGCGGAAATTGAGTTTGATATCGGCCTTGAAGGGCCCTTGGGCTTCTGCGGGCAGCGACCAGACTTCATCGCGCCAGCCATCGGCTGGAATGCGGGTATCTTCCAGCAGTTTGGCGTAGCGCCAGAACTTGAGCCCCACCGGCTTGCCCTCGGCATCGCCGAATACTTTGCGAAACAGTCGCGCATCTTCTGGGACTGCGCCATCCACCGGCTGGCCGCTTTTGAGCACCAGCTTGCCGGTGGCGTCCGTTACGGTCAGCTCCAGCCAGAGTTCACGAAAATCGGCCACTCCGGTGGGTAGGGCATGGCCCGCGCCGGTATTGGCGACCCGCACCACCAACTGCTGACTATCGGCCGCCTGTTCGATACGGGCGGAGAGGGTCGCGCTGGAGCGCAGCAGCGCCAGACTCTCCTGTTCAAGGTCGGGATTGCGCAGCCCCACCAGCTGGTGCTGGGCGCCGGTAAAGTTGTGGCGATAGAGCCGCTCCTTCATGTTGCCGTTTTCGGTGGACTGGCCCGCCACCGGCGCGCCGCCATTGCCCGGCTCCGGGTTCATATGGCAGTCGATGCAGGTGCGCCGTTTGGCGGGATCCTCCGCGTTTGCGAAGCTGGATTTTTCCCACTCGTCCCAGGTGTTGACGATATTGGCGCCGGAGCCCGGGGCAAACTCGTTGTGGCACGACTTGCACAGAGCCGCGTCGCGGTAGAAATCCTTCTGATAGGAGGCTTTGTGGGCCGCCGGACGGGCGTTGATCTGCCTCTCGGCCAGCCAGTGCTGGAGGCTGCCGCCCGCGGCATCCTCGAACACATAGCTCTCACGGTCTTTCAAATTCACGGTAAAGGCGCTGTTGCCGCCCGCGTCTTCTACCTTGGTGATGCGATGACAGAGCACACAGCCGGTCCCTTCCTCCACCACAGGTTCGCCCGCTTTGTGAGCGGCAATCAGCGAGACGCCACCCTGCTCGAACATGTGGGAGCCCTTGGGCAGATCCAGCTGGCCGGTCATCACCTGCTGGGGCATGTGGCAGCCCTGACACCACTGACCGAAGGCTTCGCCCTCGGTTTCGCGGGCCAGCGCCTGTACCACCTTGTAGTAGGGGTGGGAGTTGCCCATCAGCCGGTGGTTGCTCTCGCTCCAATCCTTGAACGCCTGTTGGTGGCAGTTCTGGCAGGAGGCGGAGTTGAGCCACTCCTTCGGGTGGGTAGTCGGCGCCTTGGCGGGATCCGTGCGCGGGGCATCGAGTCGCAGCCAGTTGGCCAGATAGGGGAGGTTGCCATCGGCGGTGATGAAGGCGTGCAAGTCCTCCATCATCGCTTTCACTTCCGGTTGGGGCCTCGCGGGGTCAACTGCCTCGGCCCCATCGCGGGTGTCGTGCCCCATGCCGCCCTGGGTCTGCTGGGTCATGCGCAGGTATTCGCCGACAAAATCCCCCGCCACCATGTTGGTGAGGTTGGCGTGGCCGTTGATGGCGTTGTCGCCGCTCTTCTGGCGATGAGCCGCCATCAGATAGCGGTTGGTGAAGTTGAACCCGTCCAGATGGCAGGAGTTGCAGCTCATCCAGTTGTCCCCCGCCATGGGGAAGCGTGAGTTGGACGCTGTGTTACCAAGGTTGAATAGCCGCTCGCCGCGCTGAAGCGGCTCGGGGCGGGGATCCGTCTCTACCAGTTTGGCGAAGTGGGGTACATCGACCGTGACCCGGGCAAACGGGCCGCTGCCGCCGCTATTGAGGCGGGTGAGATCCTGCCCCATGGCGTTGTGCACCAGAATATGGTCGCCATCGATCAGCAGATCCCGCGGATTCTGGCCCGGTAGGTGACGCAAGAGCTGGGCCGCCTTGGCGCCCCCCTGAAACTTCTTGCGGCGGTGACGGTTGTTGTTGGACTTGCCGCTGCGGGAGAGATCAAACACCAGCAGATCTTCCGAGCCCGCCAGGGTCAGATAGACCCTCTTGCCGTCGGTGGCAAAGCGCGCCGCGAACGGGTTGGAGACGATCTGGCTGCGGTTGCCGACGCTGGGCAGGTTGATCTGCAAAAATAGCTGTTTTCTTTCATCGACCCGCTCTTTCTCCTCATCCAGATCGATGATGGAGACCGCCGGAAAGACGGTGCTCTGAAACTGGAAGGGGTGGCTGAAGCTCCACAGCACATGGGGCAGCCAGGCCTCGCTGCCATCGGGGGAGAGGGCGATGCCGTCGAGCAGGCGCGGCAATCCCTGGGAGTCGCTCGGCGTGTCGCTGTGGGTCTCGGCCAGGGTAATGAGCTTGGGCTTGGGAAGCGAAGATCCCTTGGCGCCGTGGCCAAGCTTGGCGAGATCATAGATGGCGAGCTGGCCTGTCATGGCGTGGGTGAGCAGCAGGCGATCGTCGTTGGTCAAGGCCAGCCCGCGCGGGGTCTCGGCGGTTTCTGCATCCAGCTTGAGGTTGCCTGCGGTGTCATAGGCCTGCAGGCGAGCGGATTCGAACAGCGTGACCCAGAACCACTGCCGTTTGGCATCGAAGATGACCCCGTAGGGTCTATGGCCGGTGGGGATCGCCTTTTCCAGATCGAGATCATCATCCAGCAGCAACAGGCGATCGCCGCTGTAGTCGGTGACCAGCATGGTACCGTCATCGGCACGGGCCAGCTGGCGCAGATCGCCCCCCAGCTGCACCTCTTTTAGGCGCTTTCCGCTATCGCGCTCAAGCAGGGTGACGGAACCTGCGCTCAGGTTGGCGGTGACGAGGCGCGGGCTTTGCCCCTCCTCATAGGCAAGCATCCCTGAACCCATCTGCTGGGCAAACGCGAAGGGGCTGGTCAGCAGCAGGAGGAGGGCCAGCAGGGGTGACAAATATGCAGAGAACGATGACTTCAACATGGGATCAGGTGCGCCATTTCAAGATGGTCCAGCGCCAGGCGTGGCGCAGCACCAGAGGAGTTAACGCCAATGCGCTCAACCAGTGGGCCCAGCTGGCGAGGTTGCCCATGGCATCGCCCGGAGTGCCGTGCAGCACCAGCAGCAGGCCGCTGGCCAGACAGATCAGCAGCAGGGCTTCAATAATCCGCCCCGTGGTGCGTAAAAAGGGTTTGTTGCTGCGGTTCAACAAGCTGCGATGGGAGAGCCAGAAGGCGCCAAATAGCAGGGGGAACAGGGTGAGCGAGAGTATCACATGGAAAAACAGATTCCAGCGTGCCAGCGACCAGAGCGGGGTCAGCGGTTCCCACAGCAGCAGGCCGGAGAAGAACATCAGATAGAGGGTGCCCTCGGCGGCCTGATGGTGGTAGGCCAGCCACTGCCAGAATTGTCGGGGTGAAAGAGAAAGGCTTGTCATAAAGGCTCCAGCACCCGGGCGGCGCAGCCCGGGGGGAGCAAGTTTATAACGCAGTAAGAGTAATGAAAAGTGTTATCAATTGTATTGCTGGTGAATCAAGGCTGAACAAGCACAGTGATCAAGCTCGACTATTTATGCTCCGCCATCCGCTCGGTCACCGCATAGATGAGCGCGGCCAGCGAGAAGGCGAGAAACACCACCACGGACCACTTCATATCGACTTCGTTGATGATGCCATCTTCGAGAAATGCCTTGAGCACCTCCACTCCGGCAATAGTCACCAGCGAGTTGATGACGATGAGCTTGAGGGAGGCAAAGTTGATCTTGCTAAGCCAGTTGCTGCTAAGGGAGGCACGCTGCTCTTCCGTCTGGATAAATTGCACATAGCCACAGATAGCGACCAGGATGAGCATCTGGGCCACCAGTATAAAGTCCACCAGGGTCAGCACGCCGGTAATGAGGTCCAGATAGGGGATCTCGAAAATATTTACAGAAAGCTGATAGAGCTGCATGGCAAATTTCACCATCAGCAATACCACGCAGATGAGGATGCCAATGTAGAAGGGGAACATCATCAATCTGCTGCCATTGAGCATGAAATTGAATCGACGCATAAAAACTCCAAGGTAAGGGAAGCTGGGTGATTATGACCTGAATTGAGGCTATTGGCAGCGACGTGTCGTCAAGTCACCAAGCTTTCACTATCACCTATTGCAGTACCGGCACAGCAGGTGCTGCAAGTCGTGAAGGTCTATCCCGGTAGCATGGGGGCTACCAGTTTGGTTCATAACTCCAGCTCGATTATGGGGATCTCCCAACGTTCGCTGCGCATCTTGGGTTGATAGTCATCCTTTTCCTGCTCTTTACGCCGCTCTACCAAGGCGATCACTCTGGCTTCGCGGATTGTATTCACATCGAATTTCCAGGTTTCTTCTCCCTGTAGGGAGAGGCGAGCGATCTTGTGACTGCGGTGATAGACATGGAGTCTGTCCTGTTTGTCGGGGGCAATGCGTACGGCATCGCCTACTTTCAACGCTCTCAGTTCGTTGTGAATAGTCTGGCCTTCATCACTGTGACCTGCATATCCCAACACCAGTTGCGACATACCCATCATGGCGAAACGACGTTGTCTATCCGGTCGGGTTGCGTTAGGTCTCTGCACGTAGCAGTGGGAGGCGATCAGTGGAATATGGGGATTACGTTGATCGTGGCGAGCCATGAGAACCAGCCTTTCGATAGCACGTGTCATCCCCACATAGAAGAGACGCCGCTCCTCTTCCAGGTTACAGTTCGATAGCTCCGCTACGCGTTGCCAGCCGCCGTCGAGCAGTATCACATGGCGATACTCCTCCCCCTTAACCCCATGTACCGTACTTAACAATACTCCTTTACCGAAGCGGATCTGGCGCTTTTGCTCGCTCAAATACTCGTAGAGGAACATCAGGAAGTGGTGGGCAGAAAGAGCGTGCTCTCCCTGGCTGGCTTGCCATTGAGCAATCAGATTGTGCAGTAGCTCCTCCCAACGGTTGGCCAGTGAGAGTGGAGGGAGAGGGGCTGCAAGTTGCTCCGCTGTCAGCAGGGCATGACCTTGCTGTTGTAGCCAATTCTGATAGCGCAAGATTTCACGGCAGCGATGCACAGGAAAACCGTTCTCTTTATCCAGAGTAAAACGACAGGGAATATCGGCATCTGCCAGCGCCGAGCGAACCCAGGCCAGTTCCTCCTTCTCTAGCCCATTACGGGCCAGCACGGCGATAGATTCCAGCGGGCAAGTGGGAGTCTTCTCACGGATAAGCGCGATATGTCTCACGACCTCGGCTGCCTGTTGGGCTGCATCCTGGCACTGCTGGATGATGACGCGACCCTGTGCTGTCTCCATCCCCTCCCAGTGCCCCCCAGCCATTTCCATCTTGCGCCTGTCGTCGATCTCGATGGGATGTGTACGCTTCATGCGATCCTGATTGTGCTCAATCAGGCGGTTGGAGGTCTCGATGATGTGGGCGGTGGAACGATAGTTCCAGGTCAGGAAGTGAGTCTGGGCGTTGTAGTCTTGCTCAAAGCGGCGAATAAAGCTGACGTTCGCGTCGCGAAAGGCGTAGATCGATTGGTCATCATCACCCACAGCCATCAGATGCAGTCGGGCCTCCTCATCCTCTTCGCTTTTGCCCACCAGTGCCGCGATAAGCTGGTACTGTTGTTCATCAATGTCCTGATACTCGTCGACGAGCAGAAATTGCAGCCCACCGAGCAGTTTTTCCCGCTGCTCTTCCAATTCGAGACCGAGCTGGTTCTGCTCTCCCCGGAGCAGCTTGATTGCGTCATCAATGATGGTGGTAAAGTCGATATCGTCGGATGTCCGGTTTTGCACCGCATTGCCTGTCAGACTCATTGCGAGACCGTGAAAGGTGAATACCGAGACCCGTGCTCCGTCACGCCCCAGCAACTCGGTCAGGCGTCGGCGCAGGGACATCGCCGCATTATGGTTGTAACAGAGCAACATGATCCGCGATGGGGAGATCTGCTTGACCCGCATCAGATAGGCACAGCGGTGAATAATCACCTTGCTCTTGCCTGACCCCGGCCCTGCCAGTACCAGCAAGTTTTGCTCGGGCGGTGCTTGGACGATCTGTTCCTGGGAACGGTTGTGAAGATCTTCGACGATGCGCTTCCAGGAGTGTTCGCTGGTCGCCAGCTCCAGGATTTTGTTGCGCCCTTTGAAGTAGTGACCGAGGAACTTGTCAGCTTCCATGGAGAAGTAGTCTGTCACCAGCTTTTTGGCTTTCTTGAAGTGTTCCAGGCTGATGCGGGCGTATTCATTCATCACATGGATCTGAATCACCTTCTGGCGATAGTGATGCTCAAGCGGCTGATAGTCTGCCTTGTTGTATTGTTGCTGCCGCTCAGCGGTCAGCGTGAGGGTCATAGCGCTTCGGAACACGGCAAGGCCATTTTGCAGCACGATGGCGTGTTGCTCATGCAGGTAGAGCAGTGCCCGCTCTGCCCCTTTGAGCAACCACTCCTGCTGGCTGCTTGCCTCCCGCTTGTTCATGAGCTGAGCCACATCCATGTCTTCTCGCAGGTATTTGACCAGTTGCTCCAGGGCAAATGACAGCATCACCTGGCGCTGGACACTCTCTTCGCTGCTTGCCAACAGGGTGTAGAGAAAATCGAGGGTGGCGCCTGTGACGCGATGGCGTTGATCAATTGTCTGCTCAATCTGGGACCAGGTTCGGTTGAAGGTGAGTTGGTAAAGATCCCGAGAGAGATATTTGACATCAATGGAGCCTTTCTCGCCCCCCGAGCGACCATCCTGGGCCCAGCTGGTCAGCAAATTGCGCAGCAAGCCAGGGTTACACCGCTCATGCCCCAGATCTTTGATGGCCTGATTGACCAGTCGAATGTTAAAGATCAGCCCTTGCCCTGTATCAGGTTCGGGTTCTTTTTCACGCAAGGTGTCCAGCATCGCCTTTTCAATGCTGTGTACTTGCCCGCAGAGCACCCGGGCATTGTCTCTTCCTTTGGGGCGAAGCCAGGTAGTCAGTAACATCCCCTGAGAGAGAAGACCGACATCCGCCATCTGGGTGAGTACCCGCATCACTTCGCTGGCCTGAACACCACTTCCCTTGTCTGCCATGTATTGGCCTGCCTCTTCGGCAATGGCATCGGCACTGAGACCATCATCATCGGCAGCACTCATCAGCGCCTGGATAACAGCTTGCCAGATGGCTTTGGCCTTGGGAGCCAGTTTCAGACTGTCTACCCTTTTCATTGCCTCTTCTGTGGAAGCAAACAGAGGGCGCCCCTGAAATACCTGAGTGATGTTGTCACTACGTTCCAGATAGCCCGCTCGTTCGAGCCAGGCAATAGCTGTCTTGACTTTGGTATCCGCATTGCTGTCATCGGCAGCGAAGCTGGTTTCCACCTCTGGCTGGTTGATGAGCTCTGCACTGGTGGCGACCAGTGGCGAGTTGTTATCCTGCTTGCCTCCTTTGCTGGCCCTGAGCCTTATTCCGCGCAGAATCTGTTTGATATCGCGCAGGCTGACTTCACTCATGGCCTCGAGCTGAAACTGTTTCTCGATATCTTGTTCATCAAACAGCAATACGCAGTGGGCTTGTGCTGTATCGCGGCCAGCTCGTCCCGCTTCCTGTAGATAGTTTTCGAGGGAGCCGGGGATATCGGCATGGATCACCAAACGCACATCATCCTTGTCGATCCCCATCCCGAAGGCATTGGTCGCGCAGATGACCCGGATCTCGCCATTGATAAATTGTTCGAGGGTGGTTTTCTTCTGGGCACTGTCCATGCGGGCGTAAAAGCGTGAGACAGGGAGGGATTGTTGCTGACCGAGGAAATCGGCCAGCTCGTCCACGCTGCGCTTGGTTGCGCAGTAGATAACGCAGGAACCGGGCTTTTCCTCACCGAAGAACTGCTCGAGCAGGTTAAGGATATGACCCTGTTTATTGAGACCGGGGCACTCAACGACGGCATATTCGAGGTTGGTACGTTCAACCCCGCCTTCCAGTCTGAGAAGAGGTCGGGGCTGTTTATCGAGAAACTGGGCGCAAATATCCTCAATCACATCCGGTTTGGCGGTCGCGGTATAGCAGAAGACAGGAGGCATGGGGACCTGCTGTTCCTTGGCAATTGTGGCGATGGCCTTGGCGCAGTAGAGATAGTCAGGGCGAAAATCATGTCCCCATTTCGACAGGCAGTGCGCTTCGTCAAATACCCAGCCACCGATTTGACGTTGTCGTATTGCTTGTTTGACTGTGCGGTTGCGCAACTGCTCGGGGGAGATATAGAGCAAGGCGATATCCCCCATGCGGATCTGTTCAAGAATCGCGCCTCGCTCTGGTAGCGTCAGCAGCCCCGAGATAGCGGCAACCCCTTCAATACCGGCCTTGTGTTTAAGGTTGTCCACCTGATCCTTCATCAGTGCCTGCAGAGGGGAGATCACCACAGTTAGCGCACCACTGCGCTGGTTGCGCACCAGTGCCGGGAGCTGGTAGCAGAGCGACTTGCCGCCGCTGGTAGGGAGTATGCCGAGCAGTGCGACGCCAGCCATGGCTTCCTCGATCAAGGTCTTCTGCAATGGTGTCCCATCAGGCAGGTTGCGGAAGTTGTCGAGCTCGAAAATTCGCTGCAGATGGCGGCGTGCGTCGTGGTTCTCCTGGCAGTAGCTGCAGTCAGCATGACCGCAGTGACGTTCACGAACTGTGTGAATGATCTCTGCAGTCTGGGGGAAGCGGCGCCAAATCCAGGGGGGCAACACGGAGTTCCCGCCGGACACGGGCAACCAGGCGCAGGCATAAGCCAATGGTAACAACAGCATGGGTTGACGCAGGGCATCACCAATCACTCGGTTGAGCTGATTGGGGCACGCTTTCTCATGGGCAATGCTCTTGATGAGAGTGGGTAGCTCCGAGACCCGCACTGGCGGGCGGCCTGTCAGTCTGGCAAACACCAGTGACAGACCCTGAGTGTTAAATTGCGCCATGACTCCCTGGTCGAACAGATATTGATAAAGCTGCAATTGGGACAGGGGTAAGGCTTGTAGTGCTATCAGCTGTTCCGAGAAAATCTGCAATGCGAGCCTTGCATCCGCGACCGGATCATTGAGGGTATCCCGAACCAGTTTGTAATCCTTGACCAAGCGGTGATAGGGGTTTTTGGGAAAGGCAAGGGGAGATAGATAGAGGGTATCTATTACCGGCTTTTCGAGAAGTAACTGAGGGCGTACAGCCTGTTTGGCCAACCAGGGGAGATCAAAATCGAGAATATTGTGACCAAGGATCACATCCGCCCCTTGTGCCAGCGCATTTAACTCCTTGAGTGCGAGATCCTGCGGGCCCTTGAGATTGAGTTCACGACCAGCCAGGAGGGCCCCCAGATGACGGAGTTTTTCATCCCGGGTCAGTTCAAGGTCAAAAGAAAGAATTTTGTCATCCCCAAACAGGGTCACGACATCAGTCGAGTTCATTAATAGCCATCTCCATCTGGCGTTGAACTCTCATGGCGATAATAAGTGCCAAGAGATCAGTGAGTTGGCCGAATATTACCCGAAATGTTGAATGGTGGCATCATTCAGAGCCCTCTGGTCTCAGTTCTTTTGGCTGGCATCCCGTTTTGGTAAATGTCCCTGCATCCTTAATGGCTCATGTTTGGAAAGTGTCGTCCTTGTCATGGTCAACCCACTGATCTTGTGAGACTATTTCCCTTCCTTCTCCAATCGGAACGCATTGTGTCCCTCGATTACTACCAGCGCCACGCCACCGAATTGGCGACCCGTTACCAGCAGGTATCTGCTCGCGCTGTTCACGGCGACTGGCTCACTCTGCTGGAACCTTGGTTTTTGGCTGCGCCGCGCAGGTTGCTCGATGTGGGGGCTGGCAGTGGTCGTGATGCCGCGTTTTTAGCCGGGCTCCATCGGGGCCACTGTGTGGTCGCTGTCGAGCCCTGTCAGGCACTCGCTCTACAGGGGCAATGTCATACCCGTGAGGCTGCGGTGACGTGGGTCAATGATGCTATGCCGGCTCTCTCTCGCGTGACGGGCACTTTTGATCTGATTTTGCTCAGTGCTGTCTGGATGCATCTACCCCCGAAGTCTCGTCCCTTGGCGCTGGCACGTCTTCATGAGCTGCTCTCACCAGATGGTTATCTGGTACTGAGTCTGCGCCTGGTTATCTCGGAGCAGGAGATGCGGGAGCGAGCCATGTATCCGGTAGCTGTCGATGAAGTGGAGCGGCTTGCATTGGAGGGGGGGATGACACTGCTCCATGTGTCAGAACCACAGGGGGATGCCTTGGCGCGTAGCGGCTTGAGTTGGCAGAGTCTGATCCTTGGAGGCGAACATGCACGCTTCCCCTGAGCAGCAACTCTCTTTTATTGCCTATCTGCAACGCATCTTTACCGAAGGCGACTTTGTTGCCACTTACAAGTGCGCCTTGCTTCACGGGATTGCAGATATCGCAATTGAGCGCAGTACCGAGACCCATGAGCTGATGGCGGCGCGCACTATTACGCTGGACGAACTGGCCACCACGTTTGTGGAGCTCTATTGGCAGCACAGTCTGCCCTACTCGGCGACGGGAGAAACGGCCACCTTGCTCAAACAGAGCAGCGGTCGTCAGGCCATCATGCTGACGGAGTTGTCCCGGCTGCGTGAAGAGGGGGTCCGCTCGGTAACTGCACTGCGTCGTCACGACGCCTGGCGGCCTCTTCTTGCCCGAGTTCGGCGCATCCTTGTTGAGGGACCCTTGTGGCGTCTGCAGATCCTGGGTGGGCGAGAGGAGTGCCACCTCTATCCGCACCAAAGGGGCGCGGATCATATCTGCCTTAACCCCGGCATTCTCTACTGTCTCCACCGCTTTTACGATCTGGTGGTCTCCCTCTCCCGACAGCATTGGTTACAGCTTATCTGCGACATCAAGGGTAATCAGCCACTGATTGGCCCCAGTGTGGGGTTGGAGAATTTTCTATTTGGTTCAAGCCGTCAGGCGCTGGGGCGAGTAGGAGAGGTATTGAGGGACTTGCAGGGGGGAACCTGTTTTTACTGTAACAAGGCGATACACGGGAGTGGTGAGGTAGACCATTTCATCCCCTGGCGTCGTTATCCAATCGATTTGGGCCACAACTTCGTACTGGCACACGCCAACTGTAATCGGAGCAAACGGGATTTTCTTGCCGCTCCCGAGCACAGGGATGCTTGGTACGAGCAGAATATCCTGATTCACGGGGCGTACCTCTCAGACGAGCTGGCCCATCTGGTAAGCGTCGACGCCGAGCGTTCTACTGCTATCGCCACTTGGGCCTATCAGCAAGCACTCCGTGAGCATGCCAGGTTGTGGCGTGGTATTGACCTATTTGTGGACGTGACAGCCCCCAGTGTGGGGATGAGTAATCTAGGCTTCTCTAGACTCTTCTGAGGCAGATACGAAAAAACCCAGCCAAAAGGCTGGGCTTTAGAATTTGGCTCCCTCGACAGGACTTGAACCTGTGACATACGGATTAACAGTCCGCCGTTCTACCGACTGAACTACGAGGGAATTGGCTCCTCCTACTGGACTTCATTCATTTATCAACGGATTGGGATAACCGCCAAAGGGAAATAGGTGTATCACTCGATATTCAAGCTAATGTTTGCATGGAGTGAACTCCAGTTTTAACATCAAATTTATATAAAATGATTTCTTCTGTATTGAATGAGCTATTCGTTTCCGTGAATTTCAATGATGATAAAAAACCAAATACCATTACATTGCAGATATTTCCACTGATTACAACCCAGACATTATCCTTGTCTAATAGATGCTCTAATACTTTATTCTCTATGAAATTAAAAGACAGTTCCTGCTTTAATTCTTGTTCAAAAAGCGACTCGCTTATATTAGATGCAACTGAATCATAAATGTAATGATGACCAAAATGATAAACAAGTAGCTCATACGAAATTTTTAAATGAAGAAGTAGGGTGTCTTTTAGGTCAATAATGAAATTTCCAGAAAGGGTTGGCTGTGTGACAAATGTCTCTTTTTCAGCATTTTCAAGTATTTTTCCCGCTGCATGATAGCATTGCGTATCGGAGTAGCTTTTTCCTTTTTCTGCATAAACACGCTGTAACTTTTTTGCGAGCATGCTTTTGGCTTTATGCTGATCCTGTTTATCAATTTTTAGGATTATATCTAACCCATCATCATCTTCAATAATATCGATATTAGGTAAAGTTATAACTCTGTTGTCGTCATTGACTCTAACTTTGCCTAAAGATGGATGGTCATATAAACCAGAAAATGCTGAGGTCGTTTTCTTTGATTTACCAGAAATGTTGTAGACTTGTTTGCTAAGTTTAAAAATAAAACTGTTAGATAAGCGTCCCTCAAAACCATGACCAAACCTGCTATTACATATTTTACAAACATTCTTTGCAGTAAGAGTTCCACCAATGAATTCTGGGACTATATGTTCGTCTGTTAATGGATTATCCTTCGTGATCGGGTTCTTATCTAAGCAAATAATACAGTTCACGGTTTATACCTCATTTTGAGAGGCTTGACGTTTCACCATGTGACAACCAGCCATTTCATGTCTGTATAAAAAAACAGTATAGCATTATCTTAGCCGATTAAAATGATCTAGATAAAAGGGGACGCATCGGCGGGTGGAACAATTTGATCAAAAGAGGCATCGAATGTTTGTCGCGTAAAAAAGCCCCAGCTGTTACGCTGGGGCAAGTGTTGTTACTACTTCCGCTTAGGTTTTGCCTCCCTACGCTCAAACTTCACTTCGGGGTAGCGTTCCTCTAGGATGTCGTACAAGGCATTAAGCACCTGCACTCGCCCCCTGCACTTGAGGCTGTAGGTCCAGGCTTTCAGCCGAGCTTCCTCACAGGGGCCGAAATGGTTGATGAATAAGACTCTGAACAAGTCCCAGAGCTCATCAGTGGGGTAGACGGTCTTGGTCTGCCTGAGTTTGTTCTTGGCGAACAGGCGGACCTCGATTTTCTCGGCCAGTATCACTGCGGGGTGCTTCTTGGGCTTAACATCTTGGGTCGTCTGCAGTTTGGCAAGAATATCTCGCAAACAGTCTGTCGGTTGCATACTCATCCGAGCAACTCCTCTGTGTTGTCAAAGTCACTTGCATGGGTAGCATCGACGTGTGGGGACGAACTCGACGGGACTGCAGGATGTTCCGTCACCTCGACGCCATCGTCACGACTTTGACTCGTTTTTGGCTCAAACCAGACGTTGTAGTACCGATCAGTGGCCCGTCCACGGATGACATGCACTCCGTTGCTAGTAAGGGCATCTAGTAGTACATGTAGCTTCCGAGACATAGCGGCTGCACTTTTGGGCATGTCTGACCCAAGACCGACAGACGTTTGGGCTTCCAAAGCGCTGAGCAACTCATGGGGAGTACCGTGCCAAGGATTGCTCTTGGAGTAACGCTGAGCAAAGGTGGACAAGGAAACGAAGAGAGAGTCATCCACAACACCCGCTACCTTTGCTTGTTCAACGTTCTGTTTGTATGCCTCTTGTAGTACTCCTGCTTCTTGGCCAAGCACAGCTTCTAAACCAGCAACCCAAAGAGAGAAATCCGCCATGCGGCTTCGATAGAGTACCTTTGCAGAGCCTTTCGCAGCAATGATCTTGGCTGTTAATGTATGTAATGTATAAATTAAGGACGGTAGCTGCTCGTCGAGTTTTGCCGACAATTCAGATTCTGAGCATCTCGCTTCATCCGGTATTGACTTGAGAGTGATATTCAGACATCGACTAACTAGGTCGCTTTCCGTTACAAAAGTATGTATACCGTTCAATACAAGAGCGCAGCGCATATCCATGCTGAACTCTTCACCATCAGTGTATAATTTACGACCAGCAAGAGATCCCCCAGTGGCGACGACACAGAGACCATCGCTCAGTTCCTGACGTATAAATCGCAGGTTATCGTAAATCAGCACATGGTTATTCTGAGATGAAATCGCGATATCTTTGATGTTTTTCGGCATTGCTTGGCTAGGTACTGCACATGGGTCAACTAACTGCCTAATAATTTTGTTGCACATAAAGGACTTACCCGAACCCGCTGGTGCTTTTACCACTAGTATCGGATACGGTAGCTGGGCAGCTTTGGGGGTAGAGATTGTATATGTCAGCCACGCCAGCAACAGCAGCTTCTGTGCGTTGTTATTGCAGTTGAACAAGTTCAGCAATGCTTTGATATCAAACTTCTGGACTAACTCTGGCATAGCCAGCATGGTATTAGTTTCAGTGAAGAAAATTCCTTCTGGCAGCGTGGAGACAACGCTGATACCCGTCCCCATATTCTGGAGAAAACGACCGTTACCCAAATTGTATATGTACCCTTCAAGATAAGGTGCCACTCTGTTGTGAACAACAACAGGCTGTGCATCTTCAAAGGCAAAGGCTGCAATTTCATCCAACACATCTTTTAGCCTATTTTCGTTGAGGCGTTCGCCGCGACTTCTTGCGAAGGAGCGAATGGATGCTATGACTCTATCGGATTTGTGTGTATGGCATATCCCTGGTTGATTTTCATACACAACGTAAGGGCCCTTATAGAGCTTAACCGTAGCCAGATATGCTGTACTGAATTCAACCGCATCAAATTTCTTGCTCACCATCACACTACCCCCACTTGACCATCGAAAACACCATCCACCTTCACATTCAGCTCAAAACCGTCCAGCACTAAGGCGCTAGCTTGCTTGAGCACAGTGATCGCTTTCGCTATCTGCTGTTCTTGTTCAGCAATTGGAACACGCAAGAGAAAGCTGTCGTGGATAGTGAGGCGTAGGTCGATACCCGCATCTACTAGGCCGATAACTGCACGGCGGAGGATGTCAGCTCCTGTGGCTTGGACGGGCCAGTTGCGTACTGAGAGGGGGGCACTAAGGGGCGTCACTCTGGCCGCCCAATCTAAGCAACTGACAAAACCATTTTTGAAGGCAAGCTGTGAGCGTCGGTTCAGCTCTTGGTCAACCAAGTGAAAGATTTCAGCGAGGGCTAGCCAGTAACGCTGGGCTTCTGCCAAGGGTATGCCATGTTCCTTGGCATAGGAGTCAGAACGTTGGCCATACAGATAGGGGAGCAGCATACCTTTAATGCGTCCCCGATTTAAACCAGCGAGGTCGCGGTGTTTTCTCATACTTTCGTACAAGTCGGCTTGTCGATAAATGGCCTGAATCTCGTGGGCACTGGCAAGGCAGGCTGAGATGATGGGCTCTTGGTTCATATAATCGAGCAAGACGTACTGGTATCCGGGAGCAGGATTTAGCACCTCGGACCATAAATTCTTCTTGAAAGAAGAGAGGCTTGGACCGATGTTTGTGGTTCGACCAGTCGTCGTATGAAATGGTACTGAGCAGTTCCTGAGATTGTTGTTTGAAAGCAACATATTGTTAACTCTCATCATTTGCACAACAAGGTTTGTATCTTGTTGACGGGTTTTAGCTAGTAGCGAGAGATTAAACGGGCGCATTTCTACGCCCTTGGTATCGATAAATGCATTGGCTTTGGCGTATAGATATGGGGTCTGGTTACGAATAAGAGGAGTTAAATGCTCGTCGGATGACGAATAGCGGGGATTTAGATGGGTAATATATTTGTATGTGGGGATAGCATTCAATAACAATCTTTGTCTATATGACTCAGCAAAATTACGTTCAGAGGAGTGCATTAATGCTGTCGATGTTAATGTCAATATTAAGCAAGTCATCATATGAAGATGATGCTGTTATTAATTCATTTTCAATAGTAGTTGGAATAATAGCATTGTACTGTTCACTCCCCTCACTATCTGGGAGACTAAAATACCTTTTAAATATTGGATCTTCACGATGTTCTATGATCGAGTCTGCAAAGGCTAGATGTAACATATGATCTAGTTCAACATCTCCAATTGGTTCTATATCATGGTCTGTGAATGTAGTAAATTCATATGCATCAGTTAGGCGGGTGACAGAGAATACCTCTGAGTCAGCTTCAAGAGCTTGTCGCTTCGAAATACTGTATTTGTCAGACGCAAGCATATTTACTTGCATGATACCAGTCGGACCCAACTGGAATCGAAAGGGAACGAAACAGTATAGCTTCGCGGCATCACCTAAGTCTTTTGCTAGGTCCTCATTAACAAGATAAAAGCGGCGTAACGCCGAAGTCTTGTCGTTAAGGGCAAAAAAATATAGAGCCTGGGCACGTTCGATCCGAAACCTCACCAAATCAGGGGGCAACTGGAATAATTGCTTCTGTATGAGAGCCGTGGGGTTAATGCTAAAGGTTCTCAATTTTTCGAGAATTAGAGTCATAAGATAACCTCAAATGGAGAATGGGTGAGTTTATTTATGCTCTCTAACAAACGTTAAACGTTCAGAGAGTTTTTTTAAATTGTTAAAGAGCGTATTTCGTGATAATTACCTGCCAAAATGAAATGACACAGGCAACATATAAACTATACTGATGATGCTAAGCGCTCAGCACCTCCAGCGAGATGAATGTTACCAAATCCAAAAGGATGTGCAAGCATAAATTCACTATAAAAATGCCCGCGAACGATTAGTTAAATAATATTTAAAATATTTCCTGAGTTGCATCGATTTAAATATGGAAGGCATTATAGTTAGAAATGCAAAACAATGGCCCAGAGGCTGTTGTTTTTATTTTTGGCTTCCATTGAAGCTATCTTTTTCTAGGACGCTTGTTGCGGAATTGTATGTGTTATGTTGCCTGGTGAAAGGGTTGATGGAACGATACTGGCGTAGATCGCGTGAAGAAAATTTGGGGTGTAAGTCGTGACGGCGGTGGCGAGGCGTCGAACTACCCCCCGTCGAGCCGACACCACCGTCGCGATTTTTACTCTTTTGGTAGGTACTGACCGAAAAAAAGGCGGGATCTCTCCCGCCTCTGTCACTAACCTAGCACTACTCATACAAACTGACGCTGCAATCCTCTCTGGATGCCATACAGTCTCGGGCTGGGCTGCCATCTGGTTCAATCTGATAGATCCGCTCCTTTTCGACCCTATACATAGCTGAGCTTGTCTTGAGGGGGATGGCGAACGGGCCTTTCCAATCCACCGAGCAGCTTGGCTCCTGGAACTTGCCATTGTCGTCCATCAGGGATGCCCCACAGCTTTCGATCACCGTCTGGCCGTTCTGTTGAATCGTGATGTATCGCTCTGTGCCACTTCCACCTGCAAAGTTAAAGCTGCGCTTGCCGATGAAGGGGAGGGGCTGTTTCCCACGTAGAGCTGTTTGGGGAGCAGCTTCTTCTTTTGCTGCTTCACACATCTTGTCCAGCAGGGCATCAATCATGACATCCGGTTGTGGCTGGCCATTTACCTCCAAGGCTTCCACGCTGAATTCTTCACCTTGAACCCACATCTGAAGCAGGCCACGGACAGGTCTATCTCCATATGTGAATGTGCCACTCACGTTGACCAGCTTGCGGCCATCAGCGGCTTTGCCTGCCGACCACTCGGGATCCTTAAAGAAGCTATCGGCCTGCTGCTCTAAGGTCACGCCTGGACAGCTTTCCAGTTCTCCCCCTTTCACGGTCAGTTCGTCCCATTTACTGAGCAATCCGGCTTGAGCCGCTGGTGCCATCAGCAGTGAAACACTGGCTGCCAGAACGAGCCTCTTTACCCTTACCATACCCATTGAAATGCCCTCACTGCCTGATAGTTGTAACGCTTGTCGAATTCTTCTTGGGATAGACAAAGTACCTTGATGAACTCGACCAGAGAGAGCAGAACCGGGATCCCTGTGGTGCAAGCGGCCAGATAGATCAGACCCCAGCCCCAGTTACCGGCATAGAACTTGTGCAGGCCAATTCCACCACCAAAGAAGACCAACAGGGCCATCAAGACCTTTCGCTTACCTCTATGGTGAACGGTGCCTCCCGCTGGTGCTGATTGAGTTGAAGCTGGAATCGACGCCTGCTCACGGATAGGCCACGCGGCTACATCGATAGGTGAGGGAAGCACTTCAGCGATCGCCTTTGCCTTCTTCTTGGCGGTGCCCCATGTGTCGATCGCATCAACGAAGGAGCCAGTCAGCGATAGCTCAACAATCCCTTCTTCTGGTGAACTGAAATGGACTGTCACGCGCAATCCGAATGGATTGATACCGTACTTCCAGGATGCTTCCAGTGTTCCCTTGGCTCGGTCAGCAACCTTGATAGTGCCCCCCTCTGCTTGCAGGTGAGCGGCTACGTGTTCGAAGACTGTTTCATAGTCTTCATGACTGCGTAGAACGAGGTCTGATAGCGTAGTTATCGTGGGAGATCCCATGTTTTTGCTCCTTGTTGGTTGAACTACAGATAGTGGTGATTTGCCCCGACAGGTGGTGTCGGGGATTGAAATAAGTGGTGTGAAAATGTGGCTTACATCCGGTTAAGCAGGGTCTTGAGGTCACGTTTGACCAACGCTTGGATCCCCGCAGGGCTGATCACCTCAAGGTGCGGCAGGTACGTTTTGATCACAGGCAGCAGCTGTGCACCATCGAAAACGCGGCTTGCCAGCAAGATGCTGCCGTCCTCCAGCTCTCTGATAAGAGCCTGCTCGGGAAGGATGTTCCTGAGCTTGAATTCGTGGGCGATAGGCGCGGCTGCCTTGATCACCACTTCGTGAGTAGGGATGGCCTCTTGCTCGATGAGGTGTTGAAGAAGTTGCTGCTGTGACTCGCTGATCGCTGCTGGCATTTCTATCTGCTGGAGGTTGGCGATACTCGACAAGGGTTCGATAAATGGCGTATCCGCCGTTACCCCTGCCAAGTACCAGCGGCCCCGCTTATTGACCAAGCGGTATGGCTCAATCTCTTGCTCTGCTTGCTCACCGACCCATGACAGCCTGACTTTGAGCTGTTGGCTGATTGCCTTGGCAAGTGGCTTTAGCCATTGGTGATGGTTGTCGTCTTCATCGAGTTGAAAGCCGGAAAGGACGAATACAGGTGTTGATGCTGGGTTGAGCCAGAGCTTGATCAGACTTTCGTGATCATCCGGGAACAATGCTTTGGCCCCGAGTTGCTCGCATAGTCTCAAAATGGCAGGTGTGGTGGTTCTCCCCAGATAGCTGGGGTCAAGCCAATAGGTTTGTCCGTCACGTTCCAGCGGCAGATAAGCCAATCTAACGTTCAGGTCTCGCTGGATAGTACGAGCCGAGACGTTGAACTCATGGGCTAGCTCGGAGATCACCAACCGCTGCCCGTTGTTGAGCTTGGTCAGGATCACGCCGAGGCGTTGGGCTAGGGTGTCGTGTTCTGCCATCCAAGGAAGCATCGTTGTCAAAGGTGTCCTAGTGTCGCGTAAGCGCCCGACAGGGCGTGTCGAGCCGGAATTTTCACGACGTGCAGGATTTTGGATAAGCAGAGTTGATATAGCGGCGGGCGAGTTGTTATCTACTGCAGGGGTAACTGGAAAGCACATGGATGAATGTGCTGGCACCACGGTACTATCGCAGATGTCTGACTGAGTTGACGGTAAATCTAGGGGATGGGGAACTGCGTAACGTCTGTAGGTCATCGGGTATCATCCAGAGCTGCACAAACCTTTGCTGCAAAGCAAATAGGTTAATCAAAAGGTTGATTTTTGATGTACGGTGCAACACTGGAGTCCCTACAACGCTAAGCGCGATCTAGAAGGGACGGCAAGTGCCTGTAAACGCCACTGCTCAAATCATATAAAACGTCTACGTGTGAGACCTTACCTAAGTATGGTGTTATAAATCAAGGGGTTTTTCGTCGATTAGGGTAACTCAACTGGCGGTTTTTTCTTGTTGCATGAAGCGTTTTGACAATATGCTGGCGGTCGCGTCGAGGCGTCGAGTTTGTCCGTCAGCTCGCCACGACCGTCGGCATTTTTCCCCTAAATTTCTCCGTTTGGGCTGAGTTGGGGTAGGGCTGAGTGTACCGTGTTGCTGGGTATCAACGCCTGTTCCACACAGTTGGCCACTTGGGTACTGGTGTGCCTCAGCCTGCTGGCGTGCAGGTGGGCATATCGTTGGCTGGTCTGGCTGCTGGCATGGCCCAACTGAGCTTGCACGTCATACAAGGTTCCACCACTTGAGACGATCAAGGCTGCGACTGAGTGGCGACAGGTATGGATACAGACTGGCCCCTCAATCCTCGCCCGCTTGAGCATCCGGTTAAATGGTCTGGTAACGTTGTTCAGCGGCTGGCCCTGTTTCTGTCCTGGAAACAGATAGGGGTTTCCTTCGATAGGGTGGGTCTCCTTGAGGATCTGCATGGCCATATGGTTGAGGTGAAGGATCCGGCTTTTCCCATTCTTGGTGTGGGGGATGAACAGGGTCAGCTGGGATTGATCGAGGTGTTCCCACTTGGCCAGCCTCAACTCGTCCTTACGCAACCCTGTCAGCAACAGCAGTTTGACGTACTGACCGGCATAACGGTTTTCATCGATATCCGCAGCCATAAACAGCCGTCTGATCTCCCCTTTGTCCAGATAGCGGGTGCGTTGGTTGTTCTCAGTCAGGCTCTTGAGGTGTCTCATTGGGTGTTGCTCCAGATAACCCATTCGAACGCTCCAAGTCAGGATCGCTTTAAGCAAAGTGGTGATCCGGTTGTTGGTGGCTGGCTTTACCTTGCCCAGCAAGTTGGTCTGTAGGGCCTGGCCTTGCTCAAGCTTTATCTCTGACAGTAATCGTGATCCCAAGGCGGGTTTTAAGTGGTCACGAAAGCGTTGAGCATCATCCTTCCATGAGCGTTTGTGGTGCATGGCATAGGGGAAGTAATGCTGCTCAAACAACTCGGTCAGGGTGAGTTCCTGCCGCTTATCTTCCTTCTGTTGCTTGGGGTCGATGCCTTGCGAAAGCAGCCGTTTATAGTCTGTGGCGATCTCTCTGGCCGTGTTCAGGTCTACATCGGGGAAGCGGCCTATGGATATAGCCCGTTTACGTCCTTGCCAGAGATAGCGAAGCAGGAATTTCTTGGAACCTTCACCTTTGCCTACCAGACATTTAAAGCCTGGGATCTGGGTGTCACTGTATTCGGCTTCAGTTGATCTGGCATGGGGTGGGTTCGGTGGTAGCGCCTCAATGGCTTTTTGAGTGAAGCGAAATCGGGAGGGAGAATTTGCCATCGTCTGTCTCCTGTCATTTGATGAGTGGGGTAGGGCTGGTCTGTCCAAGAAAAAACAGCACAGGGATGTCAATTCCTTGTGCTGCCGAGGTGAGATTGGGGATTGGCTGAGCCTAATGTTGGTCTCAGGCCGGAGGTGGAACAGGGCTTGGCCTTCTTCCGGTCGATATCTGGTCTTCTGGGTGGGAAAATTCGCCAAACGTAGAAATTTGCCGTCGGTGGCGACGAGCTGACGAATTGACCTAAACGGTTCCCGACGCTCCGTCGCCACCGACGCGACTTTTTCAGCTTTTTGCCTGAACTGGATCAGTCAGGTGTCACCGTCAGGGTGAATACGTCCATCTGGGCATAACAGCAAAAGCTCTGCTGCCAGACGTCAAACCATTCATTCACCTCTGCCGGGGAAATCTCTCCCATGATCGAATGGGTGTACTCTTCGATGCTGAAATCGAAATCCAACTCTTTGGCCAACTCGGTACACCAGCCTTGGCCTACATACGCAAAGTCGGTGACGTAGCGCAGATGCCAGCCGTCATCCCAGCGTTCAAGACGGATCTCGACAGGGTGATAGCCTCCGGTTGTTGCGCTGTAGTCAGGATCTCGATAGTTGAGGGTCAGTGCTGCTGGTATGGTGCCATTCGGGATCTCGTTTGGGAAATCCTCCAGCGCCGAGCTGATGGCCTGCTCAAGTAGCATTTGCAGATCGTGACTTATCCTCACAGGTAAGCCCGTGATAACGAGGGTCGGTTTCATATCTTGGTTCTCGTTGAGATTGAGTAAAAGGGGTTGGGGAGAGTAGGAGGATGGAACGGTTACTGAGCTGCGTTGGTCTCTGCTGGCAGCTTGGTCTTAAGTCCATCGAACCACTCGGTATGTTTACCCGTGATCAGATGGTCGAACCGCACGTCAGGTGCAGCCTTGGTCAACTCCAGATGGCGCAGCACGGCAGCTAGGAACCCCGCGTTATTGCTGCTGCCCTTGAAGTTCCAGATCACCTTGAACAAGCCAGAGGTAAATGCCTTGTCCGGTTGTTGCTCGTTTAGCAGATCGACGACTTGTGCCAGCACGAACCATTCCTTGGAACAGAGGCCACCACCACTGCTACCTGTCAGACGGATCAACAGTTCAGCCTGTTCGGGTTCATGGCCAATCTCATAGCCCACGGTAGTTGTAGAGCCTGGCGAAAGGAGGGTGGCTACGCCACTGACCAAGACCACCTTGGCTGGTGATGCTTGTATGCCATCAAACTTAGCTGTGGCAGTCGTATTTACTTGCTGTTTGGCTGCTTGCTTATCGGTTTTGGTATTCATGCTTAGCGTCCTTCGAGATAGTCAGATAGTTGATTTCAGGTAGATAGTGGTGCCCAAATCAGGCGAGGTTTGATCTGGCTTGAGCGAGAAGGCCAGATGCTGGAATACAGGGAGTGGCGCAGACAAGGCATCAAACGGTGAGCCATAGCCAGAGAAGCGATATGGCTCCCATGCTTCGACAGCGGGGAGGGGCAGCCAGAACACGGCATCTTCAGCACAGTCGATCAGCTTGATAGTTCCTGCAGCTAACCGCCAGTAGTCAGCGTAGTACCCGTTGTCGTCATCCCATACTGACTCGCCAGTATGGGATGCTATCGAGATCAAGACTTCAGGCGCTTCGCTGTGCAGGGACTTGGCCTTGAGCACGGTCGCCTCTTTGACCACGACCAGCAGCACAGGCTGATTTTCATCTGGTAGGAACTCAGGAACATACATACCGTTTGTGATGACTTCCTGCATCAGCCAGCTCAGCGTTTGCCAGCTGTAGGCATACCCCTTGAGCGTTTCGTGAGATGCGTATTTCCCTTCTTGAATGAACTCATCCATAGTTGCTCCCTCAGTCCGCTGGCCCAGTGATGTAGCCGATAGTACCGCCGATGATGGTGCCTGCGACTGCTCCAGGGATACCGCCTTTGGCACCGATGCCAGCTCCGGTGATGGCTCCTTTGACCGCTCCCTTGGTACTGCCCTTGACCGTGAAATCGACACTGCCGTCTCTCATTGGCTTGATGCTGACTGCGGCGTATTGCTTGCTCAAAATGTGACGGATAACCATGTTTTTTCCTTTGGAATGTGAATATGAAAGGCTCTGAGTGTTTGGGATTAACATGGATTTAATATATATTTGAAGAACTTGTTCGTTCGGGTATTGTGGAGAAAAAATTATTTATTGGGATAGATATGGACACCTTAATTAAAGAATTGTTCGATGAAATCGATTTTGAGCAGTTTTCTGGTTGTGAAAAAGTGTCACCTGGTGCGACCTCATGTGCCAGATGTTGTGCAAGGCAATATTTTGATGGCAATGAAATAGACTACTCATGTGAACAGAAAATGAAAGTGTATGCCGTTAGATATTATCCTGTTCATATGGAGGAAATTGCTACGGCTGTTGATTCATCCTTACACATGAATGGTGTCGAGGATATTTTATTAACTAGGGATTTATCTATCCTCTCATTAGGTGGGGGGCCGGGCTCCGATATATTGGGGATAAGAAAGAGAATCCGAGGTTATGCTAGTATTGACTCAAAAAACACTTATAAAGTATCATTTACCAGAATTGAAGTTAATCCTATCTGGGATAATATATTCTATAGGGCTGTAGCGTTGGGGACAACCACACAAAACCTCAGTGAAGAGTACAAAACTATACATCATGATTTAACTTTAAATGAGAGTGTGGTCTTACCAAAGCAGGATATAATCCTCATGTCTTATTTGATGTCAGAACTTTCTGATGCTGAGGCTTATATGCTTGCTCATAGAGTTAAGGGTTTAATGAAGTCAAACGCTCTCATAATTATAAACGACAGACCAGAAGATGCTGTGAAGAATAGAATAAAAAAATTCTTGGATATTATTTTGCCGAGCGAGTCAAAGGAGCATTACTTTACATATTGGGGTGGATTTACATATCCTGAAGACATTAAAAATAAAATGGAGCCAAAATTGAATATGAATGTGGTTTCATTTATCTCGGTGAGGCGTTGATGATTCTTAGCGCAAGTAGAAGGACAGATATCCCAGCATTTTATACTCCATGGTTTATGAATAGAGTCAGGGAGGGTTTTCTACTTGTAAGAAATCCATTTAATGCGCATCAGATTTCTAGAATATCTCTACTCCCATCGGAAGTGGATGCAATCGTGTTTTGGACAAGAAATCCCCAAATGCTTATGAAGCATCTGGATGAACTTGACTCGTTAGGATATAGGTATTACTTCCAATATACAATTACGGGTTATCCGAAACTATTGGAGCATTCTGTACCTAGGCCACATAGGGCAATAGCGACATTCTCTGAATTAAGTGATCGGATTGGTAAAGAACGCGTGATTTGGCGCTATGATCCCATACTGTTGTCAAATATTGTAGATTTAGATGAACATAAGCGACTATTTAAAAAAATAGCATCTATGCTTGAGGGGAAAACTAATCGGGTTGTCATTAGCTTCGCAGATCTTTACAAAAAAACAGAAAAAAATTTGGATGTTATATCTGAGCTGAAATATAAAGATATTTTGCATGAGCAACAATCAGTATTAGACCTGTCATCTTATATGTCTGAGGTAGCATCTGCGCATGGTATGGAGATCGAATCATGTGCTGAAGGTCTAGATCTTTCACAGGTAGGGGTCTCACATGGGAAATGTATTGATGATGCTCTTCTAATGAAATTGTTTGGGATTTCGTTAAGTGAAAGAAAAGACAGTGGTCAGCGAGCCGAGTGTGGTTGTATTAAAAGTGTTGATATAGGTGTTTATAACACTTGCTTGCATGGATGTTCATATTGTTATGCCACATATAGTCAATCATCTGTTTTAAAGAATAAGGCAAAACATGATCCTAGAAGTCCATTTTTGATTGGTGGTACAGAGGGGGTGTCCACTGAGCTATTACGTCCTGAAGTAATACAAGGTAGTCTGTTTTGATTTGGGTATGGGTAAGTGTTATGTGCGGTTTCGTTTTCTAGATATTATTATTTCTGGGGTTGGAAGGTACTATGTGCAGCATAATGAATACTGAAAAGGATTGCTTGCCGGAGCGTTTTCATCGTAGAGGTTCCGAGATCAGACGTGAATTACTCACTGAGTATGACATTGTACCTATCGCACATTTTAAACTCCTCCCTGGGCAGGAAAAATATAGTTACTCAGGTTATGTGCTTAAAGAGCGTTACTATTGTTTTCAATTTACACATAGGGAAAGTGGCGCAGTAGGTTCTTTTTTATGTGGGTATAAAGCGGCAGAAGATTTTCTATTATTGCTTGAGATTGGGCCGATTTCAATATTTAACCCGCTTCGGTCTGAAAATTTTGGTACAGGTACAGGTACAGGTACAGGTACAGGTACAGAGGTACCTTTAAAGACGATAAAGATTAATGAAAGTAAGCAACTTTTCGTTGATGCAGCAAGGCTATTAATGATGCTTTGGGATAGTGCTAGCAAAGGAATGACACCTTTAGCATTAGCCCTACAGGGAGCTATCAAAGCAGGAATGGATAAACCTGTAGAATACAGACATGTACTGACGGTCAACACGATATTGGCTAAAAGTGGAAGGACATTAACAAAGCACTTAGAGTATGCACGCCTACGGTATGTCACCATTAAATTCAAAGACTATGATTTTGAACCGCTTAATAAAGTTGTGGAGCGAGCAAAATATAAAAATCATCCTCCATTTTTTTAGTTAAGTTCTTTGTTTGAATATTCCGATTTACATTTATTTTCGTGTCTTGGCGATGGTTGTGGTCAGAACCATCATATCCATTTGCGGAGGCATTCTTTATTTAATCTGCTGCCTCAACTGTGCGACGGAACTAGTCAATTCCATTTACCTGTAACTTCCCATCAACCACGTTTACGCAGCTATCTCTAGTCGATCGGCTCACAGCAACACGGCTACTATCCCTAGAACTGCCTTGGTCAGGGCCTAGTATTCTCAAGATCTCATCCTGGGTCAGCTCGCCAATACTCTTGGTCGCCATGCAAACAACTCCTTTTAAATGCAAAAGTTTTTGTGAACAGGCAGTCTGCCATAGTTTGGGTTTCATTCAATACATGGGATACCCAAAGGAGCCATTTCTGACAGAGATGGCAGGGTGAGCTGCCGGGGGAGGGGGCGAGGGATTTACTGGGGATTTTGCGTGAAATTTGCCGACGCTCGCGTCGGCGTGACGGTCCGACGCCTCGTCGGCATCGACGCGACTTTCTCTGTGCGAACGCACTTGCTGACACTGCTATAGTCTGGTACGCACCTTGGCACATCCATCAGCCCAAATAATGAACCGAATAGTCCCTAGGTAGCTTGTAGAGTGAGGCTGAGCATATCCTTGAGTGTGCAGATAGTTTGGTCAGTGTAGAGCTGACTGAGGCCCCGTTGCTCATGATGCAACCAACAGTTCATTACGGCGGTATCAACCCAGAAGGTGAGAGCGCTACGATAAATCTGATACTTGTTGTATTGAAAGCAGTTGGTGATGGAGTAACACGCCTTGCACATGCGTGCTGACCTGCTAATCAGAGTCCCCTCGGTTGGCTTTACTTGGATTGCTGCGATTTGGAAAGCAATAGCGATGTTACCTACACCCTCAGTCAGCGTAACGATGAAATATGCCGTAAATTGCCGTCTTTATCGAAAAATACCATTTAAACCGATTGAAGGTATAGCTCAAGTAGAGAGCATGAGCTTATACAAAGGCTTGTCGCACCTTATCCTAAGAGTTCACTGCGGGGTGATGAGTTTTGACGACTGTAAGGGGCCAGCTGAATGCCTGTACCATCGATGGCAAAAAAATGGCACTGTAAACGGCAAAAATTACCCAACTAAATTGTCAATAGCCTTTTTGAGCACTAAATCTCTTTGTTGCTTATAATCTTTCAATTTAATTGAATCATCAGTTGTGATTGACTTTGATTGTATTTCCATTGCATCTATTTTCTTGACAAGATCATTGTATCGATTACGGTCAAAGCCTAGGTATTTATCCACTAGATTTTGTGAAGCTATCTTAGTTGTAAGGCCTTGATTATCTACATAATTATCTCTGGATAACCCTCTTTTGAGATAATCGTAAGTAAGTGGTTGGCGATTCTGATACAAAGCGTGTTCAAGTAACGCTTGAGTAACATTTCTATTGCTGGTGTCAGACGGCGTTTTTTGTTGCTCCATGACCTTCATTGTGGCTCGAGCCATCAAGAGAGTATGGGGGAGTTTATGGCTTTTTATATACATGGCAATCATCCCATGGGAAATCGGTGACAAGAGCAAGCAAATTACAGGCCAATAATGTTTCCTCCTCATTACTTTAATATTGTTTCATGTGTTATTTGTGGTGATGCATGTGATACGTTCGCATGGTCTGAGCAAATATGTTACTTATAGATAGAGTGAAGGTTGTCATGACACTTTAGTTCTGTGTGAGAAACGTCTATTTCGTGTGGAGGGAGATAGATATTGCCGACGGTCGCGTCGTCGTGACGACCCGTCACCTCGTCTGCATCGACGCGACTTTGCACAACTTGGCAAACTTCAGCTACAGCCCAAAAGACCGGATATGCCCCAGAGCTGCTCCGGTCTTGCCCACTAACCATTCCTCTTCCCTTGCTCTTGGTGGGCGTCTCCATCTTTCAATCTACGCTATCTCCACGCCAGAGCCACTTGCTCCGGTCTGAGCATCCCCATGGTCTCCCAGCAGAAAGACCGGAAGCTGTGACCGGAGGGTTTTTCTGGGGGGATTTACGTCAGGGGAGGGTATGACTTCTGGTTTGGGCTAAATCGTGACCCATTTACCAGCTGAGCTGACCGGATAGGGACCGGAGTAATCGTCAGTCGAATTTGAGTTGAGAGAAAACAGGGAGAGTGGAGCGTTCACTGCGAGGGGAATGTGGCAGAGCAAGCGGTGAGGCATAGCTGGCTCGGCTTGAAACTATGAAGAGATAGATATGAAAAAGCCCAGTTCGAAAACTGGGCTTCAAATGTGGCTCCCTCGACAGGACTTGAACCTGTGACATACGGATTAACAGTCCGCCGTTCTACCGACTGAACTACGAGGGAATTGGCTCCTCCTACTGGACTTGAACCAGTGACATACGGATTAACAGTCCGCCGTTCTACCGACTGAACTAAGGAGGAATTGCCTGTCTCGTTAAGACGGGGCGAATATTAATGACCAGGGCGGCGGGTGTCAACCCGCGAATTTCCCGAAAACCGGATTTTCGGACTGTTTGACCAAAAGTTGTGCTTTGCGGTTTATTTTCAGCACAATCAGTCTCTTGCCATCACCGCCCCCAACCGACGCAGGGGTTATTGGCTCGGTTCGCATCAACCTGATGATGCCAGTATGATGTCGCGAACGTGCTGGCAACTCGATGAGGCTCAAATGGTAATCTTTGTGGCAAAAAGGGGGAGAGCAGGAGCCAAGATCGGCGATTTGGCGGCAAATAGGCCAAATAATGGGTGAGCGCGCGTTTCATTGATCCTGCCCATCGAAAAAATGGCCCGTCTGGAGTAAGGTTACGCAGGATACCATCGCCGCGTCGACAGCCCTGCCGGCCCTTGATGATGATCGGGCGCCGGATCTCTCCGGCCTTTATCTCCCTCTTCTGGTATTACGATATACATGCACAAGCAAGCCTCTTTAAATAGCGTGAAGCTCGCCATAGCCTTACGCCAGTCCTGTATTGATGAACCCTATAGCATGGCCCGCTTCGGCCGTGATCTTATCGCCGGTGTGACGGTGGGCATCATCGCCATCCCGCTCGCCATGGCGCTGGCCATCGCCAGCGGTGTACCGCCGCAACACGGTCTCTATACCGCCATCATTGCCGGTATCGTGATCGCCGTGACCGGTGGCTCCCGTTACTCCATCTCCGGCCCGACCGCTGCCTTTGTAGTGATCCTCTACCCGGTCGCCCAGCAGTTCGGGGTTGGTGGTCTGTTGATGGCGACGCTCATCTCAGGCCTCTTTCTGGTGGCGATGGGGATGGCCCGTCTTGGCCGCCTTATCGAGTACATTCCCCCGTCAGTGACGCTGGGTTTTACCGGTGGTATCGCCATCGTGATCGCCACCTTGCAGATCAAGGACTTCTTCGGCCTGAGCGTGCCCGAGATGCCGGAAACCTATCTGGGCAAGGTCGAGGCGCTGGCCGCTGCCCTGCCAAGCTGGCAGTGGGGCGATACCCTGGTGGGGGTCGCAACGCTGGCTGTGCTGCTGCTCTGGCCGCGCCTGCGTCTGCCGGTGCCCGGCCACTTGCCCGCGGTGCTGGTCGGGGTAGGTCTGGGTTTTGGCCTCCATTACTTTGGGGTGGATGTGGCCACCATCGGCAGCAAGTTCAGCTATACCCTGGCCGATGGCACCCAGGGGATGGGGATCCCGCCCATCGCACCGACCCTGGTGATGCCCTGGGCCTTGCCCGGACCGGATGGCTTGCCAGTTGAATGGAACCTGGCGGCTGTTGAGCGGCTGCTGCCTGCCGCCTTCTCCATGGCAATGCTGGGGGCGATCGAGTCGCTGCTCTGCGCCGTGGTGCTCGATGGGATGACCGGTCGCAAACACAGCTCCAACGCCGAGCTGGTAGGGCAGGGGCTTGGCAACATCTTCGCTCCCTTCTTTGGCGGCATTACCGCTACCGCAGCCATCGCCCGCTCTGCCGCCAACGTGCGTGCCGGCGCTACGTCCCCTATCTCGGGGATTGTTCATGCGCTGGTGGTGCTGGCTGCCATTCTGGTGCTGGCCCCCTGGCTCTCCTGGTTGCCGCTCTCGGCCATGGCTGCCTTGTTGCTGATCGTGGCCTGGAACATGAGTGAAGCGCACAAGGTGTTGGAGCTGATCCGTCGCGCGCCCAAATCCGATGTGCTGGTGCTGCTGGTCTGCCTGTCGCTCACCGTCATTTTCGACATGGTCATCGCCATCACTTTCGGGGTGATCCTGGCATCCCTGCTCTTTATGCGCGAAATCGCCAAGATGACCAAACTGCACGATTTGGCCGAGCACAAGCGCTATGCCCATGAGGTGCCGAACAATGGCCTGCTCTACAAGATCAACGGCCCGCTCTTCTTCGCAGCGGCCGAACGGGTCTTTGCCGAGCTGGAATCACAAGTGAAAGGGCACAAGGTGCTGGTGTTGCAGATGGAGGCGGTTTCCATCCTCGATGCGGGCGGCCTGTCTGCCTTCCTCCACTTTGGCAAGCAGATGGCTAAAGCCGGTGTCGAGTTGCGGGTGGCCGAGTTGCAGTTCCAACCGCTCAAGACCCTGGCACGCGCCAAGGTACGGCCGCAGCCCGGCAAGCTGGAATTTTACGGCTCGCTGGAAGAGGCGCTCAAAGGTGAACATTTGCACGAAGCGGCAGTAAATTGATTGAAAGGGATACGAAACGGCATATTTTTGGTCACTTGGTTCGGATATTGAGCAAACAAACGCAAAAAGTAAAAAATTGCATTGACCAAAAGCCATCGTATCCCTTACATTACGCCCCGTCGCCGCGGCATGGTCCGCCAGCGAATGTGCAGCTCAAGCACATAAAGCAGTGAGCAAAAATTTGGTGAGGTGTCCGAGTGGCTGAAGGAGCACGCCTGGAAAGTGTGTATACGGCAACGTATCGAGGGTTCGAATCCCTCCCTCACCGCCAAATTGCAAAGCCCTGATGGAAACATCGGGGCTTTTTGCTATCCGCGTTTTTAGCGGGCTCTGTGGGCAAGCCGATGGCGATGGGCGGCGGGCTCGGGTATAGTCCTGCGCCAATGGCGTTATCTTGTTTTGCTGACCCGTCGTGGCCCTGGTGGTGGCGAGGGGCAGGCCCGTGTAAGGAGTGTTATGAAGTTCAGTCCCCTGCTCGATGAGATGATGAAAGCCCTGCAGGTATTGCCGGGGGTGGGGCCCAAGTCTGCCCAGCGGATGGCCTTTACCCTGCTCGAGCGTGAGCGCAGCGGTGGTTTGCGGCTGGCCCAGTTGCTCTCCCGCGCCCTGACCGAGATCGGTCATTGCAGCCACTGCCGCACCTTTACCGAGAACGATCGCTGCGATATCTGCGCCAATCCCAAGCGGGAAGAGAATGGCCTTCTCTGTGTGGTGGAGAGTCCGGCGGACGTGGCCGCCATCGAGCAGACCGGCCAGTTTTCCGGTCGTTACTTCGTGCTGATGGGCCATCTGTCGCCACTCGATGGCATCGGCCCGGAGGAGCTGGGGCTCGATATTCTCGAGCGCCGTCTAAAGGAAGAGCACATCAGCGAGCTGATCCTCGCCACCAATCCCACCATTGAAGGGGATGCCACCGCCTGGTATATCGCCGATATGGCCCGCACCGCCGGGGTGGAGGTGAGCCGCATCGCCCACGGGGTGCCGGTGGGGGGCGAGCTGGAGCTGGTGGATGGCACTACGCTCTCCCACTCCCTGATGGGGCGCCAGCGCCTCAAGTAAGGGGCGGGTGGCGGCAGGCAAGTCGCGAAAAACTGAACATAAAATCGGCGGTTACACGCCAACAGGGGGGCGAATGAGCGGGATTGCACACTCGCCCCCTTGATATTTGGATCGCTGTCCCCATCTAGGTTGGGCATATGTTCAACCCGATGTTTCTGAGGATTGGTCCATGACCCAAAGTGTTCATGCCGAAACCCACGGCTTTCAGACTGAAGTCAAACAACTGCTGAGCCTGATGGCTCACAGCCTCTACTCCAACAAAGAAGTATTCCTGCGCGAGCTGATCTCCAACGCATCCGATGCGGCGGACAAGCTGCGCTTCAAGGCGCTTTCCGATGCCTCTTTGTTCGAAAACGACGGCCAGTTGCGTGTGCGTCTGGTGGTGGACAAAGAGAAGCGTACCCTGACCATCTCCGATAACGGGATCGGTATGACCCGTGATCAGGTGATCGAGCACCTGGGTACCATCGCCAAGTCCGGCACCGCAGAATTCTTCAAAAACCTCTCCGGCGATCAGGGCAAGGATTCTCAGCTGATCGGTCAGTTCGGGGTCGGCTTCTACTCCGCCTTTATCGTGGCCGACAAGGTGACCGTGGTCTCCCGCGCCGCCGGTACTGCTCCGGAGCAGGGCGTACAGTGGGAATCTGAAGGGGAAGGCTCCTTCACCGTCGCTGACGTAACCAAAGAGGGTCGCGGTACCGACGTCATCCTGCACCTGCGTGCCGAAGAGGACGAGTTCCTCGACGACTGGCGCCTGCGCTCCGTGGTGGGCAAATATTCCGATCATATCAGCGTGCCGGTGGAGATGTTCAAAGAGGGCACCCCGGATCGCGAAGAGGATGGTGAGACCATCGTCGGCACCCCGGGCGAGTGGGAGCAGGTCAACCGCGCCACGGCACTGTGGACCCGCAACCCGAAAGATATCAAGGACGAGGAGTATCAGGAGTTCTACAAGCACGTCGCCCACGACTTTGAAGATCCGTTGCTGTGGGGTCACAACCGGGTGGAAGGGGCGCAGGAGTACACCAGCCTGCTCTACGTGCCGGCCCGCGCACCGTTTGACCTCTATAACCGCGAGCAGAAGCACGGCCTGAAGCTCTACGTGCAGCGCGTCTTCATCATGGATGACGCCGAGCAGTTTATGCCGACCTACCTGCGCTTCGTCAAAGGGGTGCTGGACTCCAACGATCTGCCGCTCAACGTTAGCCGTGAAATCCTGCAGGACAACAAGGTGACCGCCTCCCTGCGCAAGGCTTGCTCCAAGCGCGTGCTGACCATGCTCTCCAAGCTGGCGAAAGACGATGCCGAGAAGTACGCCAAATTTTGGAAAGAGTTCGGTAACGTGCTCAAAGAGGGCCCGGCCGAGGATTACGCTAACCGCGAAGAGATCGCCAAGCTCTTGCGCTTTGCCAGCACCGCTGGCGAGGGCGAAGCCCAGACTGTCTCTCTCGAGGATTACGTTGGCCGCATGAAGGAAGGCCAGCAGAAGATCTACTACATCACTGCTGACTCCTATGCCGCTGCCAAGAACAGCCCGCACCTCGAGATCTTCCGCAAGAAGGGTGTCGAAGTGCTGCTGATGTGGGAGCGTGTGGATGAGTGGCTGATGAGCCACCTGACCGAGTTCGACGGCAAGCAGCTCATCTCCGTCACCCGTGGCGAGCTGGATCTCGGCGATCTGGAAGACGAAGCCTCCAAGCAGGCACAGATCGATGCCGAGAAGGCCAATGCCGGTCTGGTGGAGCGGGTCAAGAAGAGCCTGGGCGATGCAGTGAAAGAGGTGCGTGTCACTCACCGTCTGACCGACTCCCCCTCCTGCATCGTCACTGACGCTTATGGCATGAGCACCCAGATGATCAAGCTGATGCGTGCCGCCGGCCAGCCGGTACCGGAGCAGAAGTACATTCTGGAGCTCAACCCTGATCACGCGCTGGTGAAGAAACTCGACACCATTGAAGACGAGGCACTGTTCGGTGAGTGGGTCACCCTGCTGCATGAACAGGCCCAGCTGGCCGAGCAGGGCGGGCTGAACGATCCGGCGAGCTTCGTCTCCCGCATCAACCGTCTGCTGCTGCAAGCCTAAGCAGCAACGCCGGTAACAGAAAGCCCACTGCATGCAGTGGGCTTTTTTGATCCCGCCGTGTGAGCTCGGCGAAACACAGCGGTGAGGGAGGCGGCCAGCGCCTCTCTATTTGCGGTATTCGTTGTTGTAGTTCTGGATGAGACGGCGAGTCACCTCATGCTGGGGATCGGCAAACACCTTGAGAGTCTTGCCGCGCTCCACCACCCGACCTTCGTGCATTACCAGCACCTCGTCACTGATATGGCTGACGATACCCAAATCGTTGGCTACCAGCACATAACTCAGTCCCATGGTCTCCTGCATCTCCAGCAGCAGATTGATGATCTGGGATCGTACCGAGATATCCAGAGTGGAGAGCGCCTCATCGGCCACCACTATCTTGGGGTTGAGGATCAGCGCCCGCGCCAGCGCCACCCGCTGCTGCTGACCGGAGGAGAGCATCTGCGGATAGAACAGGGCGTGATCCGGCAGCATCCCCACCATACGCAGGGTCTGCACCACCTTCTCGCGGCGCTCCTCTTCAGTCATCTCGGTGTTGAGGCGTAGTGGGGTTTCCAGGATCTGGCCGACCCGGATCTTGCGGTTCAGCGAGGTGTTGGGATCCTGAAAAATCATCCGCAGCAGCTTGCAGCGAGTCTGGTAATCGCCATGCACCATCAGCTGGCCGTCGATGGCGATGTCGCCGCTGGTGGGTTCGATCATCCCGGCCAGAATGCGGGCGAGGGTGCTCTTGCCGGAGCCTGCCTCGCCGACGATGGCGAGGGTCTGACCCACTTCGAGATCGAACGAGAGGGGCTTGATCGCCTCCACCGCCTGACGACGGAATAGACCGGTGCGGTTCTGGTAGGTTTTGCTAAGGCCTCTGACCTGCAACAGGGATGGCTCGATCACAAGCGGGGCTCCTTCATGGGGGCATTAACGGTCATCATTTTTTTGGCTCCTCCATGTTCAGCGGGAAGTGGCAGCTGAACTGATGGCCCTTGATCTTGTTCATCAACGGAGTCTGCACGCATTGCTTCTGGGCGTAGGGGCAGCGCGGCCCCAGACGGCAGCCGATGGGCAGGTGTTGCAGCGGCGGGATGACGCCGGGCAGGGTCTCGAGGCGCGACTTGTGGCGCACCAGCTTGTCAAAGTCGGGGATCGATTTGAGCAGGGCATCGGTATAGGGGTGGTGCGGGGTCTCGAGGATCTGCTCCCGGGTGCCCACTTCCACCATCTGGCCGCAGTACATCACGTTGATGGTATCGGTCAGGTTGGCGATGGCGGCGATATCGTTACTGATGATCAGGATGGTGGTATTGCCCAGCTTGTTCATCTTGTCCAGCAGTCGCAGGATCTGGGAGTGGGTGGTGGACTCCATGGCGCTGGTGGGCTCGTCGGCTACCAGCAGACGCGGCTGGTTGGCAATGGCCATGGCGATCATCACCTTCTGGCACATGCCATCCGACAGCTCGTGGGGATAGGCGCGCATCACCTTGCGGTGATCCTTGACGCCTACCCGGTGCAGCAGGGCGATGGCTTTCTTCTTGCGCCACTGGAAGCGCTGCCAGAATTGTCCCTCGAACGAATCGGTCGGGATCGCCTCTTCCAGCTGGGTGCCGATCTCCTCGGAGGGATCGAGACAGCTGATGGGGTCCTGGAAGATCATGGCGATCTCGCGACCCATGATGCGACGGCGCTCCTTGGGGGCCATGGTCAGCAGATCCATGTCGTTGAAGCGCATCCGGTCGGCACGTACCGTCCAGTTGTCCTTCTCGATGCCGACGATCACTTTGGCGATCAGACTTTTACCTGAGCCGGATTCACCCACTAGACCGCGGATCTCCCCCTCGGTCAGGGTCAGGCTCACCTTGTCCACCGCCTTGACCTTGCCTTGCGGGGTGTCGATCTCGATGGTGAGATTGCGAATATCGAGCAGCGGCATCAGTCATTCCCCTCTTTGAGTGCTTCGCGAATGCCTTCACCAACTAAATTGGTCACCAGCACGCTGAACAGGATGGCGATGCCGGGCAGGGTGACGGTCCAGGGGGCGAGATAGATAAGGTCGCTCGAATCGGCCAGCATGGTGCCCCACTCCGGTTGGGGAGATTGGGCGCCGAGGCCAAGAAAACCGACCGCCGAGATATCGAGAATGGCCGCCGACAAGGTGCGGGTGGTCTGGGCCACCAGGGTTTCGACAATGTTGGGCAAAATAGCCAGCCGCATGATCCGGAAGGGGGGCGAGCCATCGAGGCGGCTGGCGGTGATGTACTCCTTCTGCATCTCGGCATGCACCGCGTTGTAGGTAGCCCGGATAAACGGCGGGATCAACGCGAGCGTAATGGCGATCAGGGTGTTGCCAAGGCCAGGCCCCATGATGGCGACCATGATGATGGCCATCAGCAGGGAGGGGATGGAGAGCAGGGTATCGAGCAGGTGGTGCAGCACGCTCGATTTAAGCCCCTTGCTCATGCCGCCGAGGATACCGATGGCGGAGCCCACCACCATGGCGATCACCACCACGACCAGCGCATAGCCGAAGGTGAGACGCGCCCCTACCACCAGCCGGGAGAGCATGTCGCGCCCCAGATCGTCGGTGCCGAGGAAGTAGTCGATGTTGCCGGTCGCCGCCCACGAGGGGGCGAGCAGCAGCTTGTCGGTGTGCTGTTCATCGATGCCGTAGGGAACGACCAGCGGCCCCACCAGCGTGATGAGCAGCAACAGCAAAAAGCACCATAGCCCCGCCATTGCCAACGGATTGCGGCTGTAGGAGGCCCACGTCTGCTCAAGGGGCGAGAGGATCTTGAGCTCGGGATAGATGTTCGATTTATCTTGCATAGGATACCTGGCTCCTGGTCACGCCATGAGCGCGTTCAATCTTGTTTGGCATACAACTCTTTGCGCCGTGCCGGATAGATAAGGGTGGTCAGCAACTCGGTGCTGACGCTGGTCAGGATCACGAAACTGGCCACCACCAGGGTCGCGCCGCGAATGGCGGCGTAATCCTGCAGGGCGATGCTGCTGATGAGCCAGCGGCCGATCCCGTGCCACTCGAACACCACCTCGGTGATCATGGCGGAGGTGAGCACGCTACCCAGTTGCAGACCCAGCAGCGGCAGTACCGGCGGCAGGGCGTTCTTGAGACCATGGCGCCAAACGATCTGCGCCTTGGAAAGGCCCCGGCTCGCCGCCGCCTTGATGTAGTTCTGCTTCATCACGTCGATGAGGGAGCTGCGCACATGGCGGATCACCTCGGTGGTGGGCACCACCGCCAGCACCAGTGACGGAAGGATCAGGTGGCGCAGGGCATCGTGCAGCGCCGCTTGCCGCCAGGGTTCGTTGCTGAGCAGCACATCGATCACCGCGATGCCCGTGATGGGGGGCACGTCGTAGAGCAGGCTGATCTGCCCGGAGGCTGGCAACCAGCCGAGATCCAACGAAAAGAGCATTACCACCAGCAGCGCCAGCCAGAATACCGGCACCGCATAGCCGATAAGACCGGCAGTCATGATGGAGAGATCCAGCGTCTTGCCCTGTGACAGGGCCGCCAGGGTGCCGAGAGGAATGCCCACCAGCAGCGAGATGGCGAACGCCGCCAGACAGAGGATCAGGGTCGCCGGGAAGTAGTGGCGGATCTCGTCCAGCACCGGCAGCCCGGAGACGCTGGAGAGCCCCAGGTCGCCTGCGAAAATGCGGCGCAGGAAGTCGGGATAGCCGCTCCAGAAGCTGAGCTGATTGCCGATCAGCCGATAGTCCAGCAGATAGGCGACAAAGGTCAGCGCCAGCAGAGTGATAAGCAGCAGGTTGATGCGGCGCAAGGTGTATAGAAGCATGCTTACTCCCTGTGAGCCTGGTTGAAGGAGGTGCCGCCAAAGGGCATCAGCGTCAGCCCCTCGATGTCGCTACGGCTGACCTGGGTACGCAAGGCGTGCGCCAGCGGGATCAGCGGCAGCTGTTCGTTGAGCAGGGTCTGGGCATAGTAGTAGTTGCGCAGTCGGAACGAGAGTTGGGGCGTGGTGACCGCATCATCCAGCAACTGATCGAAGGCCGGGCTACACCAGCGGCTGTAGTTGTTGCCGCGCTCCACTGCCGAGCAGCTCAGCAGCTGGCGGAAGAAGTTGTCCGGGTCGGCGTTGTCGGCAATCCAGCCGGAGAGCAGGCTGTCGTACTGCCCCTTGGTGAGGCGGCCTTCGATCACCGGCCACTCCCGTTGCACGATCTTGAGCTTGATCCCGACCTTGGCCAGATCGCTGCGGATCAGCTGGGCGGTCTTGACCGCATCCGGGTTGTAGGGGCGGGCGTCTGGCTGTACCAGCACCTGCATCTCGAACCCTTTCTCCAGTCCCGCCTCCTTGAGCAGCTGGCGCGCCCGTTTCAGGTCGGGTTTGCGCTCGGGCAGGCTGGGGTTGTACCCCCACGAGAGGGTCGGCAGCAGGCTGTTGGCGGGCAGGCCGGTATCGAAATAGACCGCCTGAAGCAGGTTGTCGATATTGATGGCGCTGGCAATGGCCTGACGCACCTTGACGTTGTTGAACGGCGGCTTGCGGGTATTGAGGGCCAAAAAGGCAACGTTCATCCCCGACTGGACCGAGAGGCTCAGCGCCGGATTTTGCTTGATCACCGAGAGCTGGCTGGCGGAAGGAGTGCTCATTACGTCGCACTCGCCGGTCAGCAGCTTGGCCAGCCGTTTGGCGGATTTGGGGGTGATGTCGTAGACCAGCTGTTCAATCTTGGCATCGCCGCCCCAGTAGCCAGGGTGGCGCAGATAGCGGATGAACTCGTTGTGGCGATACTCCTTGAAGCTGAACGGCCCGGTGCCGATGGGGCGGCTATCGAGCAGGGCTGGCGTGCCCGCCTGCAACATCTGCTCGGCGTATTCGGCGGAGAGGATCACCGCATAGTCGCTGGCCAGGGTGGCGAGGAAGGAGGCGTTTGGCTGGTTCAGCTCGAACACTACCGTCTGCGGCCCCTTCTTGCTCACCCGCTTGATCAGCAGATCTTGCCCCAGGCTGTAGAAGTAGGGGTAATCGCCGCCGGACACATTGTGATAGGGGTGCTGCTCGTCAAGCTGGCGGGCATAGGTGAAGACCACGTCATCGGCATTGAAGGTGCGGGTGGGCTTGAACCAGGGGGTATGGTGAAACGTCACCCCCTTGCGCAGGGTCAGGGTATAGGTGAGGCCATCCTCGCTGACATGCCAGTTGGTGGCGAGCGCCGGCTCCAGCGCCAGGGTGTTGGGGTTCACCTCCAGCAGGCGGTCGTAGAGCGGACGAGCGCTGGCATCCAGCGTAACCCCGGTGTTGGAAACATGGGGGTTGAAGGAGAGGGGAGAGCCCTCAGCGCAGTAGATGAGTCCGGTCTTGGAAGCTTCGGATTGCTTGTTGCAGCCGGTGAGCAGAACCAGCAGACCGAGCAGCAAGGGTGTGAGCATTCTCATTGTTGAACCATGTTTTTGATACGCATCTGTTTTTATATGAATACGCCAGCACTGTGCTGGCTTTGTCGGTGCCGGTGTCAGTCGGACTCTTTCTGGTCTTGTTCCGTATCGTTGTCGCCATCCTGCAGCTGATACTTGCGTAGCATGCCACGGAACTGGTGATAGCTTAAGGCCAGCAGTTGAGCGGCTTTGCGCTGATTATACTGGGATTGCTGCATCGCTTGCTTGAGTAAATTAATCTCGTACTCCGCCACCGCCTGCTTGAGATCGAGCGGCAAGGCGAGGGGGGATGCAGATTGTACCTCGCTTCGGGCCTCTTGCGCAGGTTGCGTGACCTGTGGTCGCCATGGCGAATCAAACGGGTTGAGCACCAGGGTCGAGAGCGGCAACTGGGGATTGCCCTGACGGTAGATACTGCGCTCCACCACGTTCTTCAGCTCCCGTACGTTGCCCGGCCAGTGGTAATCCAGCAGCAGCTGGGTTGCCTTGCGCGAGAAACCGGCAAACAGCGGATAACCCAGCTCCCGGGTCATGCTGTGGGCGAAGTGCTCCGCCAGCATCAGGATATCTTCCCGCCGCTCCCGCAAGGGGGGGAGGGTGATCACATCAAACGCGAGCCGATCGAGCAGATCGTGGCGAAACTGCCCCTTGTCGGCCAGCGCAGGGAGATCCTCGTTGGTGGCGCAGACCAGTCGCACATCCACCTTGAGGGGCTTGGCCCCACCCACCCGCTCGAACTCGCCATACTCGATGACCCGCAGCAACTTCTCCTGCACCCGGGCGCTGGTGGTGGCCAGCTCGTCGAGGAAGAGGGTGCCGCCATCGGCCCGCTCGAAGCGGCCCTGATGGCGCTTGGCGGCGCCGGTAAACGATCCCGCTTCGTGACCGAACAGCTCGGTCTCCAGCAGGCTCTCGCTCAGGGTGGCGCAGTTGATGGTGACAAAGCTTTGATCCCAGCGCGCCGAGAGATAATGTAGGCGGTGGGCGATCAGCTCCTTGCCCGTCCCCCGCTCACCGATGATCAGCACGGGTTTGCGCAGCGGGGCGAGCCGTGAGGCCTGCTCAATGATCTCGAGAAATGCGTTGGATTCCCCCAGCAGGCTTTCCGTGGCCGTGGTCATAGTGATCCCTGTCAGTTGTAAAAGCTGGTCAATCTTACCAAAAGTTGGTGATTTTAATCATCACTTGCGCGAGGCATCTTGCAATCCGGCTATTCTGCCCCATATAAATCAACAAGTTAAATTTTGTTCCAGATTGGCACACAAGTTGCCATTGTCAATGGAGAAACAACGCCATGCCAATAACAGGAGTGCAATCATGAGTATTTTTTCCCGTCTGGCCGACATCATCAATTCCAACCTGACGGCCCTGCTCGACAAGGCAGAAGATCCCCAGAAGATGGTGCGCCTGATCATCCAGGAGATGGAGGACGAGCTGGTCAAGGAGCGTTCCAATCTGGCCCGCTTCCTCGCCAGCCAGAAAGAGATTGGCCGTCAGGTCGCCCGTCATCAGGAGCGGGTCGACGAATGGCAAGCCAAGGCCGAGCTGGCCCTGACCAAGGGACGTGAAGATCTGGCCCGCGCCGCCCTTATCGAGAAGAAGAAACAGACCGAGTTGTCGGAGACCCTCTACCGCGAGCAGCAAGCGGTAGACAGCGGTATCGAGAAGTTGGGTGAGGAGATCCGCCAGCTCGAAGCCAAGCTGGAAGATGCCCGCGCCCGTCAAAAGGCGATGGCCATTCGCACCGAAGCGGCCAGCAGCCGTCTCAATGTGCAGAGCCAGGTAGCCCGTGGCGAGAGCCAGGCGGTGGTGAGCAAGTTTGAGCGGATGGAGCGTCGCATCGACGAAATGGAAGCGCGCGCCGATCTGGGTCAGTCCGACAAGGCGCTGGCGCAGCAGTTTGCCGAGCTGGAAGTGGACGATCAGATAAGCCGCGAGCTGGAAGCCATGCGCCAGAAGCTGGGCCAGGGCGACAGCAAAAGCGAAGGCAAACAGGGGGAGTAACAGATGGAAGATCTGCTGGGCGTATTGATGGTTCCCATGGTGGTCTTCATGGTGGTGGTAGCCCCCATCTGGCTGGTGCTGCACTATCGTGCCAAGGGGCGCATCGGCGCCGGTCTTGCCGATAGCGAGCGGGAACAGCTGCAAGGGCTGCTGGCTCGCACCGAGAAGATGCAGGAGCGAGTAGGGGCGCTGGAGTCGATTCTGGATGCAGAAGTACCCGGTTGGAGGAACAAGGTATGAGCAGTGTCAGTCGTGAAGGGCGTAACCTTTATCGCGATCCCCAGCGTGGCAAGATAGCCGGGATCTGTGCCGGTTTGGCAGAGTATTTCGGGGTGGAGACCTGGATCGTGCGGCTGCTCGCCATCAGTGGCCTTATCTTCGCCGGTTTCATTACCTTCACCGCCTATATCGCTGCCTGGTTCTTGCTCGACAAAAAGCCGGTCACCCTCTATTCGCAAGAGGATGCCGATTTTGCCGAGGTGCGGATGAAGGCGCGCAGCTGGCAGGCGGGGATCACCCCTCATCAGGCGCTGGGCCGCATCGCGCAGGAACTTGACGCGCTGGAGCCCAGAGTTCAGCGGATCGAGAAGCTGGTGACCTCCAGGGAGTTCACCCTGCAGCGGGAGTTTCGCAAGCTGTAGTTCTTGCTGAAGCCCCCATGTCGATGGCGGCGCCTCCCGTGATGCGCCACCATCGACACCAGCTATCCAGATGCAACCACTAAGGGAGAACGGGTCAAGCCTTGATACTCAATAAACTGGAACAGAAGTTGACTCGCCTGCAACACAAGGCGAACGACGTGGTGAACCGGGTGCGGGATCGCCATATTCGGCTGGCGGTGACCGGCCTCTCTCGCAGCGGCAAAACCGCCTTTATCACGGCGCTGGTCAACCAGCTGGAACACGCGGCCATCGATGGCCGTTTGCCGTTGTGGGATGCCCTGCGTCAGGGGCGCATCCTCGGCGCCCGCCGGGTGCCGCAGCTCAATGCCCACATCCCCACTTTTGCCTACGAGCGTGGCCTCGACTCCCTGTTTGGCGATCCACCTGCCTGGCCCGAGCCCACCCGCGGCGTGGCCGAAGTGCGCCTCGAAATCCGCTATCGCACCCGTCACCCTCTGCGCAAGCATCTGGGGGAGATCTCCACCCTCTACGTGGATCTGGTGGACTACCCCGGGGAGTGGCTGCTTGACTTGCCGCTCCTTGAGATGAGCTACGAGCAGTGGAGCGAACAGGTACGTGAGCAGCTGCGTCGCCCCGAGCTGCAAGCACTCGCCACCAGCTGGCTGACTCCCGAGTGGCAAGCGGCGCAGCCTTTTGCCGAGCGGCCGGTGGCTGAGCTGGCCGAGCGCTACACCGCCTATCTGTATGCCTGCAAACAGGAGCTGGGATTGCACCTTATTCAACCCGGTCGCTTCGTGTTGCCGGGGGAGTATGCCGGTGCCCCCATGCTGCAGTTTGTCCCCTGGGTGTGGGAGATGCCTGACAGAGAGCCCGCCGATGGCACTCTTTACGCCACTCTCAAGCAGCGCTTCGAGCAGTACAAACAGCATCTGGTGCAGGGTTTTTATGAGCAGCACTTTGCCGGCTTTGATCGCCAGATCGTGCTGGTGGATTGCCTGCAGCCCCTCAACGCCGGGGCAGCCAGCTTTGGCGACATGCAGCAGGCCATTGCCCGCATCATGGAGAGCTTTGCCTACGGCAAGAGCAACTGGTGGCGGCGACTCTTCTCGCCCCGTATCGACAAGCTGCTGTTTGTGGCGAGTAAGGCCGATCACGTCACCCCCGAACAGCATGGGCCCATGGTCTCCCTGCTCCAGCATCTGGTACGCAGCGGTCGCGGTCAGGCCCGTTTTGAGGGGATCACCACCGAGTGTCTGGCGCTCGCCGCCATCAAGGCGACGGAAGTTGGCAAGGGGGTGGCCAATGGCCGCGAGTTCCCCGCCATCCGTGGCACCAGCCTGAGCGGTGAGCCGCTGCTGCTGTTCCCCGGGGAGGTGCCGCCCCATATTCCCCCCGCACAGTGGTGGAACAGTCAGGGTTTTGATTTTCAGGCTTTTCGCCCCATGCCCATGAGCGCCCATCAGGCGCTGCCCCATATCCGGCTCGATGCAGCGCTGGAGTTTCTGCTTGGGGATCACCTCGAATAACGGTGTGCGGTCTTGGCACCTGAGCCGAAGGCTGCGCACAGGAGAACAATGCGATGAACGATCAGATAAAAGAGCGGCCACCGCTGCAGGGCAAGGTGATCCTTGAGCCTGCCTTGACGGTGGCCAGTGACGAGCGACCGCCCGCACCGGCCCAGCGGCTGGAGGAGGCGAGCTTCGAGCGCCTCGACGAGCTGGACGAGTTCACCGAGGTGGAGAGCGCCCTCGTCATCAAACCGCGTCGCCGTCATCGGCTGCTGGCGTGGGGGCTGGGAGCGGTCGGTTTACTCTCGTTGGGCCAGTATGGCGCCTTTCTTTACGATCAATTCCTCACCACCCCGCTCTGGGGCAGCGCTTGGCTGGCAGCCTCGGCGTTGGTGGCGGCGGGCACCGCCAGCGTGGTGGGGCGCGAGTGGCTGCGGCTGCGCACCCTCAAGCGGCGTCAGGATGTGCGCTCGCGAGCAGAAGATCTGCTGGCCCATCAGGGAGTCGGGCAGGGGCAGGCCTTTTGCGAAGGGTTGGCGGTCAAAAGTGGCGACAAGGGGCGCGAAGGGTATCAAACCTGGCTGGCCCAGCTCGATGAGAGCCACAGCGATCGGGAAGTGCTGACCCTCTATAGCCAGCTGGTGCTCGCCGAGCGCGACAAGTTGGCACAGGCGCGGGTGGCCAAATGGTCGGGGGAGGCCGCTGTTCTGGTGGCGCTCAGCCCGCTCGCCACCGTCGACATGATGCTGATGTTGTGGCGCAACCTGCGGATGATCGAAGATATCGCCGATGTCTACGCCATCGAACTTGGTTACTGGAGCCGGATTCGCCTCATCCGTCAGGTGTTTCGCAACATGCTCTACGCCGGTGCTACCGAGCTGGTGACCGAGGTGGGGATGGACTTGCTGGGCGCCGAGTTTGCCGCCAAGCTCTCTGCCCGCGCGGCGCAAGGGGTGGGGGCCGGGCTGCTCACTGCTCGCCTTGGCCTGCGTACTATAGAGGCGTGCCGCCCGCTGCCCTGGTGTGCGGACGAGAAGCCGAAACTCGGCGAGCTGCGCAAGCGGCTGATCGGCCAGCTGGCGGGGTATCTCAATAAGCCTTGATGGCTGCTGGAGAACAATAGCGGTTGTCACAATTTATTTACAACTGTTTTAGGCAGCCGACTCATGAGTCGGCTGCTTTTTTTGTTGCCATTTCGTTACAGTGAAGCCGTGATGAAACGGCAAGGCGCCTTGATGTGGCGCCAGAGGATGGAACCGCTATGGCAACCTTTTACACCGCCCACCAGCCGGATGCTGACGGGGTGATCCACTACAGCAACGAGGAGCATGGCACCTGGCAGATCCTGATCGAACGTCAGTTCGCCGCTCTTGCTGGCAAGGGGTGTGATGAGTATCTGGCCGGTCTCGACAGGCTGGGGCTGCCCCGTGATCGCATCCCCCAGCTGGCCGAGATCAACGCCGTCTTGCAGCCTGCGACCGGCTGGTCGGTGGCGGCGGTGCCAGCGCTGATTTCGTTCGATCGCTTCTTCGCCCTGCTGGCCAATCGCCAGTTTCCGGTGGCCACCTTTATCCGGCGCCGGGACGAACTCGACTACCTGCAAGAGCCGGATATCTTTCACGAGATCTTCGGCCACTGCGCCATGCTGACCAATCCGGTCTTTGCCCACTTCACCCACCTCTACGGTCAGTTGGGGCAGCAGGCGAGCAAGGAGCAGCGGGTTTTTCTGGCGCGGCTCTACTGGTTCACCGTGGAGTTTGGCCTCTTGGCAACGCCGGACGGGCTGCGTATCTACGGTGGCGGCATTCTATCCTCCATCGGCGAGACAGCTTATGCCCTTTCCGGCAAGCCGCTGCTGCAACCCTTCGATCTGCTGACCGTGCTGCGCACCCCGTATCGCATCGACATCATGCAGCCCACCTATTTTGTGCTGCCGAGTCTCGATCATCTCTACCAGCTGACCGGGGAGGAGATCATGGCTGCTCTGGCGGAGGCCAGTCGGCTTGGCCTCTATCCGCCACGTTTTGAGGTTCCCGCTGGCAAACAGGCGAGCTGACCAAAAGCAAACAACCCTATTTCATTTTCATTAATTTTTCATTAATTCAAGCAGGAGTAACCCATGTCCGAACTGGCCAGCCAACAGTGTGAAGCGTGTCGCGCCGATGCCCCCAAGGTGAGCGATGAGGAGCTGCGCGAGCTGATGCAGCTTATTCCCGACTGGCAGCCGCTGGTGGAGGAGGGTGCGCTGCAACTGCGGCGGGAATTTACGTTTCGCAACTTCAAGGAAGCGCTGGCCTTTACCAACCGCCTGGGGGAGCTGGCGGAAGCGGAGTTCCATCATCCGGCCATCCTGACCGAGTGGGGGAAGGTGACCGTCAGCTGGTGGACCCACAAGATCGGCGGATTACACCGCAACGACTTCATCATGGCTGCGCGTACAGACCAATTGCCCAGATAATCTGAGAACAGGTTGAGGCGGAGTATCCCCCTTCCTGCATTTCTGACCGAATGGGGGAAGGTGACCGTCAGCTGGTGGACTCACAAGATCGGCGGTTTGCATCACAACGACTTCATCATGGCGGCGCGCACCGATCAGTTGCTCCGGTAATCGCGCCCCACAGCAGCGTCATCGGTTGACCCGGGCCTGCCTGCGAAAGCGGGGCAGGCCCGCATTTTTATGGGCTGGCGCTCGCACTGGGGGGATCGAGACTGTATTATCCGCTCATTCATAGAGTTAGCTAGGAAGTGTGTCCCGAATGCGTCTTGAAGTCAGCTGTGAAGACCGCCTGGGCCTGACCCGGGAACTGCTCGACCGCCTGGTGGAGCACAATATCGATCTGCGCGGCATCGAAATCGATACCTCAGGCATCATCTATCTCAACTTTCCCGAGCTGGAGTTCAGTGATTTTCAGCACCTGATGCCGGAGATCCGCCGCATTCCCGGCGTCTACGACGTCAAGACCATCCCCTACATGCCTTCCGAGCGAGAGCACCACGAAATCGAGGCGCTGCTCAAGGCGCTGCCGGATCTGGTCTTCTCCCTCGACAGCAAGGGCAAGGTGACCCAGGCCAACCAGTCTGCCCTCACCACCCTCGGCTTGCCGGTGGAGGAGGTGCGCGGGGTGGCGCTCGGTTCGCTGGTCAAGGGTTTCTCCTTCACCCGCTGGCTGGAGGCGAGCGAGATCAAGCCGCAGACCTGCAAGCTCAGTTTCAATGGCGAAGAGTATCTGGCGGATCTGATGCCGCTGTTCGTGGCAGAAGCCCGCGGCAAGCAGGCGCTGGCCGGTGCCGTGGTGGTGCTCAAATCTGCCCGTCGGGTCGGCCTGCACTTTAGCGCGCTTCATGCGGTGGAAGTGGGGGGCTTCGAGCATCTGCAGGCCGAGAGCCCCAAGATGAAAGAGGTGCTGTCGCAAGCGCGCAAACTGGCGATGCAGGACGCGCCGCTGCTGATTGTCGGTGAGACCGGTACCGGCAAGGAGCTGCTGGCCCGTGCCTGTCACGGGGCCAGCCTGCGCTCCAGCCACCCCTTTATGGCCCTCAACTGCGCCGCCATGCCCGATAACGTGGCCGAGAGCGAGCTGTTTGGTTATGCCCCCGGCGCCTTTGGCAATAACACCGAGGGCAAGCGCGGCGTGCTGGAGCTGGCGAGCGGCGGCACCCTGATGCTGGACGAGATCGGCGACATGTCTCCCCATCTGCAGACCAAGTTTTTGCGGGTGTTGCAGGATGGGGTATTCCGCCGGGTCGGTGACGAGCAGGAGGTGAAGGTCAACGTGCGTTTCATCTGCACCACCCAGAAGCAGTTGCTGGATCTGGTGCACGAAGGAACCTTCCGCGAGGATCTCTATTATCGCCTCAACGTGCTCAGTCTGGCGCTGCCACCCCTGCGCGAGCGCAAGGCAGACATCATGGTGCTGGCCCAGCAGTTTGTCTCCCGCTTTGCCAGCGAGTTGCAGCGACCCCGTCCGCGCTTTACCCGCAACATGGCCGACTACCTGACCGCCTATCGCTGGCCGGGCAACGTGCGTCAGCTGCGCAACTGTCTCTACCGTGCCATGACCCTGCTGGAAGGGGATGAGCTGGGGCCCGAGCAGATCGACCTGCCGGTGGCGGCCGATACCATGCCGCTGATCGACGAGTGGTTTGAGGGGAATCTCGACGATGCGGTGAAGCGCTTCGAGAGCCAGCTGCTGGCCCGGCTCTATCCCGCCTTCCCGTCGACGCGCCAGCTGGCCAAACGCCTGGGCGTGTCGCATACCGCCATCGCCAACAAGCTGCGAGAATACGGCATCAGCAAGAAGTGATTTCCGTCTTGTTGCCTGTCACCAGAGAGCCCGTTACCAGACGGGCTCTCCGTTTTCTTTACACGAACTCGGTAGATGATGGCGGGGTGAGACTTGTCAGGCCAGTGTCAGCCAACTTACTATCTGGGTTCATGTACCTGAACCGCAATGCCATAGCAGCGGTATTGTCAAGGCGACCACCTCCCGATCATGCTGTTACTCTTTTCCCCCCGTTTAACTGCCCGTCTTGCGCTCCTGTTGGTTGCGTTTGGCCTGCTGTTGCCCCGCGCGCTGGCGGAAACGGCCGCAGAGAGCCGGGCGACGGCGGTCAGGGAGCTGGTGCTCGATATCATGAGTTACACCCGCTGGCCCACCGAGCCTGCGGTGCTGCGCATGTGCGTGGCGGCGCCGACCGAATATGCCGGCGCTCTCTTTACCATCGATCGTCAGGCCAATGGCCGTACCGTGCAGGTCCATCGTTACGAGGCGAGCGATCCGACCATCAGCGATCACTGCGATGTACTCTATCTGGGGGTGCTCGACGAGCCGACCCGGATTGCGCTGTTTGCCCGCCTGCAGGGGCACCCTGTGCTCAGCATCAGCGAATACAACCACGACTGTTCCACCAGCTCGGTGTTCTGCCTGCAGACCTCGCCGGACAGCGTGCGGGTGCGGTTTAAAGTGAACCTCGATGCCCTGGCCCTTAGCGGCGTGCGGGTGCATCCCGCCGTGCTCAAGCTGGCCCATGCCGACAAGGGGGTTCCATGAGACGACAGGTGAGCGCGGCTCCCCGCCGTCTGACCCTGCGTCAGAGCCTGGGGCGAACCCATCTGGTGGCCGCCATCACAGCCGTCAGCGTGGCGGGACTCTTTTTTACTCTGGTGGCCCTGCTGGTAGTGCGTTTTTACGCCGACCACAATCTGGAGCTGGTAGCCCGCGCCATCAGCTACAGCGCCGAGGCGGCGGTGGTGTTCCACGATGAGGAGGCGGCGAGCGAGGCGCTCAGTGGCATCGTTGCCAAGGAAGAGGTGGCCCAAGCCACTATCGTACTGACCAATGGCCAGCTGCTCGCCAGTTGGGAGCGCCCCAGAAGCAACCCGCTGGTGACGCTCGAAGACTATCTGGCCCAACTGCTGATGCCGGGGCCTGTCAAGCTCCCCATGCTGCGGGGTGGTGAGCAGATCGCTACCATCGAGCTGCGTGGCCACGGTGAATACCTGTTGCTGTTTTTGCTCTCGGCGCTGCTGGTGATGGTGGTTTGCCTGATGCTGAGCGCCATGGTGGCACTCTATGTGGCTGACCGGATGCAGGTCTCTATCACCGCACCGCTGCGCAAACTGGCACTTGTCGCCCACTCGGTACGTCGACAACGCACCCTGGGGATGCGGGCGCCACCGGCCGATATCGTCGAGATTAACGAGCTGGGGGATGACTTCAACTCCCTGCTGGACGAGCTGCAAGCCTGGCAGGCCCAGCAGGCCCGCGAAAATGCCAGCCTGCTCCATCAGGCGACCCACGATGCCCTCACCGGACTGCCCAATCGCGCCCTGTTTGAAGCGCGGCTCGCGCAGGCCATCTCCCTCGGCGAGCAAGAGGGGTTTGCGCTGCTCTATCTCGACTGCGATCGTTTCAAGCAAATTAATGACACGCTGGGGCACAACGCCGGTGACGATGTGCTGATCGCGCTCTCAAGACGGGTACAACATCAGCTGCGTCCGGATGATCTGGTTTTTCGCCTCGGTGGTGACGAGTTTGCGGTGCTGGTTGGCCCACTCCAGCGACAGCATGAGGTGGAAGAGGTGATTGGCCGCATCCAGCAGGCGATGAGCGAACCGGTGGCGCTGCGTGACGGTCGTCAGCTGGTGGCCGAGGTGAGTGTCGGCTTTGCCGTCTATCAGGCGGGCATGAGTGCCAGCGTGCTGTGTGATCAGGCCGATGCAGCCATGTATCTGGCGAAACGGGCGCGCCGCAGCGAACAGCAAACAATCGCCTGACTGGCAAGAATAACAACATAAACAAGGAGCAAACCATGAAGATCACCCACCTGTTGAAAGTGACCCTGCTGGGGTTGATGTTGTCGCTGCTGGCCGGTTGCCAGAGCGCGCCCAAAGGGTTGACCCCGGAGCAAATCGCCGTGCTCAAGGAGCAGGGCTTTTATCTGACCGATGAGGGGTGGACGCTGGATCTGGCCAACCGGGTGCTGTTTGCCAACAACGTGGGGGCGCTCAATCCCCAGACTCGCCAATCCGTTGAAAAACTGGGTAAAACACTGCTTGGCGTAGGGTTGGACAAGGCGCGGGTGGATGGCCACACCGACAATACCGGCGAGAGCAGCTACAACCAGCAGCTCTCCCTGAAGCGGGCCCAGTCGGTGGCCGATGTGCTGGTCTCGGTCGGCATGAAGCCAGCCAATCTGGAGATCCATGGCCGTGGCGAGACCATGCCACTGGCGGATAACAAGACCAGAGAGGGCCGGGCCGCCAACCGCCGGGTTGCCATCGTCATCAGCGATCAATAACCCTTTCATCGTTTCGTTACCCATAAAAAAAGGCTCTGTCCCAATTACGTGTTGAAAGGCTAATCTTGAAGTAGGCCATCACCTTGAGGTCTACCATCATGGATACCCCAGCCTTTCAACACCTGTTGTCCCTTTTTCCCCAGTTAACCCTGCGCCAGCGCCGTGTTGCTCAGCAGGAGCTTACTGCACCCCACACCATTACCTCGCTCAATACTCAGTTACCGGCATGCAGTGGCTGCCCCCATTGTCAGGCCGATGTTACCCAGCTGGCGCCTTGGGGATGGAGTCGGGGACTGCGCCGCTACCGTTGCAAACTGTGTCTGCGCACCAGCACCGTTCTGACCAAGACGCCCTTGGCCAGATTGCGTAAAGCACAGTGCTGGGAAGACTACGCGCAAGCTCTCATCGAAGGACTGACTGTCCGCCAGGCCGCGCGGCGCTGTGGGGTCAGCAAAAACACCGCGTTCCTCTGGCGTCACCGATTCTTGCGCGCGATGGCAACCCATCAGGCCACCCGGGAAGAGGGCATTGTTGAGGTGGATGAGACCTTCTTCCTTGAATCGTTCAAGGGGCAGCGGGGACTGCCGCGTCCACCACGTCATCGCGGTGGTAAAGGTCGAACTCGTGGAACCGGGCCAGATTACATCCCGGTGATGGTGGTACAAGACCGTGCAGGCCACCATGCGGATTTCCAGTTGGAGAAAATAAATGCCGATACGGTCATCGCAGTGTTGAAGCCGTTGGTGTCACCGGATGCGGTGCTGTGTAGCGATGGGGCGGGTGTGTATGCCTGTTTCAGCAAGGAACAGGGTATAACCCATCAGGTGGTGCGCAATCGTCAAGGCGAACGGGTAGTCGGTGCGTATCACATCCAGCATGTGAACGGATATCACCATCGGTTGAAAGAGTGGATGGAGCGGTTCCATGGCGTGGCGACGCACTACCTGAAGAACTACTTGGGTTGGCGCCGGATGCTGGAGCGTTACGGAAAAGGCGTAAATATCAAAACATGTTTGCATGAGGCGCTGGGGCGCCCCATGCAACACGTAATTGGGACATAACCT
>NZ_JBFOCM010000009.1:0-10929 GCF_040907825.1 Aeromonas sp. s7(2024)
TCCTTGATACGCTGCTCGGGCGTCTGGTTGTCGGGGTCAGGCATGGTGATGCTCCTGCCGGCACGCACAGAAGCCCCCTGGCTCCAATCTTGCCGACCATGTTTACGCAACCATAGCAGAACGGTGGAGCGGCCCTGAATGCCATAACGCACCTGAGCCTGTTTGTAGGTGAGCTCGCCTTTTTCAATCTGCTCGACCAGTGCCAGTTTAAAAGTCAGCGAGTAATCGCGCTGTGTCCGTTTCACACCTTGTCCCATCGGGTTCTCCATTTATTGGGAGGAAAGGTGTAGACCATATTCAGGACGGGACAGGGGATAGAAAAAGGGCGGCCAAATGGCCGCCCTTTGCGTCTCTGAGCTGGTTATCGGCGACGATAGAGACCCGGATCCACCTCTTCGTAGTGGCTGGTCAGGTATTGATAGAAGGCGAGATGGGAAGGCGAGCTCGGTTTTTTCAGCTCCTCGCTCACCCGATCCGGCTTGGCGATGATGAACTTCGGGCTCTGGCGCTGGATATCGGCCAGCACCCGCTCGCGCACGTCATAGGGCGGATTGACGTTGGCAAAGAAGAGATAGGCGGACGCCGGCTGGCGATCGGTCCAGAGATAATATTGCGGCTGGATGCCATCGACCCAGATCTTGTCGCTCGGGAGTGTCTCGGCCTTGATGCGATCAACCCGTACCTGCGCCGCCGGATTGAAAGGGCGACCCTTGAGGGTGCCTTCCCAGGCGTTGTTGATCATCAGCAGCAGCATGGCCAGCGTCGCCAGCCAGGGGGTGGCACTGCGCACATCCCAGGCTCGCCAGAGGGGGATGAGGATCAGCACCGGCAGCGCCCACAGCAGGCTGGTGCCGAGCACCTCGTTGACCCGCTCGAGGGACCACTCCTTGGTGCTCCAGCCAAAGGCGAGCTGCTGGGCCAGCAGCCAGCTGGCGGTGAGTACCACCAGCGAGATGCAGAGCAGGCCGATGGCATCTGCCTGCTGTTCGCTGCGATCCAGCAATACCGCCAGCGGCAGCACCGCCAGTTGCAGATAGAGCACGTCGTAGTGATCGAACACATGGCCGGAGACCGAGTTGGCGATCAGGGTAAACAGCACCCCAAACAGGGTCGCCAGCAGGGCGGGCAGATACCACTCCTGACGGCGGCTCAGCATCAGAATGATGAAGGCGGGCAGCAGCATCACAAGGCCGGTGCGCAGCAGGCCGACGGCGCCCACCATGGGGGAGAAGCCATTGCCGTAGCTCCCTTCGAAGAAGATGTCGAAGGCGTAGTATTTGAAGGCCGCCAGCAGATCATGCTGCTGGAAGTAGGCGTAAAGCGGGCCGCCAATCAGCGCCAGCCCCAGCAGGCTGGAGATGAGCAGCAAGATGGCATCACGCCACTTCTCGTGCAGACACCAGTGGCAGAACAGCACCAGATACCAGGCGCCCCAGAAGGCGCCGTTGTTGGTGCGCATCCAGGCGACGATGGCGAAGGTGAGGGCCGCCACCAGTGCCGGCCACCAGCGAAATCCCTTGTCCAGCAGCAGGGTAATGAAGGCCCACTGGGCGATGAGGGCGAAGTGGAAGGTCCAGTCCTCGGTCATGTTGCCGTAGTAGTAACGGGTGCCGTACAGAGCCAGCACCGCCAGCATGGCGCCAAGGCGCGCCTTGAACGAGAGTCCGAGCTGGGCAAAGGCCTGCCAGCTGGCCAGCAATCCGAGCCAGCAGAGCACCCACTCCAGTGTCCAGATCCCGACAAATCCCCCCATTCGATAACCCAGCGCGTCGAGGGCGAAAATCATCGGCCCCTTGATGTCGATCATGTCGCGATAGAGCACGCCCCCTTCGCTCCACATCTTGCCCATCACAGCGAACAGCGAGGCATCAAAGCCCGGCGCCATGGCGTGGAAGAGCGGGTTGCGCAGACAGAAGAGCAGCGCCAGCAAGGCGGTCAGCAGCACAATGGCTGGCTTGATACCCGGGTTGACGCGAGGGGGAGTGAAACGGATGGAGTGATTCATGAAGTCGCCTGTTCCTGCAGCTGGTCTTGAAAGCGGGCCTATCTTGCCGAGCTAGTGAGTGCGATGCAATGGGGCGGGCCCGTGTGGGGCAAATATTCTCGAAAAAGCCCGGTTCTTGCAGGGAACCGGGCGCTGGCTGCGGCAATATTGGCCGTCAGGGGGATGTGGCAAAGCCATCCCCCCCTGCATCAACTGAGGTACTCAAGCAGGGGCGGTTGCGCTTCCAGTGTCGGCAGGTGACGGGCCCAGCGGATAAAAGCGTCGGCCAGGGTGATGCCGAGCTCTTGATTGTGCTGGGTCAGGGTCCGCGCCAGTGCGGTGTAACCCTCCTTGCCGGAGGCGGTATAGGCGCTCGATACTCCGCGATAGACCTGTTCGGCATTGACCGCTTGCCACTGGCCGGGGGCGGCTTCCCACTCCAGTCGGGTGATGCGCTGACCCTTGGGCCGATCGGCCTGATAGGTGAATCGCACCCCTGCGGTGTAGGGGAAGCTGCCGTTGCCATTGCCGACCACGCCGTTGTTGGTGGCGTTGTCGATGGCATTCTCCAGCGCCTCCGCCAACTCGTGACCGTGCACCCGATAGAGGGTGAGGGGAATGGCAAACGGCAGCAGGCGACCGGCGATATCCGCTTCGCTCAGGGGGCCCGGCTCCAGCGAGCAGCGCACGCCGCCAGCATTGTGCAGGGCAAAGTCCACCTCGCCTACCTGTTCACGGGCAGCGGTCAGCATGGCGCGGGCCACCAGCGGGGCGAGCAGGCTGCCGTGGGGCAGGGTGGCATCCGGCAGCCGCTGATGGGGCAACGGCGCCGCCAGCCGGGTGACGATGCGCTGGCTCATGGTTTCAATCTCCGGCCGGTAGCGTTTGGCCAGATGTTGTTCAAGCTGTTGATCCGGCTCGCAGAAGGTGAGCCCGACAGGTGGCGTGGAGGCAAATGGCCAGGGGTGCCAGGGGAGCCACTCCAGCTGTCCCTGACTTTGCACGACGCGGCCTGACTGATCGAAGGTGAGCTCGCAGACACCGAGGCAGAGGGCGCTGTGGCCAGCATGCAAAATAGCCACCCCGTTGTTCATCATCGGATAACTGCCTTCGCTTGGCAGACCCAGCGGCGCGAGATCGCCGAGCAGGCTGTGGGTATGGCCGCCAATGATGAGGCTGAGCTCGGGGAAGCGCTCGGCCAGCAGCTTGTCCTGATCCAGCCCGAGGTGGCTCAGCAGCACAATATGGTGGATCCCTTCGCGCTTGATCTCCCGCAGCACCTTGGTGAGGGTGTCGGCGACCGCGTGGAAACGGGTGTGGGGATCCGGGTTGGCGATGGCAGCCATCTGGGCGAGGGTGATCCCGAGCAGCGCAAAGGGAACCCCGTCGATCACCTGACGATGCCAGGGCTGATGGGCGTCGTAGAGATGGGGGATATCCCACAGCCCCAGCGGCGTGTCGGCAGGCTCCTGACTGTTATCCAGATTGGCGGCCAGCACAGGAAAATCGAGCTGGCGCAAGAACTCCACCAACGGGCCATTGCCCAGATCGAACTCATGGTTGCCAAGTACCATGGCATCGGGGGCCAGCATGGCGAGCAGGTCGGCGTTGGCGCGCCCTTTGAAGCGGTTGAAATAGAGAGAGCCCTGAAAGGAGTCGCCACCGTGCAGAAACAGAAAACGCTGGCCGGCTGCTGCGGCTTTGGCACGCAGTTGGGTCAGTCGGGTCAGGATCCGGGCATAACCGCCGCACTGGGTGCGCCATTGGCCTTCACCGACAGGGGAGAAGCTCATGGGCGCGCCATCGAAGTGGGAGTGGCAATCACTGAAATGGGCAAGTTGAACCGTAATACTCATCTCGGTCCTCCTTAGGGGAAAATGAGCACCGAGTCTACTGCAAAGGGGGGGGAGGATACCAGCCCGGCAGGGTGCCGGGCTGGTCAGCGATCAGGCGGGAACCATGATCTGGGTGGCGACGATCACCACCAGCAGGCCGACGGCTACCGGCATACTGGTGCGCTTGACCACTTCGAACGGCGAGAGCTTGCCCATCCCCGCACAGGCGACCACCACCCCAGAGACCGGCGAAATGGTGCGACCCAGGTTAGAGGCTTGCAGCATGGGAATTACCAGATAGGCCGGGTTGATGCCAAGGCTGCTGGCCAGGTTGGGGATCAGCTCCACGAAGGCGTAGAAGGGGGCATTGCCTGAGCCCGTGGTGAAGGCGGCCAGGGTGGTGATCACCACCAGCGACAGCATCATGATCAGGCCGCCGGAGCCGAGATCCTGCGCGTGAGCCAGCAGGGTGTCGATAAAGCCGATGGTCATCAGACCCTGGGCAAAGACACCGGCACCGACCAGCAGCATGACCACACCGGCAAAGGCGTCAGCCATGTTGCGCCAGCAGACCTGCAGACCGTCCAGCAGCTCCTTGCCATTGCGGATCCGCACCAGCTCCAGCAGGCTGGCCAGCACCATGCACATGACGATGATGGTGACGATATCCAGCTGCGGACCCCATTTGCCGTCAAACACCAGCACCCCGATGATGGGGGTAAAGGGCAGGATGGCGTAGAAGGCCGGCGCAGTCGTCACCAGATCTCCCGGGGCGACCGGCTCGTTGTGCTCACCGGATTTCTGATCAAGGTAGCGCTGCCAGAAGAAGTGGGTCACCGCCATGCAGGCGATCGCCACCAGCGAGATGGGCAGGGTCAGCTTGAAGGCAAAATCCAGCAGCGGCATGTTGGCGGCCTGAGCGGCCATCACCACGTCCCCTGAGGTCGGTGCCAGAATGATAGCGGCTGGCGAGGCGCACACGGCCGCCGCCGCACCACGGGAGATCCCCATGTTGACCATCAACGGGAACAAGGTGGCCATCAACAGCACGCCGAGGCCGGTGGCGGAGCTCACCGCCAGTGACATGGCGCAGGCCACCAGATAAGCAGCCACCAGCAGGATATAGGGGGACTTGATGATGCCGAGCGGTTTGCTGGCCAACTTGACCAGAATGGTGTTGGCACCGATATGGCTCATGTAGCCGGCAAAGCCGCACAGCACCATGATCAGCATCCCCAGTCCACCGCCACGGTCATTGAGCAGGAAGCGGACGTATTCGAAGATATCGGTTGCGATATAACCGGTGCTGACCACTTTGCTCGGCAGTACCGGCTTGCCCATCATGGCGGTGATGACCAGCAGCAGCAAGCCGCCGCTCAGCAGCACCCCGGTCGCGGAGTATCCTTTGAAAATGGCACGGCCCACCACCAGGGTGACCAGGGTGCCAACGATGAGTTCCAGCATATGTTGCCTTCTGATTGGATGAGAGTGGAGGGAGTCTATTCCGATAGGGGTAGAGTGGCGACTGGAAACAGGATGTTGTGTGAGCTAAATCAACGTTTAACCCCATGAACAGAATTAAAGAAAGGTAAAGGTACTTTACCCAGCGGGTTTGGCTACCTACCCTTGCCAGCCTTGGTTGTCTTTTGAGGCTTTTATATGGTGGTTGGTGATTTTTCAGGCATTAAACGCTCTCTTTTTCTGCTTGCGATGCTATTTTCACCTACTTGCGTGTTTGCAGTAACCAATGACGGTTTTCATCAAACCGGCCCTCATCAGGCGGTCGCCATGCGGCGTCTCATGGCTCCTCACTCTTACGGCGTACTGGTGGTCGCCGAGGGGAACAGACCCCGTTTTGCCGCGCTGGCATCCAAAACCACGGAAGCAAACTGCCTGGCCCGTCATGCCATCCGGGTAGATGGGGTCGCGCTGCTGGTCACCCCGAGATTCTATGCCAGAGAGGAAAAACGGGGACTTTGCGAGCTGTGGCTCAATGAGGGGGCAGATCAGGACTTTTTTGCCAACCGTCTTAAAAATGATCATTTTATTCAGATAGATGGTCATGACATCAATGTGAAAAACTATCACCTCGACTGGCAGCGCATCAGCCGTCATGCTCAATAAAAATACAGTTTTGCCCTTGTGCCATACTCTGCTCACGCAACCTGTGAGCGTGCTCTGATTTCTGGGCGCATCATTGTATTGCGCCGCCTCGTCGTCACACATAGGCTATACCCGTCATCTGTGTGGCGGTGGGGTTCGCCAAGGTTGGTACTCCGCCCGTGCAATCAAGGAAGGTAGTCTGGCATGGTCAGCAAGGTTTATGGAGTAGTGGGGGTCGGGTTGTTGCTGTTGCCCCTGATGAGTCAGGCTCAGCCGAGCCGACCGCAAGTGGTGCCAGAGTCCCGCATCAATGTCCGTTTTTATGAGGTCAATGCAACCAGTCCGGAGCAGCTTGCCCGGGCGATTGCCCAGAGTGCTCCCAAGGTGAATGGCAAGCCCGTACTCGGCAAGGCGAGTTATCAAGTGGACTGGCAGCTGGATACCGAGCAGTTGCCGGGGCGCTGCCAGCTCAACCGGGTGACGGTGACCACCAACGCCACCGTGTTGCTGCCCCGCTGGCGTCAGAGCGCGAACAGTAACGATCCTGCCCGCCAGCGCTGGGGGCGGCTGCTCTCCAGCATGTTTGACTACGAATCCCGCTTCAAGGAGATGGTGCTGCAAGGGGCCAATCAGGTGGGTGGCGCGATTGCGGGATTACCCGGGCATGCAGATTGTCAGGTGCTGCGCTATGCCGCGTGGGCAGCAGGCAGTGGCGAGCTGAACAAGATCAAGGGACGGCTCGACGGATTCCAGCGGCAGACAGGTTACGGCGAACAACTCGGGGTGCACTGGCCCAAGTAAGCGCTATCTTAAGACGCAATATCCAGCATCGCACGATTTGATAAATAGAATGGCCGCCTGATGGGCGGCCATTCTATTTCCTTGCAGAGTCCGGTTCAGGCTAGCGCTTTGCCCTTGAGCAGCTTGCGTACCCAGTAGCGGGCTGGGTGGAGCGCTTCCAGCAGATCGGCGGCCAGCGGCAGGGGATCGCCGCAGATCTCGCTGGCGAGCAGCTCACCACAGAGCGGCGCCGAGCAGAGGCCCCGTGAGCCGAGCGCCCCCAGCACATAGAGGCCGGGGTGAAGGGGGAGTGGCTGGGCGTTGTGCTGATCATGCTGCAGCTGCGCATAGTGATCCGCCAGACCTTGCAGTCTGGCCACTGGCCCCACCACCGGCAGGTGATCCCGGCTGGCGCAACGCACCCCTACGCGCGCCTCGTTGCCGCTCACATCCACCTCGGCTGGCCAGGTTTGCTCCGGCAGGCAGGCTTGCAACCGCACCTGATTCTGGGTTTGCTCCTCGGCACGAAACTCAAGGCTGCTCTGGTTGCGGCCATAACTGGCACCAATACAATGTTGATCGTTGTGCATGGGCGTGAGGTAGCCATCGTAGCAGAGCACTGTGTTGAGCTGACTCAAGCTGGCCGTGGTCGGCACATGGCTCACCTGACCGCGCACCGGATAGAGGGGCAGCTCGGCAAAGGGGAGCAATGCTGGCAATTGGTGACCGGCGGCGACCACCAGATTGGGGGCCTGCCAGTGGCGGCCATCCTGGCTCTCTACTTGCCAGCCATCGGCCTGCTCGGCAATGGCGCTTACTTGGGTGTGGTACTCCACCTGAAGCAGGCCGCTGGCTTGCGCCTCTTTCAGGGCGGCTCGGGTGAGATCGGCCGGACAGAGCCAGCCTCCCAGCGGATAGCTGACGCCGCTGTGGCCACAGGGCAGGCCAACCACCTGCTCTACCTCTGCTGTAGAGAGGGGATGCATCAGTTCGGACGGGAAGGGGCCCTGGTTCATTTTCGCCAACTTGGCTGCCGATTTGTCGTCATAACCGAGCTGGGTCACTCCGCATAATTCGAAAGCGATAGGATGGCGTTCGGCCAACGCCAGCAGCCGTTGGCGGGCATAGCCAAAGGCGAGCGAATAGAAGCGTGACAGGGCATCGTGCTCGCCGTTAAGCAGGGGATAGAGGGCTCCTTGGCGGTTGCCGGAGGCGCCGGTGGCCGGTTCGCCATCTGCACACAGCAACGTCACCTTGCGACCCCGCTCCACCAGAGAAAGCGCCGTCATGGCCGAGGCGATGCCGCCGCCGATGATCACCACCTCGCCAGCGCGTCCGGCAGGACGGGCATACCAGGGGGCGATGGTCTGCTGCGGTTGCTTGTCGGTGCGATCCCCCACCAGCATCTCCCGCTTGCTGCCGTGGCCCTTCACCTTCTTCATGGCAAAACCGGCGGCAATCAGGCCGCGACGGACAAAACCGGCACAGGTAAAGGTGGCGATGGAGCAATCGGGACGGGCGAGGCGAGCGAGACCATCAAACAGATCCTGTGTCCACATTTCCGGGTTCTTGGCCGGGGAGAAACCATCCAGATACCAGGCATCCACCAGCCCCTCTGCCCGGTGAGGCACTTGCGGCAGCATATCCTTGATGTCGCCAAACCAGAGATCGAGGCGAATGCGGCCACCCGCAAAATGCAGGCGGTGGCAACCGGAGACCGGCAGCGGCCATTGGGCGACAAGATCCTGACTCAAGCCAAGTTCAGGCCAGGCGGCCAGCGCCTTGCGCAGATCGTCTTGGGTCAGGGGGTATTTCTCGAAACTGATGAAGTGCAGACGGGAGCCGTTGCCGGATTGGGGCGCCTGTTCCAGGAAGGCTTGCATTGTCGCCAGAAAGTTAAGACCTGTGCCGAAACCTGTTTCACCTATCACGAAACTGTCACTATCGTGGTGCGAAAATCGCGCAGGTAGCCGGTTTTGCTGCAAAAAGACGTAGCGGGTTTCACCTAGACCGTTATCATTGGAAAAGTACACATCCCCGAAGTCACTGGAGACAGGAGTTCCCGCTTCATTCCAGTCCAATCGGGCATGATGTAAGGATGTTTGACTCACGTTTTCCTCGGCTCGCGTCACAAAATCGCGGGCATTCTACGTGAAAGCAGACCAGTTTGGCAGCCGAAAGCGGGTAGACTTGGCGCCAGTTTTTCCAGACGAGATGAATTAATGAGAAGAGCAGTGATCACCGGTATCGGCGTCATCTCCAGTATCGGCAACAACAAGGAAGAAGTGCTGGCCTCCCTGAAAGCAGGTAAATCCGGCATCACCTATTCCGAGCAGTTCGAGCAGCACAACCTGCGCAGCCGTGTCTGGGGTAACATCAAACTCGATCCGTCTGAACTGATCGACCGTAAAGTCATGCGTTTCATGGGCGACGCTGCGGCCTACGCCTACCTCTCCATGCAGCAGGCCATTGAAGATGCCGGTCTGGCGGAAGATCAGGTCTCCAACGAGCGTACCGGCCTTGTGGTCGGTTCAGGTGGTGCCTCCGGCAAGAACACCTCGGAATCTGTGGACATCGCCCGTGAGAAAGGGGTCAAGCGTGTGGGCCCTTACATGGTGCCGCGCACCATGTCTTCCACCACCTCTGCTTGCCTCGCGACCCCGTTCCAGATCAAGGGTGTCAACTACTCCATCAGCTCAGCTTGCGCCACCTCTGCTCACTGCATCGGTCACGCGCTTGAACTGATCCAGCTTGGCAAACAGGATGTGGTCTTCGCTGGCGGCGGTGAAGAGCTGGACTGGTCCTCTACCATCCAGTTTGACGCCATGGGTGCCCTCTCCACCAAGTACAACGACACGCCGGAAAAAGCGTCCCGTACTTATGATGCGAACCGCGATGGTTTCGTTATCTCCGGTGGCGGCGGCATTCTGGTGATCGAAGAGCTGGAACATGCGCTGGCGCGTGGCGCTCACATCTATGCCGAGCTGACCGGTTACGGTGCTACCTCCGATGGCTACGACATGGTCGCCCCGAGCGGTGAAGGCGCGGTGCGTTGCATGAAGATGGCGATGCAGGGTGTGGGCAAGGTTGATTACATCAACACCCACGGCACCTCCACTCCGGTGGGTGATACCAAAGAGCTGGAAGCTATCCAGACTCTGTTTGGCGCCAACGGTCCCAAGATCTCTGCCACCAAGGCGATGACCGGCCATGCGCTGGGCGCTGCGGGCGTGCACGAGGCTGTCTACTCCCTGCTGATGATGGAACACGGCTTTATCGCCCCCAGCATCAACATCGAGACCCTGGACGAGAAGGCTGAAGGTCTGCCCATCGTGCGCGAGTATGAAGTGGCCGAACTCAATACCGTCATGTCCAACAGCTTCGGCTTTGGCGGTACCAACGCCTCCCTGGTGTTCAGCAAGTTCAAAGGCTGATATCCAATTGATGTGAAAAAAGCGCCTCAGGGCGCTTTTTTTGTCTTCGGGATCTGCCATCACTCATTGCAGAGCAGAGCAGAGCAGAGCAGAGCAGAGCAGAGCAGAGCAGAGCAGAGCAGAGCAGAGCAGAGCAGAGCAGAGCAGAGCAGAGCAGAGCAGAGGCCATGAAGAGTGGGTTTGTAGTGGTCTAATCATCCCGGACACCATTTTAGGTGGTACAGTCGCCACCATGACCTGAGGTGTTCAATGACAAGATTACGTCGCTCATTTACTGCCGAATTCAAACTCGAAGCCGCATCCCTGGTGCTCGACCAGGGGTATTCTGTTCCCGAAGCCAGCCGTTCACTGGATGTCGGTGAAACCGTACTTCGCCGCTGGGTTCAGCAACTGCAATCCGAACGAACTGGCACAACCCCAATCGGCAAAGCACTGACTCCGGAGAAGCAAAAAATTCAGGAGCTGGAAGCCCGTATTAACCGGCTCGAACGTGAAAAGGACATTCTAAAAAAGGCTACTGCTCTCTTGATGGCGGACGAGTTCACACGTACGCGCTGATAGACCGATTAAGGGAGCAAGCCCCCATCACCTTGGTCTGCTGCGCTTTCGATGTTCCAACATCCTGCTTTTACGACTATCTGGCCCGCAGACGGGCGATTAACCGTGAGCGGATACAGCAACGCAGTGAGTTGCGCCGGTTGTTCAAAGAAAGCCGGAACTCAGCGGGCAGCCGCGCCTTGATGTCGATGATGCGAGAGTTGGGGTATCAGATTGGCCGATTCAAAGTACGTAA